>JBAUMZ010000084.1:0-7462 GCA_049578985.1 Nitrososphaeraceae archaeon
AGTCAATCCAGCCGAGTTAGCTGACAGCGATCGTACACATGTCTACCCCTGTGCACACTTCACAGGGTCACTTACAAGTCCTAATAAGGTATATGCCTATGCTTCACCTGTACAGTACTACAGTCCAATCTTTTCTGTTACTCGAGGTACAGATGAGCTGTATGTCTACGGTGGAGGCTGGGGAAATGCGGTTCCAAAACCATCCGGACCATTTGTTGCCAAACTCAATGTTGGAGATTTGACACAGCTCTGGCGTACTGACTTAATTAACCTGAATGCGACAACATCTCCGACTGGTGTCTGGAACTATATCGGGGGTCTTGATGTACTTGAAGATGGTAGCATTGCAGTTATCGCCAACAGCTATCTATACAAACTAAATGCTAGTACGGGAGCAGTAGAGGCACAACTTTTGTTGCCAACCGGTGATAGTCTGCCATCCAATACCAACTTCAATGGTATAGCCGCATGGGCAGATGGTACAATGGTAATGAAATCCATGACAAGACCACCAGGATGTACACTTGATGGAGCACATCCATTTAATGTCCCATGCCCTGGCATAGAGAATTCACCTAACTCGGTCATAGTAGTAGTTGACCCACAGACATGGGAAGTACTTGACTGGGCTGAGCTTCCAGGGGATCTAGGGTCACGTGTTGCAGCCACAACGTATAATGGTAATGACTATGCGTACTTGGTCAACTCAACATCGATGTTCCGCTATATATGGGATGGAGAGAACATAACTTTTGACAATAGCTGGCAACCTCCACAGATAACCCAAGCAGGACAAACAAGTCCTCTTGCACCCATGGTTGCAGGCGAATGGGTCTTTGACTTTACAAATGGCTATCCACCTGCCAATGTCTCGCTAAGTGTTGTATCTGTCTCGCAGGACAATGCTAGCAAGTTCAATAGGATTGACCCTATTCCTATAGAGCCTGGGCAGCAGAGTTACATTCCTTCCAACTCGGCCGTTGACCCTGAGAACAACATGATGTATGTGATGGACGCAGGAGTAGGTAAGATAGCCGGCCTCAGCTACGACCCGCTTACTGGCAATATGTCGCTCGCATGGACCGGCAACCAGACTACCTTATCCTTCTTGACTCTCATAGGTGCGGCCGACCAACGAGCGCTAGTCGGCTCAAATATACACCCCGGTACTACCATCCCTCAAATGATAAACAATCCTCCACCTACGTTTACAGAACAAGTACAATGGCGAAATGCCGCCACGGGTGACCTACTTGCAGCCTCAGATTACTTCAGTGGTATGTCTCTTGGCGCAGTATCGTCTCCAGGCTTCGGTGGCCTCCTCTATTACCTGACTTTCGACGGTCACATAATGGCACTGCAGGTTTTGCCTGAGCCGGCAACTAATGTGACCTCCACTACTTCCAATATGACCTCTACTACCACAACAACAGCAGGTCAGAATTCAACATTAGCAGCAGGCTGATTGGCTGATCAAGTAGGTTAGTCAGTCAATCTTTTTATTTTTTATCCGAAATCCTACCTTATTCTGCTTCAGCATCTCTAAATGACGACCTGTATTGCGTAATATAGTAAACCGCAGCCAAGGACCGTTCTTCTTCATGACCATTGATGCATTCAGATTGCCGTTAATGTTCTGACATTGAATGGAATCTATCTTACAACTAACCCAGTGGTCGAAAATATAATAGAAAAAATCCTACGATTCCAAAGACCGCATATAATATCGTCATTCGCGTGAACATATTAAACTTGAATTTATTAAACTTGAAAATATTTTTCTAGGGATGTCTTTGGTTTCATCAATATATCTTTGAAAAAGATACTTATCTTCCTTGAAGACCTTTTTATCTAGAGGAAGATCGTCGTCTAGGCCTTCCTTAAATGGGCTATTTCTTCCAATATGCGATTCCATCTACAATACAGATCAATTATTCCAAATGCGGATACTACTATAATCGCTGAAGGAAATGCCCAAGAGACCTTTAAGAACCCCGAAGCGTAACCCGTCAACAAGGGTTGATTTATCAACCCGAGAAATAATGTATATACAGTTATGATGGAGGGTATTAATACGGAATAAAATCTCATGTTTTCCCACATTAAACCAACACCATTATCCCTACTCCCTCGCTCATCTTTCCAAACGTCCAATAGTTTGTCTTTGTCTTGGAAAATGTGTTTATCATGTGCTTTATCGCCACTCATTTTACTATTATGAAATCCAGTGGCCGAATTGTCGACATCCTTTCTTTAGTTGACTTCTGTGTACAATTCCCTTCCGTTCTAGGTAAACTTACGATCACATGACACCAGAAGATAAATAACAGATTTTTGACTAATCTATGCCTCGGACCACATTACTAGTTATGGTGTATCAAACTCCCGTCGTGATATCGCTAGTGATATTATTCGGTATATGGCCTTCGGCTAAAGATAAAAGACCATTATATACTACCTACCTCTCATACTCAAGCGTTACTAATGCAACAAAGATTGACAGAAGTAAATCATCCTGACCATCAAATTATTGTCTATCCAGATCTTGGACATTCATTTCCTCCTTCCAATCAATGGGTAACCTCACATGGCCAAATGGAAGAATATGTGTTTCAGGATATGTTTGAATGGCTTGTATCACCAGCAAGACAGCAATAGGTTTATCTTCAAGTTACATCTTCTGAATATTAGAACCCGTTTTAAGAACCGGTAACGGCACGGAAACCCTTGGGCCCACTTTATAGTGTATTCAATACGTTTATAGCTAGGCTATACCATCATACCAGCATCGCGTAAATGTTTAGAGGTAAGACATTTCAACTGACGTTACCCGGCAAGTCCTACCGTATATTTATAGAGGGCCTCAAATCCCCGGTCACCAAAGCCGCCTACAGTTATGCCACCAATGTATGACTCTACTATTCATGTAAGCTATGACCAATGACTTCTAAGATAGTTTATGTGGATTCATACTCATAAGACTTTATTTTGCGTCATCTTATGCTCACACACAAGATGGTTATTTTATCATATCTCTCACCATAAAAATTTTCAAAAGATTCTGAGCAAAAGAGATTAGACTAGTCTATTAATTATGTTCATCCTAAAAACACAAAAGATCTAACAACAGATATACATTTATGGGTTCTACTGTCTGTGTAAGATGTGGCGCAAATCTTATGCCACACTCATACTGTAATGTATGCCATGATGTGCTATGTTTCAGATGCTCCTCTTGTTCTATGAATACCGATGAAAGAATTCATGTTCTTTGTAGGGGTATTGATAATGCAAATAATAATAATAATAATAATGGCATAAGAGAAGATACACAAAAATTAATGCAAATGCCAATTATAGACGATAGCTACTCAAATACACATTATTACATTCAAAACCAACTCAATGAAGAGTTAAAATATAATTCAATTAATTTTTCAACTTCATATTGGAATAATGTCTTTGAATCTATGAAAATGATTAATAGATACTGGGCTAAAATACTCAATATTGGTATCGATAATTCTTCTGTGACGTGACATAAAGACAAAGGCAGACGAGCTTAATCATACCTAAATACATTAATCTTCAAACTGGTCAACTTGTGTAGATAACCAACCTTCTCTAGCATCCCGCTCAAACTGACCCAGAGATACTGCTATCATATTCGGATTATTAAAATACTCTTTAGCCTCTTGAGTTAAATTTTTCACTATAGGCTGGCCAACATCCAAAATGGTCTCAAATCCGCTAATAACCCCCGATGAGAAGCTTTTCCATTCCAGCCCAATAACTGCAAGAATAACCACAACTGTGAGTAGCAGTGTAAATAGCCCCATTGTCACTGTAGTATAATCAATTCAATGAGTTCAGTAACTAATTCTACATAAGAATATACTATAAAATGATTACATGTCATCTTGAAACTCATTCGGATTATTTTACAGGTCAAGATGAATTAGTCTATTTTCTGTCCGCTTAGAATGCATCATCGACCTTAATTGATTAATGAGCTTATGCTGTGTCAATAGTAAAGACATAATCAAAGGTTCTGCAGGGAATGGATGATCGTGGCTATTTATTGCCACTGCATATCAATAGCAACTATTTAGCAATTTGGTCATGACAACCTTATCGTCATCTGATGGAAGCTTCTCTGTGAAACCTCTCCAACTCTCAATCTCTTTTGTAAGAACGTCTTCTTCTGGAAATAAACTCATAGACTCTTCACAATCATTTTATAATTCAGATTTGGCAGATTCAATGTCCATCTTACGTTGTTCATACAATTCATTCTACCAATGATAGGTTTTTTTTATGGCAAAACCAAATACCGATCTGTTGAATCCAAAAACGAGAAAGTCCAGCTCAAAATTAATATCATATCTATGTTTGCATTTGTGCGCTGATTTCTTCTAGATCTTGGATTTTATTTAGCTGTTTTATTGGACGATATGCTTGCTAGTTATTGTTGTGATGTCCACAGCTTGTCTTTTATTACCGATAGGTTTCAGATTGATAAGATGCCCCAACACACAATTTAAAGTTTCAATCTCATTTCTGATAACTTCTTTTTCTCTAGTAGAATCCGAATCTACGAGCTCTACCTCTAGTTCTTGAATTTTATCGTGTATCATATTTTCAAATTTTTTAGTGTCTTCTAATTCTAGTCTTTCATGGGTTACTCCAAGCAGCTGACGTCCATCGATAGCTCGATCCAAAACCCATGTGATGATTCTAGTCACCCACCGTAATGATTCTAATTCGTCTTTCAGGTCAATTAGGTATAGCGGATTCATTCTTGCGTTGGTTGCAATTTCAACTTCTTCCGTCAGCGAGCCCATTCTTTCTTCAATGATCTTATTCAGTTCAATGAGTATGTGTTTTTGCATAAATTGAAAGTTAGAAAATTCTGATATAATCATTGAAATACGTTTGGCAGAGGGAGAGTAGTATCACCACGATTGCTGACCAATCGTGCAGTACCGGATTAACGCTTAACAAACTTGTTTATTTCGCGCGCTATGTAAATAAATAAAAGCAACTATGACGAATTTGCGTGCTGATCTCTTCTTCGAGTTAATCTGCTTTCGTAACTGGCTCGCCAGCCGAAAATTGTGATTGGCCTCAGCTATCTCGATAGCTCGTGCTTTTTCAACGTATTTCTACTCTTCTGGACGCTTGACGACCACTATTCTTTGTTTCGGGGTCTACTATTAAAGCATCATTTGGTTCATCTGCTGAAAAACTGTTTTGACCCGCACTCCAGCTACCAAAGTCTGTAGTACTAACTGACGTCATGTGACACCAAGCACTTTTAGGTTGATCATTCTTGGGAGAAGATCAGGCAAATATTTATGCGCTCTGCTGTGGGTTCAAGCCAGTCACTGTAGATTATATGGATTTGTCTTGAGGTAATGAACTCCGCCAAAGTTATACTTGTAACATTAAGATAAAATACGAAAGCTGTTGGAATGTTCTGGATGAACTAAAAGTAGACAAATCTAAAGTTTTTGTTATCTTCCCCAAAAGTGATGGTATCATAGGCTTAACAGAACAAATTGACAATATAGCAAATGATTTGAGTGTATCTAACCCCATAATCATATCGTCTAAGACTGGGTATGGGATACGCAAGCTAAAGACTATGATTGCACACAATTTGCATTCTCAATCCCCTTCTAGAGAGGAACACTTCCGATCATCGAGAGTAACCAAGGGTAATATTCGCGATTCCAAAATGATAATGGAAATTTAACAGATTCCTGTGCAGTAGCAATAGCAATATTCAATGTAGGAGGAGAAATAGAAACAAAACTGAGAGAATAACGGAAAATGTTAACAGCATACTTAATACCACAGAAGCTGTATGTATGTAGTATATAACATGTGTATGTGTGTAGTGTATAACATTGTTGCCTTCTAGTGTCCAGCTTTTGCCAAGTAATGCATATATTCCTGGTTCTCACTTGCGACATTAAGGATGTCAGTTTTGCTTATTATCCCTATGATCTTATAACCTCCTCTAATATCTCTAGAATCTTTAATGTATTTATGCAAATACTCATCTGAACAAACAAAAACCCTACTTTTGTTGCCCTTATACATTCTCGTCAAGGCTTCGTATGCATTAGCATGTTGACTCATTATCACAAGCTCGGTAACAGGAGTCATTATGTCTGTTACCTTAATGGTATCTGAAGCATCTTGCGATACACTCATGGCTTGCTTTGTTGTAACTGATCCTAACAGCATTCCCTCTTCAGGATCTATAACCGGGAATTCACTTTTTCTGTAAATATTGAAAAAATCAGTAAGCAATTCTTTAACTGAAATATTTGGACTCACAGAAGTATATGATGTTTTCATCATTTCCCTGAGACGTACCTTTGACAATGAGTTTGAAAGTTCATACTGCTGAAGATATGCCTGTGCCCCACTCTGTAGAAACCAACCAATAAGTATAAGCCAAAAACCTCCAAAGAAATTGCCAGTTAATATAGTTATAAAACCAAAACCCATTAGACCATAGGATATACCTGTTCCTATCTTCACAGCAACTCTTGTGGCATAATCATAATTCTTTTTCCATCTGAAAAGTGCGGCGCGTAGTATCCTTCCTCCATCTAAAGGAAATGCTGGTAGCAGATTAAATGCACCTAACAAAACATTTACGATAGCACCATATACCATGATACCTGAAAATATGCGTATTGTGATAGTCTGTAGACTCGTATATTGCGGTACTTCAACTATCTGCTGTCCAGCAGCTAGCTGTGTAAACACAGGTGCAGCAGCCTCTCCACCGACTTGAAATACTCCCCAAGAAGCTCCCGCAAAAAGGCCAGCAATTATGAAGCTTGCCAGAGGACCTACTATTGCTATCTTGAATTCTTTATCATAATCTTTCGGTTCTTCCTTAATATCTGATACCCCTCCAAAAATGAACAGTATTATTTGTCTTACCTCCACGCCATATCTTAAAGAAGTTATTGAATGTGCTAATTCATGCACTAAAACAGAAACAAAAAGTATAGCAGCACCGGATATGCCCATTATCCAATAATGGTATACTTCAAGCCCGGGAAAAATTCGTGGCATGAAATTGGCCGTGAGAGTCCATGCAATAAGAAAGAAAACAATAATCAACGTAAAATGCAACCTAATTGGAATGCTTTTGATCTTAACTACCTGTATGGACACTTTTACCTCAATAAATAATTCGCGGAAAGGGATAATAACCTTTTAGTGCAGTGTAATTCAAAGATTCTGGGTTGCAGGATTAAGGCTTTATAATTCATCAATATTATTTCCACGATCAAGATAGTCGTCAGTAAGTCAGTAATCAGTACGACTTCTGCTTTTTCTGCATCTCTAGTCTCTAAACATTCATTAAATATCTCTATTATTCATATCCATAGAGGTAGTTAATGATGAGTAGGTGTTATCAATCTCCCTCTTC
>JBAUMZ010000085.1:0-90031 GCA_049578985.1 Nitrososphaeraceae archaeon
AATAGTCCTGACACCGCACTAAAATAGGAATTTCTGTTTGTCATTTAGTGTGCTCGTCTTCCAATGGCCTGAAAATATCCTAGTTGCATTGCTACATTCACGATCATTTTGGGGGCTTGCTATTGCAAACCGGGTATTGTGCTGGATTTAATCCCCAGAGCAGGTCTGTGGGAGGTAGCGGAAAGGTAGGCCGAGGGGGCCTAGTCATTCGACAATTGTACAATATGAAAAGTACCCTGCATTATTTCGCGATAATATCTTGATAATAATCTAGATCCACTAAAGAGACTACTCCCTCATCCATTGTAAAAGCCCTATAATGGATTCCACAAGCTCTTGTCCCTTGTCAGTAAGATGATATTCAACCTAGGAGGTATCTCATCATATGCTTTCCGGTCAAGGATACCGCTAATTTCCAACTCTTCTGAGTCTTATTGCGTTTTACTACTATATCCTTTCGTCGTTCTTCTGAACTTTATGTAACGAGTGGGATCAGTGGTGCAGCAATGTGGTATTAGAATTTCAAGTGTTCCCCTCTTTGTAATTAATCCTCTAAGTTTCCCAGTTTCATTCATAAGTATGTCAGCGTCGTAGCCGGTAAACGTACAAGAATTCTTTTTTTGGATAATGGGAAATCCCCCATTTAGATTTGCTCACATCGATCTGTTTTCCATATCCTCTTTTAGTTTCCATAGTTACACTCACTTTACCTAGCTTCTCTTGACAACTTAAATAGTTTCTCTGGTAAACATAAAGATGTGACTGATTCACAGAAAATAAAGGTAAAAGTAAAAGAAAGATACGCGAAGGTATCTCTAACGGGTGACTCTTGTTGTGGTCCCCTAGGTAGCACTGAATGGCGAGGAGGGGAATGTTGTTCTACAAATGTAGTTTTAAAACCTTCATTATCACCCGCACAGGTTTCTGGGTTAGTTGGATATAATACTGACGGAGCTAAAGTCGATACCAAAACATAGTTTGATGTGTTGTGAGATGTGAGTGAATATGCGATTTTTATTCGGCGTTAAATCAAAAATCAAGACAAAGAAGACCATACTCTTTGTCTGTGTACAGAATGCCGGTAGAAGTCAAATGGCTGAGGGACTCTTGAGGAAATACGCTCCAGATGGGTATGAACCAATGAGCGCAGGGACCATGCCAATTTCGCAGATAAATTCGCTTGCAATACAGGTAATGAGTGAGATTGGAATAGATATTTCCAAACAGAAACCTAAAGACCTCACAGAGGATATGATGAGAAACTCTGACAAGATCATCAATATGGGATGCATGGACAAGAATTTTTGCCCTACATTGTTTATTCCTAAGGTAATCGACTGGGGAATCGAAGATCCTAAGGGCAAACCTGTCGAAAAAGTTCGAGAGATTAGAGATGAGATAGAGAGGAGAATTAAAGAACTTGCAGCATACGTTTCTATTGCTGAAGAAGATAGTATCAGATAAACTTACATCAAATCAAAAAGAGTTTATTGCAGAAGTAATAGGTACATTCATTGTAGTAGTTTTGGCTACAGGAGCAGTAGTCATCGATGCTAAATACAATGGAATCCTGGGTATTCCTTTCATCGCTATTCTTCCTTCTATCGGTGTAGCAGTTGGAGTCTATATATTTGGTAAGATATCTATGGCCCATTTCAATCCTGCTGTGACTTTAGGATTTCTGATCACTAGACATATCACAAAACTACAATTATTCTATTACTTTTCGGCAGAGATAGTAGGTGCATTGTTAGGTAGTTTATTTGTAATGTATATAGTTGGAAAAGAAGCAAACCTTGGTGCAAACTCACCTAACTACGCGTTCCCGTTACCTATAATATTCGGCGTTGAGGTATTTGCATCCGCTTTACTAATGGCTGTAATAGCAGTAGTTGTCTACACTAAAGGGCTAAGAGGGTTTGGGGGACTTGTGATTGGAGGGATAGTGGGACTTGATATCTTCTTTCTTGCCTTCATATCGGGAGCATCTATGAATCCCGTACGCTCGCTAGCACCGGCCTTAACTTCTGGTGTACTAAATAATCTATGGTTGTACTGGAGTGCTACATTTGTAGGAACGTCAGTTGTAGCTTTCCCTGTCAAAAAAAAGCTTGCAAATAAAAGAGTAAAAGAAATTGACAGTAAGGGCTCAAATGGCTAATATGGATAGGTTAGAATATAACAACAACGAACTACATCTGACTTTTATGGGAACTATTTTGACTCGAAATACCTGATTTCGTTCTCACTTGGTTTATCCTCTTTCAGATAACTTAGAAATCGCCTACGTAATGCAGGTGGTCAGTATAGTATGCTTCATCAGTATATCGTCATGAATTCACTGTACTAGTGGGGGCCAAATCTTATATTTGTGCCTTGAATTTTCATTGACTCGATAGTTTTGGCAAGCATAGATGGCAAATTACAAAAGGGTGTTGAGAAAGTCGAAGCTGCATGACCTGATTTCCATTTACAGCGGTTTTAATCGTTAGCAGTTTGATTCACTCACTAAATTAGACTTTCAGTGATAGCGAAAATAATTACCTAAAGGGCTTGTCTACATTGCAGCCTTTGCTCCAGATGAGGGCCAATCGCTATCTGATTTCGTCAGCCTCTTCTTAATTGATAGTGGAGGGTTTATTTACTTGAACCCTGAAATATTCCGCGAAAATTTTGGACAAGATGTTGTTCCAGATGAAGCCAATTTAATGGCGGCGGTACAGAAGTCATTCAACCAGTCGAACTTCGTCGCAAAATCTGGTCCTCCTGCATGGAAGCAATTACCAACATGGTATCAAATATCCGAGTCTGATCGTATGATCTCCCCAGACGTTGAACGCAGATTCGCAGAACAAATGAATGCTACGATCTTATCAATTAACGCCAGCCCCGCGTCGTATGTATCTCATCCGACCGAGATTGCAGATTTCATCCTTAATGCAACAAAAGGTAAATAAATGTAGAATAGTGATCCGGTAGCATGGGAACGTATGATTATTCTCGAGTAGAGCACAATACACGTGAATTCTTGGATAGCTTGCAAAAGAATTCAGGGCCGCCAATCTATAAATTATCACCGGAGCAGGCACGCAATGTCCTTTCAACCGTTCAGGCAGCCCCTATTACAAAGCTTGAAGCTGATATAGAAGATCGTAGAATTCCAGGTGGTCCTACTGGGGAAGTATCTATCCATATAGTGAGACCTACAGGAACTCGTAACGCAAGTCTACCTGCTGTAGTGTATTGTCATGGTGGTGGGTGGGTCCTTGGCGGATTTGACACACACGACAGACTGGTTAGAGAACTCGCCAATGGTGCTCAGGCTGCGATTGTGTTCGTCGACTACACACCATCCCCACAAGCTAAGTATCCTGTTTCTCTAGAGCAGGCTTACACAGCTGCAAAATGGGTTGCCGAAAATGGCCAATCCATAAATGTAGATCCATCACGATTGGCTGTCGCAGGTGATAGTGTAGGTGGCAATATGGCGATAGCGGTTACGTTACTCTCCAAGGAAAGAGGAGGACCGAATATCAAGTTCCAGGTACTCTTTTATCCAGTCACTGATTATAATTTTGACACACCATCATACATGGAATACCAGGATGGCTATTTCCTTACTCGTGAAGGAATGAAATGGTTCTGGGATAATTATACGACAGATGTTACAAACAAAAAAGAGCCGACCGTCTCTCCGCTCCAAGCCTCAATCGAACAGCTAAGGGGATTGCCACCAGCACTCATAATAAATGGGGAACTGGATGTACTGCGCGACGAGGGTGAGGCATATGCACACAAATTAATGGAGGCTAAAGTTGGAGTTACTGCGGTGAGGTATCATGGTACTATACATGATTTTGTGATGTTGAACCCAATTACTAATACCCCAGCTCCCCGGGCCGCTATTGAACAGGCATCTCATACGTTAAAAAAGGTATTACATGGCTGATGTAAAGCGATCGGCCACATGAAGCGTCTTCATATAATTTCATAAACTCCCCCATGGGGCTCACGAAAAAGCAATCACTTTAGGGCAGTTAATTGATGGCTATCTGGGTCGAGTTAGCATTTAAACAAATTATGTTAATCGAATATCGAAGAAATTATCATATGTGTCATTGGTTTGTAATTCTAGCTGTCAATATACTAGTGATCTTATCGAGAATCGAAGACGCATTTTCAAACAAATCAGTTGTTGCATTTTGAGCCTCTACAACATGGCTTGTGAATCCAATAGTACCCAGCGCTAGCGACAAGCATGACTAGAATTATCGTGAGTTTTGTGGTTAGGTGTACCACGTAGCAATCTGCTGAGATGTATAATAAATGATTTATCGTTATGCTTTATTGAGTTCCCATAGATCATGGGAGGACAAAGAGGACAAAGAGGACAGAGACTATAAACGCTATCATAACTAAAGACGCAGATTTTATGTCATTGAATTGGTCGTTCAATCTGAATGATGAATAAACAGTGCATGTTTGATTGGATTGACTGGCTTAGAGTTGACAATCATGAGGAAGAGAGAAGATGGTTTATCCAAAACTTGTTTCATTTATAAGCTCTTGAATTTTACACTTTTGTGACCTGACGTAAGCTTAGTTATTTCATCATGTAGTTTTAGGAACTTTTTCCCTTTCATTGTAGTTCAAAATACTCTCTCTTGTTCGTCGTAACTGATTAATTCACTAATCTGCAGATACTGAAGATACTCTTTACTCCGTGTATATGATAATTGAACCTCGTACATTACTCTGGTTTTTGTGATACCTTGACCCACTTGCACACACACTAATATCTCGGCGATAATCTCGTGAAAATCCCTCAAGATCAGTGTTATCAGCAAATCAATCAATATTAAGAATCGTAACGTAGTGCACATAGGTCTAAATAGATCCTACAATACTTTTTGATAAAGGATAATGGAGGACGGTTGTGGGGATAGGATAACTAACTAAACTACTAGTTAGTTTAGTAAAACTAAATTAGTTTGCATCCTTAGATCGTATAGTACTACTAAGAGCACCAGACAACGGGAGCTAGCTATTTAGCGATATAGGATCAATACTTGAAGATTGTCATCTGGAATTACACTATTGTTAGTTTTAAAGTTCTCGATTTTGAGGAGAATGAATATATTATTTTCCGCCATAGAACGCATAGAACTATAAGGAATATATAGGACTTGTTCCAAATGATTTGTCATGTCCACTCAAGAGGATAATGATATTACTAAAGCAAGTGGTTTAACTACGACCGACGAGACTCTGACACAGACCAATCTGAATGTAGGTGCTACTGAATCTCAATCCAATCAACATGAATCTTTTCTTCATCAACATGAAATCCAAATGACTCTGAAGGAATTCAACCAGAAATTAAAGGATAATGATAGATCGTTAAAACGAATCGAAGAAAGCATGGCGGCATTGTACGATAAATTGAATCTAACTCCCGAGGAAGTGGAATCGAAAGTCTCATCAAAGAAGAAATCAAAAAAGAATAAGGTAAAGAAGCTAGACAAGAAGGAGAAGAAGGAGAAGAAGCTAGACAAGAAGGAGAAGAAAAAAGGTAAGAAACTGAAGGGGAAGGGGATAACTAAATCAACGAAAGCTACAACAAACACAGAAAAAAAGAAGACTCGGCGGACAAATTTAGAGGATAAAAAAGGAAGAATGAAGAATGCAAGTAAGAAAAAGTGAAGCGTGGAACTACCTGGTTCTCCGCATTACCTCCTAAATGGATTTATATTTAATAAGACATGGACAATCTAGTTCAGGAAAAAGTTTAGGTCGTACTTTAGATCCAAATGTAGATGCGAACGAAAAAACACTGACTCCAGCAGGTATTGCCGAAATCGAGCGCACTAGCAAAGCACTCAAGACCTTGAATATAATACCAGATGCAATCGTCACAAGTCCACTTGGATATGCACGTCTTAGTGCTGAAATAGTTCATAGCCTTCTTTTTGCCAGTAGGCGTGGAACAGATAGAAAGCTTAAAAAGAAGAAGAAATTAAAAAACGCTCAAGTTTGGAATGATCTAGCTCCAGAAGGAGATAGAGCCCTTGTCTATAAAAACCTCGCAAAATTCAAGTACGAATCTAAGATATTCGTAGTAGGCCATGAGCCTTTCTTGACAAAAATGGCGGCAGATATTGTTTCGTCGTCATCACCACCGAATACTCGCAGACGCTCTACCGCAGACTCTCCAAATTTAGGATACAATAGAGGCAATCATCGTAGTATCGTGATAAAGAAATCTGGACTAGCAAGGATAAGCATTACTTCCATGAATCCAAAGTTGAAAGGTGAGTTACGGTGGTTGCTTACACCCATGTTACTAAATGAGATATCACTAATTAAGACACGTAAAAAGAAGAGAGAAAAGAAAAATCAAGAGATATTCCCGTATCCTCCAACCATATCTTCATCTAATTCTACAACCACCTCTAAGACCAAATCGGGTGTAACAGCGATTTGCCAATAGGATTGCTCAAGAGTACTAAAAGAAAGCTATGCAGGGACAGATGTTGGTTTTATAAGGCACGTAAAAGTAGATTCATTACCAGTTATTATGAAAATGGATCCAAGAGATGTATCGAATGTGATATCTTTTTGCATTGGGATGGTGCTAGATGTCCATGCTGTGATCATATCCTTCGCGTCAAACCGCACAATAACCAATCAAAGGGAAGACTGCTTGAAGCAGTATTCAGGATTTGATATATCCCCTCTCATTTCATGTCTTTTGAGTAGGCAAGAGAGGTCTTCGAAATGTGTCCGATGCATCCTAAATTGGTTCATTATTTACAAGCAGTAAAAATATGGGGACATAGAATTACATAGCTCACCCCCTCTAGAAAGATAAGTCCAAGTCATGAAAAGGATTACGACAATTGGGTTCAATGTTATTTGACGGCAGAAAGCTCCTGGATATCTTGGCACTACGCTAATCATCCCAGGAGGTAACAAATCACCCTTTAGATATGTTGTCCTCCGGTTTACTGATAAAGCTGCTATGGAGAGATGGGATAAGTCAGAAGAAGTACTCAACTAGGCTAGAGAAGGACAACTGTGTGAGATATATAATAAATGGTCTAGGAATTGAAGATTAGAAAAGGTTTTAAGGACTTATTACTGCGATAATTGCACACGATGAATCCTGTTAAACCTATACCCGATGGATATCATGCTGTGACACCTTACCTCGTTGTTCAAGGTGCTGAAAAATTAATTGACTTCCTGAAACATGCGTTTGACGCGAAGGAAATAGAACGTATGTCAATGCCTGATGGAAGAATAGGACATGCCGAAGTTCGAATTGATAACTCGGTCGTTATGCTGGGTGATGCTAGAGAAGAAATGTGGAAAGCAATGCCGTCTTCAATCTATCTTTATGTAACCGATTGTGACGCAGTTTACAAACGTGCTCTGGAAGCTGGAGCTACATCATTAATGGAACCAACAGACCAATTCTATGGAGATCGCAGTGGCGGTGTAAGAGATCCGGTTGGAAATCACTGGTTTATTGCAACACATAAAGAAGATTTATCCAAGGAGGAACTCGAAAAGCGTGCGAGAGATTATGTTAAACAACAACAATAACAACACTTTACATCTTCTTTATTGTTGCTAAGGTGTTCACAGACATCCTCATCACACCACGTTCAGAAAATCTAGAAAATATACTCTGAGTTTAACTATCGCTGATTAAGAGCGATGCCTTATAGCCATGGTCGATCGTAGATTAATAATATAAATGACAGACTCGAAGTTAAGATTCCTGAGGGCTATGAATTGAAGAAGATCGTCGAACAACTATTGCTAGAATTGTGGATGTCTGACAGATTGGACCAATCCTCTCTTCATAGAATTATTGATACAGGCAAGATTTGATATCAAAGACTCTGTTGTCGCTTGACAATAGAGTAGTAAAGAACACATTAATAGAGTACAATCAACTAAGACACACCTACCAAGTAACTCAAAAAGGCCATAGGTTCCTTGAATTATACAGTGAAATGAAAAGGATTCTGGACAATAATGAAATGGCCCATCCTTCATCCCGTAGATAGTTCGAACTAAGGAAAAGGAATTACCGAAGGAATCTGTTCTTCAATATTTCCTCTATTACTATCCTCGTGATTATTGGTTTCTTCACCCTGCGATGCCGATCCGAAACAATCGACTAATGAAAATGTTTGGCGATTGCAATCCGTGAATTCTTGTGCATAAATGCGGCTATGATCATTGATGCCAATGACCGATAGCCACAGTAATAACACGAGAAAAACGATTGGGATACTCTTGCGCGATACTGACGGCAACCCCATTTATTGTACAATTCATACCTGCCAGCTTTACATATCTGAATTACCGATCAGAGATCTATCATAATCATACAGTATTTATGTACCTTAATTGGCGTAAAGCGGAAAATACGAAAGATATTTTGTATATAATATCCCGTTGGTTATATAGATTTGTATTACACATGTTAAATACAAAGTTAATCAAGCCATTACGTTTGTCGTCCTAATGAAAAAATTGGTACTACCTGTAGAAACATCACTATTCACAAATTTTACAAATTCCTTATACTTGTTCTGTCTTTCTCGATTTATCTTCATTAGTATTGAATGAATTAGAGTTGATCTAGTCCCTGTTCCTTTACGCCGCATTAGATATGCATGCATGTATGTATGTATGTATTTTGGGATTCCCTTATTCTAAAAAGTGCAGAATAACCTTGTTTACATAGAGAACACGGCTCACTCTGAAACATCAGTACATGTAGTGAATGTCGAAATTACCCTCTTTTGTTCCTCTATCCTAACCTTAACCTGAAGTATAAATTGAGCTCATTTCGATACCCGTCTAAAGCAGGAAATTACAAGAGATAGCAGGAAATATCACACGATAACACCTAATAACAGAATATTCTCCTATCATCAAAGAATTAACCCAAGCTAGAGATTATGTTAATAGTCCAGAACAGATACGGGATACTTAATCAGAGTAAATTAACAATCAATAGTTGCGGTTATCCTTCACTAACTGGGGGCAGACATAGACAACATTTAAAGACTAGGTAGTACTACTCTATATACAATCTAGGTTAGGAATGCGGCCAACAGCCACTATTCTATCCAAACCAGTGCTGGAGGCGCGATCCTAACTTAGAGGCTTTTTAATAACAGCTACTTGGTAATAAGTGGTTAGGTGTAAAAAGTTAAACCACGTCTATGTTCAAACGAAAGATTGATGCATCTGCAACTCGATTATTATAAGTTACCGTATACATGATAAATAAGGAAGTTGGTGTGGGGGAGATGTTGTTATTATGAAATGTGCTTGTTGTGGGGGTGAAATGGTGGTAAGCAATGAAACAATGAAGTCTATAATCTATAAATGCAAAGAGTGTGGTTTGAGTGATGCTAAATTAAAGCAGCAATAATGATACCCAACTTGGAGCAGCTGCATATTGCTTACTATTAATTCGAAATCTTATGTTTCTAGACACTGATAGAGGAACAGAAAGTATATCCGCTTGTGAAATCAATGGAGTACTTGCAATCAGATAAGTTGTGATTAGCTATTAACCTGTTATTAGATATGGACTATTCTTTAATTGATTATTGCATTTTAGCGAAATCCCAAGTAGAAAAGAATTTGGGATCGATTTCAATCATTACATGATTTCCTTTTTGCGCACTCTCCAATATCATTCTAGGAATTGGATGTTCGAGTGTTCCAAGATCTTTCATATTTATTTTCTTTGCTTCTGGAACAGTTCTAATCGGATCTTCTACCACGGTTGCGATACCTTTACCTTTTACTCCCTTATACGGAAAGTTCTCATCATCTATCGAAAAATAAACATTAGACTTCTTTCGTAAATTCTGGATCTTCTTTGCTGCTTTGGGTGTAATTATTAAAAACTTTTCTCTATCTTTATCGTAGTTGAACCATACTGGCTGAATATTAGGATCCCCATTATCATCAATAGTACCGATTTGCAAATTCAGCTTATTTTCGAGGAATGTATAGACTTCTTCCTTGCTCATAGAAGGAGTTCCGGTGATTGCACTAATGACCTTCATACCAACTGATCCGGAATTCATGCAGAAAAGAGTTACTCTTCACTAGGGGCTTCCTATGTGCTTACTCTTTGCTACCATGTTCACTCACATATTCACTCACGGTTCACTTCAGCAACAGAAATGTCTGCTGCAAGTTTCCTTATTCTCCTCTCTATCTCATCTCTAATTTCTCTGACTTTCGATCGGTTTATCTTTAGGATCCCCCAATCAATTATCTTAGGAATAAACAATGTTGGAAAGAAATTTTTGTCCATGCATCCCATATTAATGATCTTATCTGAATTTCTAATCATATCTCAGTAAGGTCTTTAGATTTTTGTTTGGATATGTCCTTCATTACTTGTACTGCCAGTGGATTAATCTGTGAAACCGGTTTAGTACCTGCACTTAATGGCTCAAATCCATCTGGAGCATATTTTCTGAAGAATCCTTCTGCTATCTGACTTCTGCATCGTTTTCTTCGTCTTGATTTTTGATTTACCCCTAAGTAAGAATTTCATCAATATTGATGGTCTCCTTTGATTACTATCTATACTGTCTTCATCATTGCTTTACTGCCTTGATTACCAAACTGGTAATCTTTCTATTACCTACATGATCCCCTTCAGTATAGATCCTTTCATCTAAGACCTCTACAACGTCAAATCCACCCTTTTTGATACCAGCAATATAATTTTCCTTAGTCAAAGCTCCATCAATACAATTGCACCACTTATCTGGATCTATAGATGCTGGGTCATCTGCTATCTGCTTATCCGTCACCAGATCTGAGATAACCATTTTTCCAATTCCATTAGGCTTGAGAATTCTATGTATTTCGGTAAATGTCTTTACCTTATCGGTAGTTAAATTGATCACGCAGTTGCTTATTACAACATCTACGCTATTGTCTTCGACAGGAATTCTCTCTTCGATATCTGCCTTCCTGAATTCGACGTTTGTGTAACCACTATCAACTGCATTCTTACGTGCTTTCTGCAGCATCTCATCAGTGATATCTATCCCTATTACTTTTCCAGAATCCTTGACTATATTGGCTGCTATAAACACATCGATACCTGCTCCTGAGCCTAGATCAACGACCGCATTCCCTTCCTTGATAAATGCAAATTTAATAGGCGTTCCGCAACCGGCTCCAAGAATAGATGCTTCTGGTATAGACTTTAGATCCTTAGTATTATACCCAACTAGCTCAGAAACCTGTGCAGCTGATTGCGAAGGTTGTAAAACTACACTGCCATTCCCCGAACAGCATCCTTCTCCACTTTCAGTATTACTTAAAGGATTGCAACAGGAGTCGCCCGTTAGAGCTACCATTCCGTATCTTTCTTTTATCTTTTTCTTTATCCTCAGTGAATCAATCATCACATATGTTTACAAGAGAAACTATTTAAGTTGTCAAGAGAAGATAGGGAAAGTAAGTGTAGTTATGGAAACTAAAGCAAGGTCTAAAAGAATAAAGATGCCACGAGCAGGGAAAGCCCTTCCTATGTTTCAGGATTTCTGCAGCTTTGAAGGTTATGATGCTGAGCGGCTTATGATGGAAACTGGAAAGCTCAGGGAATTAATTACTAAAAGAGGAACACTTGAGATTTTAATACCATTATGTTGTACCACCGATCCCGTTAGATACATTAAGTTCAGAAGGACTATGAAGGGATTCAGCAGCAAGACATTGGCAATAAGACTTAAACAACTAGAAAAGAATGGAATTCTTGAAAGGAAAGCATATAATGAGATACCTCCAAGGGTGGAGTATCGACTTACTGCTAAAGGGCAGGAGCTTGTAGAATCAATAATAGGTCTTTTACAATGGATGCGGAAGTGGTCTCATTAAAATTAGACTTCAGTTATCCTTTGCTGAAACAGACAACTCAAACTGGGTCGGACTTACGTTTAGTGTCCACGAGTTTGTATGAATGTCTGATTCTTGCTCTCCTCTGCGTTGTTTCTATTTAATAGCCTGAACGATTCAACAACTAAGGGATGACAGCGACGCAGCACTTAATCGATAAAAGTCAGCTCAGACAAGAATGTACCCATCTAACTGATGTATCTGAGGAGCTCCAAAAGGCCGTCTAAACTAAAGTAGTCGACATGGGTACGTAATATTAGTTAGATCGTTCATCATTCAAATATAGAAGGTATGGACGTAGATGACATCTATAAAATTGCGAAGGAGATAGGGGAAACCAGAAGTATAGAATTAAAAACCTCAATGGCATGGAATGACGACCAAATTCAAAATTACAAAGTCAATAATGGCATTATCAAATATTAGAGATGGCGGAAGGATAATCTTGGGAATCGACCAGTGCCAAAATGGAGAATTCGATCCTAAAGGAATGTCTCTAGATCATTTCGAATCATTTACTCAAGATGACTTACAAGATCACATAGGGAAATATATTGTACCTTATGCAAAAGCTAGGATCGAAAAGGTCTCTAATGGTTCATTAAAATATATTGTCATACATGTAGGGGAATTTGACAGGTGGCCAGTCTTCTGTGGAAAGGTGTACGATTTAACCAATAGTTTAGGCAAGAACAAAATAATTAAGGAGGGAGACATACTGACGAGGACTAGAGTCCACAGATTTGAGTCGTCAAAGGTAAAGACACACTTTGATATGCAGGAGATTTTAGACCTTGCAATAGAGAGAGGGGTAAAATCTTTTCTAGAACAGGCACAAAACACTGGGATATTGCCAAAACGTTACGTCAAATCTGATAAAAATAGATTTGACGAGGAGATAGAGGGATTAAGATGACAACGAATATTGATGAACATTACATACTTCATGAAATAGAAAAAAGGGGAAATTGGACTGTAATCATTAGGCCGGTAACTTTCGCTGAAAATAGACTCACTTTTGAAGAAGCACGTAAGATAATGAAGAAAAGCGCAGTCAATTTACGATCATGGAAGTATCCAATGTTTATAGAAGTTCCAAAGCAGGGAGGAGGAATCGTAATCCGAAATAATTGTATAGAATGTATTATCGACCATCGCGTCAATAAGGAGTTCTGGAGACTCTATCGAAGCGGCCAGTTTTTTCATAGATTTTCATTCAGGGAAGATTGGCCGGATTATGAAGAATCAAATAAGAGACTAGACATTCTTAACACCTTGTTTAGGTTAACTGAGATTTTTCGATTTGCATCAGCCTTATCCGCAAGTCATGATATGTTCAATGGAGGAGCTGCCATTGAGATTGAACTCTCTGATCTTACAAACAGAATTCTGTCTACTGCGGATCCTTCAAGAGCTTTAACTTATGATTATCAATGTCACGATTATAATCTTAGCTGTATGAAAGATTATTCGGCAGAAAAAATAAGAGGATACGCTTCTGAACTTGCTATAGATTGTGCCGTAGAAATATTCAATCGATTTTCGTGGTTAAACCCTGACCTCCGCGAATTGTTACATATGGAACAGGAAAGTTTGCTTGATGGTAACTCATACTCTTATTGATTAGAAAAATACCAAATACGATGGTAAACCTAAATGTATGAGTATAACATCTAATTAAAAATCAAACATAGTCGGTTCTCATTTGAAGTCACTAACACCATCGATAATTTGATGTGTGGTTGCTTCTCTATAAGTATGGATAGTAAACGTGGAGGTTTACTATCTAGTATCCTCCACGTGCAGGATACTATCTATGGTATTTGCTGGTGATTTCTGTGAATCCAAAAGTTCCTCTTCAGTAAAGGAACCAATCTTGTGGGTATCTAGAAATCGAGCCATTTGTTCTAGACGTCGTATATGAGTGGTATATACTTTCTGCATAAATCGTCTTAGCTTAGACTGCATTCAATCATATGTATGGCCAGAAATCATTTTAGGCAGAAGCGATCATATCAATGCTGCAAAAAATTTGGAAAGAGATAGCATTTATGCATAAGTTACAGCGCTTGGTGCAAAGCTACCGAGTAGCGACTGTACTTGATTGATAATAACATAGTATCGGGATTAGCATCTGAGTATATACTATGCATAAATCAATTGCAAGCTATGCCCTGACGGTGATATAGGATGTAAAAAATTGGAGTCAATATTATTTGTGGTGGTGAAGGCTAAGTCTAACGGTAGCTTGGCACTAAGCGATTACATGTGTTTGCATGTGTTTACACTATAAACGTAGTATTTATTTCCGAGCAAAAGAAATACATAGTATATAAATGCCAATAGATCCAGACTTTCCAAAGAATCATCAAACAATAGGCAAACATAAACATGCAGATGGTGAACATTATCACTTTGTGTGGGGACCTGGCAGATCGGATGCTGAAACGGCCACCAAACCAGAGGTTCAAGAAGCGTACAAAGCAAGGGGCGAAGAATATGTTCCATTAGGTGTTCACGGAACGATGGTTGCAGTTGACTGGGATTCATGTTATGCAGATGGAGCTTGTATTGAAGCGTGTCCGGTACAAGTATTTCAGTGGTATAGAACAGAACAAGATGTTCCAGCAATAGAATTGGCTAACGCTACAAGCGCAGGAACCGGAGAGAACTCTATGAAAGATGTAAGGAAGGATTATACTGATAAATCAGATCCCATAAGAGAACATGATTGTATCTGGTGTATGGCATGCGTATCTGTTTGTCCACCCCAAGCAATCAAAGTAGATCAGGCTAATTTAGAATATCACGAAAGGGCATCAGGTACATTCAATGAGGCATTAGCTAAAGGCAGTGCACCTCCACCACACGCTCATTAAGGAACTAACATTAACACCTTTTTAGAAAAATCAGGTAAATCAGGTCACTGTATATGTTTGTAGCCATAGTACGATTTCCGGCGATAAATCCAGAGCGGGATGCAGATTTTAGAGAATGGTTCAGATGGTCAAATCAGGTCTTAAAGGCTTCACCAGAATTCATTTCACGAAAACTCATAAAAGGAAGAGATGGCAGCTATGTAGCCATAGTTGAACATAGTGGGTATGACACATTTACAGCTATGCATTCAAGCAATGAACACAAGTTAGTTCATGAAAAGGCGCTATCACTGTTTAATGGCACACCAAAACCAGAGTTCTTTGATGTCGTATGTACATGAATCATTCCAGACTGAATAGTGTATCGAAAAGTTGATTGGCTTCTTGGAGTAGTAATCGTAAACTTACAAGATATATTATAAACTGGAGTTAGATGATCTATATGTTGACAGCGTCCAAGAATAATTACAGGCGAGTAAGAAGTGATGGCCATACGACAAAGACTATTACTATGACATTTAGAGTCAATGAAAACTTGATGAGAAAATTGAAGGAAGATGCAGAAGATCATGAAATAAGCCTTAATACCCTAGTCAACCAGATCTTCAAAAGATATGTTGAATGGGATAGTTATGAGCCAAAGGTAGGGATGATCCCAATCGCTAGGCCAGTCGTAATTCAACTCTGAAAATATTAGCGAAGATAAAATTATTGAAATAGCTACAAAGATAGGCAGGAACGCTGTGAAAGACATTGCGCTGTTCATGAAGCACAGGAATGATATAGATTCATTTCTTGAGTGGTTTGAAACTCGAATGAAAACGGCATCAGTAGAGATAAGCCATGAGAAGTTAGATGACAAGACACATTCTTATATTATAAGACATAATCTCGGTAAAAACTGGTCAATCTTTCATAAAACTATCTTTGAATCTATACTTCAGGATGTATTGGGTAAACCTCTGAAGAGTGCTTCTCTGAGTTCCACGACGTTCAGTTTTTCATTCGAGGAATAGCATTACACAAAAGTACTTCTTTGTATCTATGATATATCATGTCTTCAAATAACAGGATAAATTTTGATGAACCAATACCTGAGATGATTGAACGATTAATGCAAGAACATAACTGGGTAATGAATTTCCTCAAGAAAAGGTTAGTTATGATCGAGAGGGCATCTACGTCTTCAGATCTAGACGAAGCTAAAGCAGATTTGAATGATTTTGTAAATAACTTGAGTCCACTTCAAAGAAGAAGAGCAGATAGTCTTTCCTTTGACATTAAAGCTTGCAAGTGTAGATTAAGCGTATTTCGACCCGAATTAGTTACGATCCCAAACACTGTTTCTTAAACAGCTACTTCCGCAGCGATTCCAAATGAGTATTAGCTATTTATTGACATATGTAAAAAGAGTCTACGTCCAAGAACCGATATTTAAATCACTAACTCAGAAACCACAAAATCAAAACCATGATGGCAACGATGTGACATATGTTATTCACAATTAAACGAAGGTGAGTCAAAAGCCTATATGACGCAAGGAGCTTTCTGGAGTTTCATCTTGACACATGCTCCTTAATTCAAAGCCTTAAAACTAAACTCGACCTTATCTTTATTTACATATAATGTCATGCAGTTTCTATTCTGGAAAAAAGTGTAAGTACAGATTCGCTAATCGTCGTTATCGACATCTCGATGAAATGCTTCCATCTGGATATACGGTCAAGAGTACTTATAGAGGGTTGAAAAAAGCTTGGCTTGGGTTTAAGATCGCCAAGAGTAAGAGCAATTACGATAGCATGAAATACTACAAACCTTAACATGACAGATTTATTTGTAGATTGAACCTCATACCATTATGCGCCTGCTCAGGCCTATGACCAACCATAGACACAAAGCTTTATCATGTAAATTATCGATATAAATTGTAGTGGAGAAAAGTTACAATTTAGTAGGATCCATGGACGAAATTTTAAGGGAGCTAGACGCTGAAAAGGCACAGATAACCGTTTCAACTGAGATCAGAAGATTTAACAAACCTGTGACAATCGTACAAGGTCTTCAGGATAACAAGGACGCTCTATCGATAACTAAGAATCTGAAGAATAAAATTGGAACCGGAGGTACATTTAAGGAAGGGAAAATAATGTTGCAGGGAGACCATAAAGACGAAGTGGCTAAATTACTTATAGTATTTGGCTTTGATGAAAAGATTATAGCAATCAGGTAACCAATGAATGAAGCCATTGGAAGCAAAATTAATCCCTCCAATTTTTATTTTCATTGCAGTTTGTCTGCGGAATGGAAAGAGTTACGTTTGAGACTTCAGAATAGTCTATGAGCAAATAATCAGGCTGTGTTGATTACTACATGCCTCAACAAATAGTACAATTACGCTTAGCACGTTCGCCGACATCGATATCTCCTCAAAGTAAGCCTATTTTTATCACTGGATGGAATCACTGGATGGAATGTAATAGGACATGTAACGTCAGAGCTGAACGGCAAAATTGCAATACTTGGGATCAATCCATTTTGCGTGCAGAATATCTTCTCTGCTCCTGGCCTCTCTATCAAAATACCAGACAATTGAATACCAATCTGGAAATAACGGAATTACTTGATGACTAATATCTGAGCCGCGCCCATACAGACGTGAACCACTGATTTGCCCGATTGCCTCTCCGTGTACTAATGTTACATGTTTTTAGTAGGAATCAATCCTACAAAATGAGATATTACATTTCACACATCTATATTTACTACCAAACCCAATTGACAACAATGACGTAACTACTTCCAATGCAACCCCCCACAAACGAAGTGTATTATAAGCCAGTCAATCATAAGCGCAAAGAAATTCTCTTGCAAATTCATTTCGGAATATTACGTTCCTCCGACTGCAATCATGGCAATTTTTGGTGTCAATGTACCTGAGGCGCACAAAAACTTGGTTTCAATGGTCCTACCACTTCGTCCTTTTTACACAATTCGTTCCACTACGATCTAATAACAAAATTGTATACGGTAAATCCATTAATCCCTACCACTCGAATTACTCGATATCAGATAAACCCGGGTTGGAAGAAAAGACTAATGTTATAGACAGGGTATGATATGATGAGGAAATTGTGAATAAGAGGAATATTCTCTTATTTGGAATAATTATATCTAATATTTTACCACTTTTGTCAACACCGGCTCTACAATCACAAGTTGATCCTCAATCCATAAATGTGTTGTCAGGGGAGGTTGCCCCTGTTGGAGGGGAGATATCATACTATACCTTTTCTGTTCCTAAAGGGGCGTTTAATCCTAGGCTAGTTGGCCAGTACGATGTACTAAACGGACAAACCATAAACGTGGATGTACTAGATCAAGAAGGATGTCCTACTCCACTAAGCCCCTTTGATTGTATATCCATATATTCTGCACCCGAACGAGATCATGGAAATGTCGATGTGGATCTAAAGCCTGGAAAAACATACTATATAGAATTTAAAAATAATGAATTTCCTTCCGGCCCTAGGACAACCCATGTAGACTTTTATGTATAATATCACTCTAATCTGTTTTTGAATATCTAATACCCTACTAACTCATGATCCTCTGTGGATTCGCCGTCCGACCTGAATTTGCGCGAATTCACGTAAAAAACTACCTATACTCCAAGTTCAAGTATAGTCCTCTGTTTATGACGCATTATTGTGTCATCTCGCACTTTCCTAGTTATTCCATAGGTTCCATTAAATGAAAGTCTGTGAACACAGGCATTGCGGTGGAGTAAACTATTTGTTTGTTTCATCTCTTATGCCAAGAGAAAAGGGCTTTGTATAGTATGTACTTCCTGAATGGCCTATAAAATAGTCAGAATAATCAGAATATTCTAGATCAGATATTGTCGTTTTCACGCATCTTCTAAAATAATGTAGTATGCATTCTCTGTGCGCCTTAGAATTCTGATTCTCTCATACCCTGATCTGGGCTTTGTATTAACTGGTTTATGGTTTAATCTCTTGTGAATACTAGCTGCACTGTATTGGAATAGCCTAATTTGATTGTGTTATAAAACCTACAATTGGACTCCGTGCAAATATCTGTCCTGGTTCGGAATTTTCATCTAAAGTTAATATGAGCACATTATTTGCAAGTGACAGTCTCGCTCCTACATTGTTCCATACTTGTTGTTGTCGGTTTTCCAGCTGTTGAATTACATCTACCGAACCCCCAATTTCCGTATTTCCATCATTTTGTTGCATAGAATTTACAGTTAGATTGCTAATCATAAAGTTCTCAGTTGCAACTTGCTTCAGGGGGATACCTTTAGAATTGCTCAGTACGTCAAAATTCGCAAGCAATGTAGGACTTTTACCTTGTTCCGAGTCTAGAGACCAGTTTCCTAATAATACCTTCTCTACCGTTCCGTTATTCAAATTAATCTCAGAGCTAGCAATTTTACCCGAAAGCTGTCCACCAGTCGAACCTGCTATATCGGAGAGGTCACTAAGAAGTCCTTCTATCGATCCTCTCAGATCGCCGCCAAGGCTTGTATATCTTAGCTCTTGTGAAGGAGCAATCGATTGAGAAAATTGGTTGACGGGTTGTATGGCATTTATTGGTTGTAAGGATAGCACTAAAGAAATTGATGTTGTTGCCGCAGCCAATACGAAAAGTGCTGTGAATCTGTTATTATAATAGAAAATAGAAATCATTACTACTCCTGATTCTTTCACCTTATAGTATATAAATAATAAGGATCATCGTTGTACTCCAATTGGAGTGTCAACGACATTTCAGCAGTTCGGAGTCCTGAAGTATCTACTAACATGTCTTTCAAATGCTGGTATTACTGGTGTTTTAACGTTAGACTCCTTACTCACCATTATTGCAAAAAGTCTTAAGAATGATCAGGTTATGAAACTAAGATTTGATGAATGACAAGCACGATAAAGCACTGCTAGAGTTCAGGTTTCCTACTGAGGTAGATATTGGTAAAATGAATAAGGAAGAAAGGATGAATGTATTTAGGGGATTCTTTGCAACTAGTCGTTACAATAGATTGTTGATCCAAAAGATACTAGTTAAGTGTGCATTAGACGATTCATTGTATCATAAGGTGATAGACCTTGAGGCGAGTCATAATAGAAATTACATGGAAACTCAAAAAATGGTCGAGTTTTATGGGTATAGAGAAGAGTTTATAACTGCTGTTAGGGAGGAGGAGGCAGCGCTGGACAAAATAATAGACGCATACAACAAGAGAATGCTGAAAACATGATTTCAGCCTCGTTTAAGTCTAGCTCCCATATTGGACATTTCTTTGGACAAACATAACACGGAACGTCCCCAATATTTGACTAATCTAGATTCAAAAAAACCAAAAAATAGGTTTTTTGGGTGGCTTACCTGAGAATGTCTCTGCATCATTCTATACAAGATCCGATAAGATGATAGTGTCAGACGGCCGAAATCTAGTCTGTCTCCCAGTAAATGGTACCGACTTGAAAACAAAGTTTGCAGAATTAAACATCAAACATCTTGATGCGAATGGGCCAGAATCATTCGAAGATATTAAAATTATCAGAAGATTAGTTGAGCGGGCAAACATTGGGGTGAGCCAATATTTAAATTTTAAATATCTATTCAGTCCGTTTTTCCAGATGCCCTTTAACTCAATTCCAAAAAAATATAGATATCAGAAAATACTAAGGTTGTTACAATGAGAATTACATCACAAATGGAAAAAGCGATCAATGATCAAATTTCTTATGAAGCATCAGCTATCAATGCATATGTTGCGATGGGATCATGGTGTGAAAGAACTGGATACGATGGAAGTGCAGCATTCTTCTTCGAACAAGCAATTGAGGAAAACACACACATGTTAAAGTTCGTTCATTATCTTAATAATGCTGAAGCCGAAGCTATAATTCCAGCAATAGAAAAACCTCAAGGTAAATTCGATTCACTAGAATCCACTTTTCAAGCTGCCTTAAAGAGTGAAGAGACTGTTACAAAGCTCATCAACGATTTAGTAGAAATTGCTGAAAAAGAAAAAGACCGTGCCACATCCTTGTTCTTACAATGGTTTATAGGCGAACAAGTGGAAGAAGAGAATCTATTTCAAACAATTCTTCAAAAGTTTGAGATATTTGGAAGAGAGAAATTAGCGGTGTATCAAATCGATCAATCCTTGGCATCAATTAGATCTCAGGTTATGACTAAAAAGCAGATCTCTCCGTGATATTACTAGTTCCAAGGTAAACGAAAATGCCGGGAATGTAGATAGGATATCTATGTGAAGATGGGTTCGAGCGTGGCGTTCAATATGAATTGAACCCACATGGATATCACAGCGTATAGGCCAACAACAATTTTCAGCAAACCAACCGAGAGAGAATAGTTGATCAAAATACAGGATCTGTCTTAAACTTAAATTAGTGCACAATACAGAACTAGAGCTAAGACGAATTACAAGATGGAAACCCATGTTAACATCAGCTCAAACCAATCAAATGGAAAATCAGATGAAAAAGGGAGAAAATACCCTGAACTTTGCAAGGTATTTTGCAAATAGAGATATGCAGATTGAGGAATACAGAATCGAAAGAGTATGCCGAAATAAGTATAATCATATTGTGAATAGGTTGACTAGAGATAATTTGATATTCGCCCGCTATAGTCATGGACTTTATCTTAAGAAGGAATATGAGCATAAAAGTCCGTACAACGAGCTCAAAACTAGAGGACCAAAACTTGTTGCACTAATGAAACATCTCCTATTGAAGCGAATGGAAAGTAGCTTATTGGTTGGTGGGATGAACCGCCACGTACAAAAAAGAAGCCGCTCAAGCGAGATTGGTCTAAAGAGGAATGTTTGCTATGCGTTAATTCTAAAGGTCTAATAGAAAAAATATCAGTCTAATATAATAATCCCCATCAAGAAACCATAGAGGTAATATGCAGATTGTTCAGATTTCAGATCTTCATATTGGTGGTCTTTTTAAGCAGAATGCATTTGATGACATTGTCAATGAAATTAATAGTGAGTTAAAGCCAAACGCAATAATCATCTCTGGAGATTTGGTCGACGAAGGAATAATTTATCAGTACGAAAAGGCACAAAAGGAAATTCAAAGATTCGATTGTCCAAACATCATCATCTTGCCCGGAAATCATGACTATAGGCACACTGGATATCTACTATTCAAGAAGTTCTTTCCCTCTACTTCAAGACATGTTTGGGAATTGGACAATGGTAATATCGTTATTTTTACTATAGGAACTGCCCGGCCTGATAGGGATGAGGGTGAAGTAGGACATCGGCAAATATTGTGGATGGAGAAAACGATGAGCAATTATTCAGAAGAGAATGGAGGTAGAAAAAGAGTGAAAATAGTAGCTATGCATCATCACCTCGTTGCAATACCTGATACTGGGTATACTAATCTTGTCGGTGTATTGGATGCAGGTGATATGCTAAGAGCGTGTTTAGAATCTGGAGTTGACCTAGTTGTTTGCGGGCATAAGCATAGGCCTTGGATGTGGAATCTAGGAAGATTACTGATAGCATACGCAGGAACAGCATGTTCATGGAGGTATAGGGGAATCTTCCAAGATACTTATAATGTTATTGATATCGATAAAGATGGCGAAATAAAACTCGAGCTAAAAATAGTCGGACAAAAAGCAAAGGTACCTCTGTCCGAGATAGTCAAGAAGTACAAGTCAGAACAAAGAATGAAAGCCCTATATAAGTAGAGCAAAATCAAATGACCGGGATTTAAGTTTCATATTCATATTGGACATAAGTATAGGAGCCTAATATCCTATTGCTATGAAATAGCATTTTTGTTTAATCAGATAAATACTTTTAAAGCTCGTAGACGTTAAATCCTTGTTCTAAGATGTTTGGAAAAATCAGCGCAATTATCCTCTTAGTTGCAGACGCTCCCAAACTAATAAGCTTTTATAGAGATGTCCTTGAGTTGGAAGTCAAACAAGATTCTGAAGATTGGATAGAATTATCTACAAAGGAAGGATCTACAGTCCTTGCACTATACCCTAAAAGAGACAACAAAAAACCCTCAAATGTCAAACAAGGTTTAGAGGATGGTCGCAATATGCTAATAGGATTTAATGTAAGCGATTTAGACATCGTTTGCAAGGAATTGGAGAAGAGAGGGGTAAACTTTTTCAAGAGACCATCTGAGGAATCATTCGGCAAGCATGCTATAATTGAAGACCCAGAAGGCAATCTCATTTCAATTGCAGAAATGAAACCTAGAGATGAATACACTCAGATATCGTACTATCATGGATTTGCTCCAGAATAATATTGGGGGGTTTGTACCTTTAGGGTTGGATACTTCTAACCAAAATCAAGTCTCTCCTGAGCGCCGCAACAATTTGAGTAAAATAAATTGCGCTCAATCTCGAGCTCGGCAAACGCCAAATATCGAGCTTCTCAAATAAGATGTTCAGTTCGTTCCAACACGTTAACAGGAGGAATCACAATCTGAAAATGTTTCTTGTGTTTCTTGACATCATCAAATCATATGAATCTTCATCAAGTTCAAGCATTCGAACAAATGCGAGGTAGGAACCCATGTTAGAAATAGGCCAATCACTACCATATAAAAGACGATGAGGTTTCCCTACATAATTTAGCAGATCATTTATCTGGCTCACATACCTGGTAGCAGAAGGTAATCCAAAATGTCCAACGACTAGTCCAGAAATATCTGAATAAACATTGGAGTTCTTGTACAAGACTTCTTGGCAATCGGCTATCCAAGGGTTTCCCAGATGACACATGACTATCCTCAATTCTGGATTGTCTACTGCAATGTCATCAACATTCAATGGATGGGCATACCTCAGTTTAGCCGTGCTTGAATAAGCATCTCCAGTATGAATCATGACAGGAACTCTATATTCCATACAAATATCATACACTTTCTGATACCTCTTATCGTAAGGATAATAGTGCTCATATCCACAATACAACTTTATGCCTTTGATAAGACGATCTTTGAGCCAGATTCTGTATTGTTTTAAATCTTCCTCAATATGATTGTCAATCGTAAAGCCAGCCACAATTCCGATTCTACTTCTTATATCTTCATTCTTGTTAACGATATCAATGATTTGCGAGGTAGAGGGCCTGTTTGCATCGACTATGTAAGATGAGATCACTATCGAGTAATCAACATTGTTTCTATTCATAGATTGTATTAGTGTGTCTAGTCTATTCTCAAGTAACGTGAATTTGTTTTTTTCTTGTGAACTTATTTTATCATACTTATTTAGGTGAACGTGACAATCTATGATAGTCATAAATGTCTCTAACTCTAGTATCGAAATAGAGGATTCAACCATTCAATGAAACTGGCACAATTACGTGAACGTGGTTCTAAATAGTTTGGAAGTATTTTAATAAACTTAAACCCATTAGCCAGCTCAAATGATAAAACTGGGTCATTTAATTCTCCATTGATCACTTTATCAGCATACTCAGAAGCAGACATTTTGTCTGCATAATCATGGGAGTTAAATAATCTCCATCCACTTATCATTCTTTTCATTAGAACTAATTCCTTTCTCGCGCCATAGAGCATACTCCCAATGCCTTCGTGTCCATATGCCGGGCGTGTTGATATATCAGCTCCATACGGGCTATCTCCATTTGGATTACAGTCAGTAAACATACCGTTTGAGATGGTTCCCTTCCACGTATGCTCCCCACCATCTTCTCCAATAGCTATAAATTGGCCCAAATCTACCCAAGTCACCCCAAGTAGCCTACCCAAGTCACCTGGAGGTGGCTTTTCAGTTCATCCGGATGCCAGATATTGACATATCGAGCTAATATTGGAAATGATTCCTTCTGCAATTTCACTATTTCTTCAATATCATCTGGTCGAGTATTTCTAATTATCAAGTGAACGTTGTGATCTTTGCTCATAATTGTTATTTTCTGGGATCTTGCAGGATATATTACTATATGATAAGTTTTATGAATACAATATTGAGTGTATGAATACATCTGTCAGGTATGTCTGAACGTTTTCTAAGTATCTATAAAAGATGATCGAATAAAAATAATGATAAGCGTAATTCTGACGCCTCTAATGAAACGATTATCACAAGCTAAATCTAGGATGAAGGTCAGAGTTCGTCTAATCTTGAACAAAAGTCTGTAACCCGGAACCTATCCACGCTCATTCGTGACTAGAACATGATGAACTTTAGATGAAGAGTCCTTTTTTTTAGAGTAGGAATAACCTTAAATCGCAATATATTAGAACATTTCAAAAGATCTCCCCAATGAATTTATCTAGCGTACATAACTAAGGTATAAGATGAAAATTGATAAGAAATTTGCATTAACCGTGACCATTAGTATCTTTGTGACAATTTTAGTTTATATAGGGATAGTTACCTCACTCGAAAGGCCTACCCTTTATAGAACGCCAATATCAAAGGAGAATGCCATCTCAGTTGTGATCGATAATAGGAATCTAATCTACTCTGAACGCCGAGATTTTGTTACAGAATTTGTGTACATAAAAGGAAATGGGTTATTCTACGAATCAAAAGTCGATTCCAATTATGTAGGCCGATATTTAGGCAATTCTCACCCGACAATAAACAATGCCAATTATTTTGTGTGGAAGGTAACAGATAAGAAGAATAATTTCACATATTTCGTTGATAATTTGAATGGCGAAATAGTCTCTGAAATTAGTCAATGATTGGCTAAATGTTTGCCTTGACCTACTAAATATCTGACCTCCGGAAATCTTACGATTAAATAACATTGCTAATGAATCTAGGTGACTAGTTACTTGTAGCCAAGATAACTACAAGTAAGCTGCATTGAACACCACAGGCGACCAGTAACAAGTAGATAACAGCTTGACTTGATAGGCTAATTCAAATTATCTTGTATCGCTCAGCTATCTTAATCACTTCTATGTGGATTTCTTCCTTTGACTTGTTGTTTGCATCAACTATCTTCCAACCGTAGGCGTCGGCATATTTGAGAAAGTAGTTTCTCACCTTTCTAAGATAATTTTTATCTTGTTCATTGATGTCTGGATTCGAATTTCTGGACATAGATTCCTCTACAGATATATCCAATATTATAATTAGATTAGCTTGTGGCATCTCTCCGTCGAGAGATTCAAGCCATTCATGTCTGGTAATTCCATCAGCTAGTCCATAAATAATATTACTTTGATAGTAGCGATTCATAACTGTGATCGTTCCCTCATCAAGTAATCTCTCAATGACAGGCTTCTCTTCATATCTATTTAGTGTAAATAAAACATGTAACGCATGTGGATTGTATAGTGTCTGGCCTTTTAGGTGTCTATGGATTTCGATTCCACTAAAGGTACTATAATTGGGAAAATTCATTTGCACTGCATTAAAGCTTGTCGCGGAACTAATATAATCCACGAGTAGCTTTGATTGCGTTGTTTTCCCCGATTTATCTATTCCCTCTAGGACTATGATCTTACCATTTGGCATAAATTTTCAACTTTTCTCTTTTGTGTTGTTCCGAATATTTATTTCAATACAACCACCACTCCAGTCATCAGGAGACCAGATCTTGACTTTACCAAATAATTCTTTGATTTATCCCAATAATTAATTAGAATCCTTTACGGCACTTGTCATTTCCTATTTTCATAAGCTATGTGTTTTTTTCATACAATGGAATGGATGAAGATCGGTGGTCGAGAAAGGTTTTTCATATTTCCAACAGCTGAACATCCAAGGAGATGGCATACTAACAATAAATCAGGTAATTTATTTTCCATTTTTCCTCCCCCCATCATGTACGCATTGCGATACCACATTTAAGCGACAATCTTTCCATTTAGCCTATCAATCTCGTACACTAGAAGGCTGAAGGTTTCTTTGTATCTTGATTGAACTTTTTTTCTATTCTGGCCTTTAGAAACAATTTGAATTTGTAATTTTGGCTTGTGGTCTGAAGTGTATCCCCTGGGGTGCGTTTTTACATACATTGATTGTGGTAGGTTTGAATCGTTTATCTTAAAGAGGATGGGAGTGAGGACAGATTCACCTACTCCTACTACTTCATGAGTGGTTTCGATGACATGGAATCTTGTACTAATTTGTTTTTGAAGAATTGGGATTACAAAAGCTGAAAAGATCCCTTCCAATTCCATGGGAACCCCTGGCAAGCAAAAAATCCTTCTGCTAGATCGCTGTCTTGACTTTATTTCTATCAGAACTGCCGGAGCGATACCCACTATATTTTGAATAGGTATGGAACCTTTAGGCATCATTGCCATTTTTAATCGAAATTCATTTAACTGATACTTGATAGAAAGTCTTTCATAGCTCTTTCTCATCATATCCAAGGCCTTTTCACTCAATTCAAGCTTACATCCTAATGCAGAAGAGACACCTTCCAATGTTTTATCGTCGGGAGTCGGACCTAAACCTCCTGATATTACTAAGCAATCTATTCCTCTTTCTAGAGATTCGTTTATTGCTGATGATATCTCACAAATGTCATCACCCACTATCGTAACCCTATTTACAAATCCTCCAATTCCTGTAATCTTTTTTGAGAGCCACTCTGAGTTGGTATTTAAAACTAATCCTGTAAGTAACTCATCTCCTATACACAATATCTCGATAATTTGGGTAACAATTCATCACCGAGATGGAGTAACCAATATCAGTATATGAATTTTAGAGGTATATTTTTCTTCCACAGTTTGGCCTTCAAATTTCTCTCACAACCCTCCATACTCGTTGGTCGTTTCAAAATGTGGTAATACTTAATTATAAGCTGGGGGAATTATTGAGCAGCAACAATATTTGTTCAACAGCCTTTGGGTAAACTCCAAGGGCCAAAACAATACAGAAGGAGAGAAAGGTGCTTCCTTCTCTTTTATCCTGCTATATAAGTAAGTATTTTGCGACCAAAAAAGCTTTTAAATTCTGACGACTACTCCATTTTCCTTGAGATACTGCTTCACTGAATTGACAGTAGCTTTTTCATAATGAAAAATTGAGGCAGCTAACGCAGCTTCTACATCAGTCTTTCGAAATACTTCCAGTATATGCTCTTGTGATCCGCATCCACCAGAAGCTATAATTGGAATCCGAACTGTTCTACTGATAGTTCGAATCAATTCAAGATCATATCCATTTTCAGTCCCATCCTTATCAATGCTTGTTAACAGGATTTCTCCAGCTCCGAGTTTCTCTACTTTCTTAGCCCATTCTATTGCTTCAATGCCAGTACCTTCACGGCCACCAAATATTCTTACTTCAAACCAGTAACCTTTCTTTTCCGTTGAGTGGTCCACGTGATGCCGTTTTACGTCTACAGCCACAACAACACATTGCTTACCAAAGAGATTCATTAATTGAGACACAAGTTCAGGATTCTTTACTGCCGCGGTATTGATTGAGACTTTGTCTGCCCCACTCAATAAAATCTCTCTTGCATCGCGAATATTCCTGATACCACCTCCTACGGTAAATGGTATGTTGATAGCCCTTGCTACTTCCTTGATGACAGTTTTTAAGGCTTCTCTACCTTCATGGGAAGCATTGATATCAAGAAAGACGATCTCATCTGCTCCTTCATGAGTATACTTCTTTGCAAAAAACACCGGGTCACCAGCGATTTTCACATCAGAGAAATTTACACCCTTGACAACGTTACCGGCATCAACGTCCAAGCAAGGAATTATCCTTTTTGCAAGTGTCATATTTTTTACGCTAGGGCTCTCGCATGCGCGATACTTATCTTTCTATCATAGAGTGCTTTGCCTAAAATTACTGAAGAACACCCGGCTGTTCGTGCTCGTAAGATATCTTCCAAGCTGGAAACTCCTCCACTTGCAATTATTTTTATGCCGGGAAACGCAGAAGCATGTTGTAAACTTGAAAAGTCTGGACCGGAAAGAGTACCATCTTTTTCAACGCTTGTCAGCAGAAACTCTGAAATACCAGCCGCTTGAAAATCATAAATAGCGTTTTGAATCGAAAAATTCGTCTTTTCTCTCCAACCATTTACTACTACCGTTCTTTCTCGATGATCTACTGCAAGTACAATCCTTTCTTTCTTTTTCTTGATCATCTTTCCTATAAGATCTGGTTCCTGAAAAGCGATCGTACCCAGAACAATCTTGTTCACATTTTTCAGCATTTCATTAATAATCTCAACTGATCTTATTCCTCCGGCGGCCTGTACCGGTATCTGGATAGATGCTGCTATTTTATATATCATTTTCCGATTGTTATTTCCCGTCTGTAAAGCTGCATCTAAATCAACTATGTGTAACATTTCTGCTCCCTCAGCAGCCCACTTCTCAGCCACTTCTACAGGATCGTCGCTGTAGATGGTCTTACTGTCAGGATCTCCTTTCACTAATCTTACAACTTTCCCATCCAACAGATCAATTGCAGGAATGACCATCATTTACTTTTATTGCACACTCCAATGAAATTCTTAATTATCTTCTCACCTATTGCTCCTGATTTTTCTGGATGGAATTGGGTCCCAAAGAGATTGTCCTTCTCTATAACTACAGGAAATTTAGTCCCATACTCAGTGCTTGCCATAGTGATCTCCTTTTCAGGTGATACGATTCTATATGAATGAACAAAATATACCCATGATCCGTCTTGTACGCCGCTGAGTAATTTGCCGCTTTTGTTAACAATAATCAGATTGTTCCAACCAATATGTGGAACCTTTACTTGTTTATTGTCAAGCATCTGTACGTAACCTTCTAACAATTTGAGTCCATCCAGCTTCCCTTCTTCACTTTCCTCCAGGAACATTTCCATTCCTAAGCATATGCCTAGAATTGGTGTTCCCCTTGTAGATGCTCTTTCTAGTGTTCTTTTGAAGGGTTCAAGAGACACTATAGCAGGATCGAAATTCCCTACTCCTGGAAGTACCAGACCATCGAATTCATCCAAAGTGTCCATGTCTCTTATTATTGATACTTCTTTAGCTCCATTTTTCCTCATAGAGGATTCTAAACTAAATAGATTCCCAGCACCGTAGTCGAAAATAGCCACTTTGGCCATTACATCTCTCCTTTGGTACTGGCAACACCCGTACTCCTAGGATCATAATTTATAGCCATACGAAATGCGATCGCAAATGCTTTCATCGCTGATTCAACCTTGTGATGATCATTTTCCCCATACTTAACATCAATATGAACACATGCATTAAGGTTCTCTGCAAGCGATCTTACAAAATGTTCTATGTCTTCTTTGTCAATTCCCTCAATCTTATTGTTGATTAGAGACAACGAAATTTTGCTATATTGCCGCCTAACAAGGTCAATTGAAGCGATCGTCAAAGAATCGTCCATCGGGACAATCGCATAACCAAACCTAATAATATGCCTCCTGTCGTTCAGCGCCTTGTCTAGAGCACGGGAAAGAGAGATAGCAGTGTCCTCGATCAAGTGGTGTACAATATTATCATTTGAGTTAGCTAGTACATTGATATTAACCATACTGTGTTTTGCTAGAGAATCTATTAAGTGATTAATAAAGGGCAATCCAGTTGAGATATTCGCTTTTCCTGATCCGTCAAGATTGATTGTAACTTTGATATTTGTCTCTTTAGTGGAGCGAGTAGTTTCACCAATCCTTTCATGCTTACCCTCTTCAATCAAATGCAATCAAGTATTCACATTACTTTATTTAATACATTTGGCAGTTTATTGACGCTTCTTAATACTAACTCTGCACCATTCTGCTTAAGAGCTTTCCTAGTTTCCATGGGTTTAGCGCTCGATCCATATACTCCAATAAATTCAACATCTAACCCCATCTCCGCTTTCGCCTTTTCTACCATAATTATATCCTCTACAGAATCACCTACGTATATAGCATGCTTTGTGAGCATTCGTTTCATGGCTTTTCTAATTCCATAAGGATTAGGCTTCGCATTTTTCCTTGGTTCGTCTTCTAAGAATATGCATGCTTCTTTGTTAAAAGTTGATAATATCCCTTGAAGAGAGTACTCAAAGGCTAATTTACTTCTTCCTGAAACAACCCCAATACCCTTGTTGAATCGATTTAACAGGAATCTTGCGGTACCCTTGGTAATCACAACCTTTTCATTATCGATTAGACCGTCACCAAAATAGTATTTAGGATAAATACCGTATCTTTGTTTAAATAATTCTTCTCCGTAAAAAACTTCGTCAAACACAGTTGTTACAATACTCCTCCCGACAGGTCCAGGATAACTTAACTTGTGTTTTATTTTCTCTACTATAGCTCTAGAATAGAGTGTTGATAGATACCTTTCCACAGAAATTATGCCTCTTGCATCAACCTTATTGGTGGCGCCAAAGAGGAGGCTTTCCAACTCTTTTGTGCTTGTGATCCGACTCACAAGTGAAGTGAGAATCAGGGCGTAAGTAGTATCAGTATCATTATTAAAACCACCAGTTCGACGCATTTTAAGAAGGATACTGTCTGATACTGGCTGGAGAGTCTTGGACATGTCTAATATGTCGAGAACATGTTTGACCGTTTTTTTGATAGCAAGATTGTACGAAAGTTGAGTGTCTATCAGAACTCCGTCCACATCAAAGAGGATGCCATCTATATTCTTCTTGTGGAACTTGGATTCCCTCCACTAAAGAAAGAAAATTTGTGAGTGAGACAATTTCATCCATCCTTTGACGTGATGTTTTTCATCGAGCTGATGAATTTATCATTCATTTCTTCAGTACCCACTGTAACTCTAAAGCACCCTCTATATCCATAGAAATCACCTAAAGCCTTAATCGATATCAATTCATGACTAAGCTCTTCTTGAATTGAGTCGTATAAATCAAAAGATTCAAAAAAGACAAAATTTGCATCCGATTGAAAAGGTTTAATTCCTTGCATTTTACTAAGGATAAGAAACATTTTGTCTCTTTGTCGTCTGATTAATTGAACTATCTCCAAAAAGTACTGATAAGAGGATAAAGCAGATGTGGCTACCCTTAGCGACAAGCTATTTATTGGATAGGGGGATTGAATATGTGTTCTAAAAATCTCTGCCAAATTCTCTTGGGAAATTAGATACCCTATCCTGGCACCGGCTAATCCAAACGCTTTTGACATAGTCCGAAGAACAACCAAATTATCATATTTAGTTACAAATTGAGATAAACTATAATTCCCAAATTCTACATACGCTTCATCAACTATTATCAATTTGTCATTTAGTGATTCAACAATGTATAGCATGGTCTCTTTGTCAAACTGATTTCCTGTAGGGTTATTTGGTGAACAAATATATACAATATTCGATTTTTTTGCACTGTTCATAAAGCTTGATAACGGAATGCTATTATCCATTTCATTTAAAGGAATACTTTCAATCGAGATGTCATGCAATTTACATCGGTTTATGAAATATGAGAAAGTGGGTTCGACGATAGTGACATTTGCTCGTTTTCCTAACGTCGATAACAAAGATTCTATGATTTGATCCGAACCGTTGCTAACAGCCATATGCTTCTTGTTTATATTCAAATACTGTGATAATTCCTCATAGAACTTTTCTAACTCCTCTGCGGGATAATATCTCAAGTCAGTCATGGAGGCCGCTTTAGACACAATATCATTAAGGAACTGTGAAGATAAAGCAAGATTCTCATTTGCATCCATTTTTATAACACTCTCATTAGTTGTAGGCTTGATATATGCATCAAGTCTGGACAATTCCAGCAGTCTATTTGAGAGCCATTCTGATGTCATTTCAAAAACCTTCCTTCTACTGCTTTGTAATGATTAAATAATCCCTCTGCAGTCGTGATTTCCCTAACACAAGATACAATCTTTTTTAGATCGTTTCCGTTTAATTCAACATAACTTATCATCTTTAGAAAGTCCAAGACAGATAATCCAGCCCGAGACTTAGCAAATCCCAGAGTAGGTAACACATGATTTGAACCCAGACAGTAGTCACTAGCTGCAGATGGGGTGTACGTTCCTATAAGGATGAGGCCTGCGGATCTTATTTTTTTAACTACCGAACTCGCGTTTACAGTCATTACTTCCAAATGTTCAGGAGCGAATTCATTTATGAAATCGATAGCATCAGATTCTCGTTTGCATATTGCAACAAAACCATTCTTACCAAGACTTTGCGTAATTATATCGCGTCTTAGGACACCCTCTTTGCTTCTAATCAGCATATTGATCTCATCCTTAACTCGCATTGCCAGACGTCTCGATGTCGTAACCACACCACAAAGCGTATCGTTACTATGCTCAGATTGAGAGATCAAATCAAGGGCCACGAGTCTGGGATGCGATTTTGAATCAGCATATACTAACAATTCTGTAGGACCAGCGACCATATCAATTGCAACCCTGTCGGAAACCATATTTTTTGCAGCGGTCACAAAAATACCGCCAGGTCCCACAATCTTGTCAACCTTCCTAATACTTTCTGTTCCGAAGGCTAGTGCGGCTATCCCCTGAGCTCCTCCAAGCTTGTAAACTTCTTGTACTTTGCAGATATCAGCAGCCACTAGGGTCAGAGGATCAATACTTCCATCCTTCCGAGGCGGACTGATCACAACTAATCTCTTAACTCTGGCCACATTAGCTGGAGTACAGCACATTAACAAGGTACTAGGATATCTAGCTCTTCCTCCAGGTACATAGCAACCAACGCTCTCTATAGGTCTAAATAGTCTTGTTATTTTCATTCGGTCAAATCGTGATTCAATGCCATTCAGGTGATCAAGCAGAATTGATTCGAACTTGATCAATCTCTTTCGCATTGCATGTATCGATCTCAACTGCAAAGAGGTAACGTTTTTGAAAGCTGTTCTAAATTCGTCATCAGACACTCTAAGAGTTTTCAGTTCGACGCCTTCGAACTCTTGACTATACTTAAGGAGAGCGCGATCCCCCGACTTTTCTACCGACTTTATGATAGCGTTTGTTTTTTTTAAGATGTTATCTGATAATGTTACATGTGCCTTCCTAAATTTTGCAACATCTAACTGCACATTTTTTACATCAACAATTCTCAATACCATTTAGTTCACTACTATTCTCGAACAATCTATGTGCAGTTAAAGGGGAATGATACAGGAATATATCTTGTACGCCGATGCGCCACATAGTCTTGTGTGAATAGAATTTAGACGCCCTGACTGGATTCTACCTTTCTGTCATATAACGAAACTCCATCATGTTGTGATCTTCTCCTAACGGGTCTTCTCCTAACATGGTAGTATTGGTATATTCTTAGCAAAATGAAATTTCAATGATCCTTTCGAATGCCTATAATTAGATTGATTAATGGTGTGTTACAACAATCAACACGTCTTCTAAATGCAGTCATCGCATCTGTCATCATCGTTGACATGATTTGTTTCATCGAAAATGAAAGAGAACTCTAGAGGCAACATGAAAGATAACATCGAAATAATCCAAGTTCATAGGAACACAAAAATGGATCAAATCAGATTATCAAAGTAGTATTATGAACAGTTTAGTTCAATTTAATGGACAGCGACTATCAAAATCCAAGTCCTGTAAGGATTATCATTTTGAGGATTTTTTTATGCACCGATCTAAATCTTGTCTTGCTAAGATATGACTGTACTAGTCAGAAGAGATGACGAATTCACTAATATACTCAAACTGAATCTAAGATCTAGATACAGCCAGAAAAGGCGTTCTGAAGATGAAGTGCATGTTTCAGATATTATTCCTTCATCCTGTATAAGAAAACAGTATTATTCGCGTAAATTCCCAGAGATTGATACGATATCTGATGAATCTATATATCATTACATCAGAGGAGAATCTAGCGAATTCGTCATAACTCAGCTCGCAGATATAGGCGTCTCCCAAGCGAATCTTGAATTTGACGGAATACTTGCGCATCCGGATATCATGTCTGACGATTCTGTTGTTGAACTTAAAGACACATTGAACTTCGGTAGACTGAATATTAGCGATGAAAAGTTCAGATCATATCTGCGACAATTGTTATATTATCTAGTAATAACAGGCGTTGAACGAGGAGTCATTTCCATTAGGTATAACACGAAAGAACTGAGGTGGGTAAAGAGTGATTCGAATGGGGATTATTTTCTTCAGCCTCATGATGCGAAAGGCCCATTTATAGAAAGTTGGAGCGTTCATCTGCCAAAAGATGATATTGTTAGGGAATTATTAAAGAACGAAATGGTTAGAAGAAAAAAACTATTCAGGCAAGCACTTGAGCATTCCGATGTGTCTATCCTTCCTAGACTTTCTCAGGCCAAAAGGAATATGAAATGCCCCAAATGCAATTTCTATAATAGATGTATGAACGAAGATGATGAAACTACAGAAGCTCATGAAATGGCTAATGAATTAGACATTATGGACATCTCTGGGGTAATAAATTTTAGACCTTTTCAAAGTGAGCAATAGATTCTACTATTTCGAGTGGAACTAGAGTATCAAATTCAAATTAAATTATCAGGAATTTTTGCAATTCTGTTATTCCATTAGTTTTTTCTGCTCTTATCTTTTTCTAGTCATGTTAAAGTTTACACCGACAATCCGTTGGACCCGTTTGCATCTTTTTAAAAGGAGGAGTTATGCTGTTCAATGGATCCTATTTATCAGGTGAGGTGATATCGCATCTATTACACGTTGTAAACGGGATATTAGAATACCTATCACACTAATCTATAATCATTAATTATTTTACAAATGGTCATCAATATTGATCACGTCAAGCTGGAGAATTTGTCTTGGTTCACTTACTACAAGACCTTGAGCTCTCTTCCGTAATAGTGGAAGTATTTTGATAAATTCCTTTTTGTCTATTATCGTGCTAACGCTATACCATCCACTTTCACTTAAATTGCTTATTGTAGGCCTCTTGAGAGCGGGAAGTCCTTCAAGAATAGAACTAATATTTTCTTCTTTAACATTCATAAAAATGTGAACTTTTTTTCTCGCTTCAACTACTCCCTTCAATAGAGCGAGCATATCTGCAATCTTTTCTCTCTTACGTATGTTCATTAATGACCTCTTATTTGCAATTAATATTGCAGACGACTCCATCACAGTATCTATAATCTTAAGATTGTTTTGCATTATGGTCGTTCCTGTTTCAGTAATATCAAAGATCGCATCAACATCTTCTGGTGGTTTAGCTTCTGTCGCGCCAAAAGAAAGGAATATCTGCACATTATTGTTTGTACCTATACGCAACCATGGGGTAATAATCTGGGGATCAGAATCGCCAAAATACTTAGTGTATGCACTATTGGATTTTATATGTGAAGAAGTGGTTGTAAGATATTCAGACGAGATCCTCAAAGTCTTCTTCTTCTCCGCGAATTCTGTGATCAGTTCCGATAAGTTATTGACCGGAAAAATCTTAGGTACTGCAATGACCTGGCTAACACGCCCATACTCCAAATCAAGTAACTGAGAAACAAATGCATTAGCTTCTCTGACCCAATCCTTACCAGTTATCCCGACATCGTAGAAACCTTCTTGAACATAGGTGGGAATTTCTTGCGGGCGTAGTATTTTCACTTCGATATCTGGATCACTGAGTTTGATGCGATATGTTCGTCCATGACCACTAACAGTCTGCCATGCTTGTTCGAGCACTCTAAATGTCGCCTCTTCAATACTGCCTTTTGGAATTGCAAACTTAACTATAGACATGGCTAAACGCTTGAGAGATGCCAGATCCTTTGTATATATCTAATCATTGATTTGACCATCTTGACTAAATTTAATCATCAATTCCTTTGCTCTAGATAGATTGACTTTGTCTTCCTTGACAAGGTGTTCTGATATAATGTCTATCAGATCGCCTCTTGCCCCCGCCATAAAAGCAATATTTCTTGAATGTAGTTTCATATGCCCTTTTTGGATCCCTTCAGAGGCCAATGCGAGTAGCGCTGCAAAATTCTGAGCTAGACCCACAGATGCGATTACAATCGCAAGTTCTTGGGAAGAATTAACTTTTAGAATCTTTAAACTCGTCGCAGCCATCTGATGTACCCTTGTCACTCCACCAACTATCCCTACAGCCATAGGCAGTTCCAATTCACCAACAAGATCACCATTTTCATCTCTACACCAATTTGACAATGACTTGTAACGACCTCCTCTACCAGCATAAGCGTGAGCCGCAGCCTCAATAGCACGGAAGTCCTGCCCGGTCGCCAGTGCTACAGCATCAATGCCGTTCATGATACCTTTGTTGTGAGTAACAGCTCTGTTGACATCTGAATAGGCAAGAGCATATGCATATAGGATTCGTTCGACAGTAATATCTCCACCAATTTGATTTTTTGGAAAAGTGCCTCTACATCTAACTAGTCTTCGCACCGAATAGTTTGAAAGGATCTTCAATATCGTCCTGCACCCAGTAATACTCTCGATGGCTTGTCCGACCACTTCGCATATCGTATTCACTACGTTAGCACCCATCGCATCATGAGTGTTGATTATAAGTTCTACGATGATCATGGTGCCCATCCCTAGCTGGCTCTCGTCCTCGACGGCTCTGACTTCTATTTCTTTCACTTTTGACGATCTAGCCCTGGAAGTGGCAATCCTACACAATTCATCTTTATTTTCGAGAATCTCTCTTGAAATTGCCTCATGAGGCTTCTCATCGGGAATTACTTGAATTTGACCAATCATTAGGGAATCATCTGCTTCACCGTGAAATCCGCCAGTGAGTTTGGCTATTTTTGCCGCTTTACTTGTTGCGGCAATCACAGATGGTTCTTCTATTGCCATAGGGATGAGATACTCAATATCATTAATCAAAAAGTTTGTCGCAATTCCCAGAGGGACGGAAAATACTCCTATCGCATTTTCTATCATTCTATTCACATTATCAAAACCCAAGCTGTGCGCTGAATCCTTCAGAAATTTGACGTCCATGTCCCCAAGAGAAGTATTTTTCTTAATTAGATCTAGTCTATTAGTCAGACTCAATTCTCGGAACTTAGTTCCTGCAGCGACGTCCAATTCCAATGATCTTCTTCCAATACGACAGGCTGCCTATTTAGGTGTAACCTGTGGGGGTAGAGGAAATGGAATAACGGGCGCCGCGCCGCACCAGGAGCCAAAACTTTAAAGTCATTACCTTCAACTAAACTTGAGAAATTTGTCTTTAATCTGTGCTGCCAAATTCCAAATGTTACAACATTATATTCTCTTAACCGGCTTCGTAGCATTGGCATTATTCATATTTATCGGAATTTCCTCTGATATTGTACACGGAGAGGGAGATGAGACGATCTCTGAACTAAATGAGACTACTGCGTCCTATCTTGTGAATACCAAAACCTTGGAGATAGGTAATGCGTCGTATCAGATCAGATATCAGATCAGTGGAGACAATCAATTGAAGACAATCTGGGTCCAAAGAGATAATATAACACTGGCTGCAGAAATCTCGGCAGTCTCTGACGGGGAATTAACTATCGAGCTTCCAAGAGATGTTATAGACTCTAAAAGGCAATCGAACGCGGACGATGTTTATGCCATATTTATTGATGGACAGTTCACACCATATGATGAAATCATGAACAACACTCAAGCAAGGGTATTACGTATAGAATTCGGTAACGGATCTGAGCAGATAGAGATTACCGGGACACACATTGTCCCAGAATTTGGTCCCCTTGCTGCATTAGTTCTTGCGATATCATTAGCTTCTGTGGTCGTAGTAACGAGGATCAAGAACGTTAAGGGCTTTAATGACTTGTTCAGATCAAAATGAAAATCAAATGAAGCCGCCAGGAATGATCATATCTAATTCGATTTCGTTTTGCGGGTAATACAAGAGCTTGGAGGAAAGAAGTAAAACTATCTTAATTGACAGTTCCTCTTACTGCATTTACATTTATTGTCTCAATAGTAGCTTTAATAGTATTGGTGGCTGATGGGTAACAGGCTTACTAACATCTTAGGCTTGGATCGGATCTCCGTAGTGACATACCTTTGATCACTCCCTCACACTTTTATTTTTTCAGTTGAAATAGAATTTGTCGTATTTAAACTATGTGGCGAGTACTGATTATTACATTTAACTGAGTTAGAGCCGATATTTTTTATGATCTTGCTTATTAATGGTCTCATTTGAGTGGTACGGATACGTTTTCCATATGGTATTTACAAACTAATTTGGATATTTTACAAAATACATAACAAACCAAGAAAAAAGTGTATATATGCAAAATATATGCTTATTTCTATATTCTTGCAAGAAATACTCAGAGCTGAAAACCTGAAAAAATACTTTCGCATGTCAAAGGGTTTAATGAGCGCGATGAGAACCGACTCTGTTTCTCTCGTGAAGGCAGTTGATGGCATATCATTAAGACTAGATGAAAGTCAGGTCTATGTTATTGCAGGTGAATCAGGTTCAGGAAAATCAACACTTGCGAGACTGCTTTTGCGAGCAATAGAACCAGACGAAGGTCGAATAATATTCAAGGGTGATGACATCACAAGAAAGAAGGATGCAGATCTCAAGGAGTTTAGAAGAAGTGTCCAAATGGTACACCAAGATGCGTACACATCACTCGATCCCAGAATGAAAATCCTTGATATCGTAATGGAGCCAATTACTATCCATGAAAAGGGCAACTCAAGAAGGGAGAAGCAAGAGAAGGTATACAAGGCATTGGAGGATGTCAAGCTTGAGCCTGCCGTTGAGCTATCCAGCAATTATCCATATTCTCTTTCTGGTGGTCAGCGACAAAGAGTCGCGCTAGCAAGAGCCCTAGTTCTGAGACCCGCTGTTATAATTGCAGACGAACCTGTATCGATGCTAGACGTGTCGGTCCGAGCAGGGATATTAGAGCTAATGAAGGATCTTAAACACAGATTCAGAATATCATATATGTATATCACACATGATCTTAGTACATCCCGATACATCGGAGACAAGATTGCTATCATATACGCCGGGAAGGTAGTGGAGATGGGCAAGGTTGATACTGTTTTACTTGATCCTCTGCATCCGTATACCCAAGCTCTTATCGATGCCGTATCCGAACCAAATCCTACAAACTTGCAAAAAACAAGATCTATTCGTATACGTGAAGGGGAGAAAATATTTAGCGGAGGATGTAATTTTTATTTTAGATGTCTTTATTCAATGGATAAATGCAAAAAAGAACCATGTCTTAGAAATCCCCGTAAAGCCAATCAGTTTGAGAGTAGTGGGGATCATTTTGTCTCATGTTTTTTATATGACTAACTTATTTACGAACTAAGGCGTTTGTCGTTGTAATTGTCACTGTGTGTCAGCGTCATGGATTTGACTGTAAGCTTGGGCTTACCTTTTTGCCAGGATTATATCTTACAACGCGAGAAATACCATCTTTAGGATAGACGCCATAAACAAGACTTGCCCTAGCCACGGTAGAATCTTTAAGAGTGACCAGTATAATCTGGTTGTCAATTGATCGTCTTAAGAGAACACCTAGTAATCTCTCCGTATTCTGTGCATCTAGATGAGCATCAACTTCATCCATGAGATAGAAGGGAGAGGGCTTTAGTGACTGTAATGCTAACAGAAATATTGTTGCGGCCATCGTTTTTTCTCCTCCCGAAAGCGACGTAGATTCCCGCCTAGGTTTGTCGGGAAACTGTACTACTAGCATGATACCACTTGTTTCTTCAGCGGGGTTTTCAATTTCGAGCCAAGCTGATCCACCACCAGTCACTTCGGCAAATGTCTGTCTGATGTTCTGGTCCACCTTGGAAAATGCATCATCAAATACTTTGCCTCTTTCTTTAGCTATCTCCTCTATGAATTCGACAATCGAGTTACGTTCGATTTCAAGTTCATTTCTTCGTTCAGACATACTTCGATAACCCTCAACTATTTCAGAATACACGTCCTTAGCGCGTAAGTTAACCCTGTTTCTTATAGAATCATACTCAACATTTAAGTTCTCCAATATTATGTCTACGTTTAGGTCTTGTGGCATTTCTTCATAATTTAGTGACCTAAGCTCAGCTTTTAGCTCTTCGTATTTAATACTTAGCTGTTCGATATCCCTTTTGTAGATGGCAATATCGCGGTCCAGAGTAGAATATTCCCTTGACAATTTGCGTTCATTGTCCCGAATCACCTTTATTTTTTGTTCGTACTCAGAAATTATCCCATAAGACTTCCCAGTTGAATCAATAATGTCCTGTTCCTTCTGTCTAAGTGTCAAGATTTCAGAATCCACAATAGTTAGATTCTTTCGCAGATCATTTGATTCGGTACGCTGTTGTTGCAGTTCATCTAGAAGTTGTACCTCCTCTTCAAAGAGCTCCTTAACCTTTTGTTGAATTGCTTGCACCATTGATTTGATAGGTGTGGATTCAGTAATCTTTTCTCTAAGTTCTAAATCGGTTTTCTCAATAGTCCTCATGATATTACTTTTTTCACTTTGCAAGTTTGCAAATTCTCCACTTCCATGCAGCTTGTCTATCCTTTCTGACAGTATCATTAACTTACTCATTAGGGATTTGGACTGAGATAGACGAGCATCAAACACCATTTGCATATTATCAGTACTTTCCCGCTTTTCTCGAAGTGATATGGCTTCATTGATTCTTGTCTTTAACAATTCTTTCACTGAAGAGATCGACTCCGTTACGGAAGTAATTCTTTCGTGTAAACTTGTGATATTTGTTTCAGCTTTAAATTCCAATTGCTCTAATTTCGCCAGATCGTTTGTAAGTCCTTCAAGGTTTGATTTTTTCGATTTTACATAAGAATTGAGATGTCTTGTGGAGGACTCTAACTTTCTCAAAATCTCAGCAGTTAGAGCAGTTTTACTCAAGTCAAAGATTTTCGTTCCGAAATCAATCGATACTTGTATGCCACTTGGTTCGAAGGATATCCCTGACAAGGATACAGATTTGAACCCTCTCCTTGCTAATTCGTAACCAGTTGATGATGTGCGAACAAGTACTATATCCCGAAATAGGAACGTCACTAATTGCGAATACCCAGAACTCACGAACCTGTCTAAACTTCCCAATATGCCAACAGAGTCGGTTTCGTAAAGCCTCTCTATTTCAGAATCGGTAGTATAATAATTCAAGATATCAAGAGGAATTATTTTAAATCTGGGTAACTTTTTCTTCATTGAATACCTGAGAAGTGCGATCATAGATTTTATGTCGGATACTACAATTGCCCTCATCCAATCTGATGCAGCAGCTAGAATAGCCCTCTCATATACCCTCTCGAACTCTATCAAGTCTTGAACTAATCCCACTATTCCTAGGTACTTGGAGGCTTTTAGTAAACTTGAAGTAGCAAAGTACTCTGTATTCGGATTCATGATGACTTGGTTAAAATCGTCAAACTTTTGCGATATGGCATCTTGTGCAATAACTACAAGTCGTGATGAGGCAGAGAGATCTTGCTCAACACGTTTCTTTGTATCCAAAAGCCATTCTGCAGAATTGTTACAAGATTGAAGATGTTGTAAATGAATTTGGAGGTCATTATTTTGCAAATGATTTAGAATATTGAATCTAGCAATTTGATTTCTTTGGGACAAGACCTCCACATTAGTGCTGTCCATAGCTCTCTGTATCTGTGCCCTTCTCTCCTCTAATCTTGCGCTAGCTGCTTCGAAATGACTCTGTATTCGAAGTAAAACATTTAATCTTCCATCAATGCTGGCCTTTTTTGTATGATATATACCTTCTGTGGATTCTATCTTGTCTATCTTTGCGTTTATCGAATTTAATTCAGACGTGAGATCACTCATCTCGGATCTCTTTAATTGTATACTTTGCTCAAGCTTTTCTAATTCCAATTGTGAACCTGACAGCTTGTCTTCTTGAACTACCTTCTCCAATTCAATTGATTTCAACCTTCTCTCAATATTCATGATTCGCTGATCCGCTTCTTTCAGAACTGCTCGGTTCCTTTCTGATTCATAGACGATGTTTGATAATTTACTCTCTACTATCGCCTTATCCTTATTTGTTATGTCCGACTCTTTCATATATTTTGCCCTTTCCTGCTCGATCCCTTCGATTTGCGCATTCAGTTGACTAATCTCGTCTTCTAAAGACGAAGAACTAGAGCTTGAACTCTTTAATCGGTTTTCTATTGATTCGATCTTTGACCGAGTTGACACGATAACGTTAGAAATCTTGATGGCTCGATATTTTTTAATTTCATTTTCGATATTCAGAAATTTCATTTGTTCATTTCTTTCAATTTCAAGTTCATCGATTCTTTTTCTAACCTCATCGATTCGTGCGAAGGCAATTTCTAAACGTCTATCTGATTCATCAAGCTGCTTTAGTGCTTCAGTCTTCTTCTCATCAAAGTATGATAAACCAATTATGTCTTCAATTATTCTTCTCCGTTCATCAGAATTGAGCTCAGAAATTCTAGTTATCATCCCCTGCTGTACTATATTGAACTTATTTGAAGTAGCAATTACAATCTCCAAAAGTTCAACTATGGTCCCCTTTGTAACTTTTTTTCCATTGAGATAGTACTCACTTTCTCCTGCTTGGCCTTCCATATCTCTTGTCAAAGTGACACTGTCAGAGTCGATAGGGATACCTCGATCGTGATTGTCAAAAGTGAGACTAACGTGGATCATCTTATGATGGGTATTCTGAGTGTCATGAAAGAGTGACTGAAATCTATCTACTCTAAGTACCCTTGGACTATTCTCTCCAAGAGCAAACATTATCGCATCCAGAATGTTACTCTTCCCAGAACCATTTGGGCCAGTGACTGCTATAAGCCCTTTATCAAATGTTAGGACAGAATTCTTGAAACCAAACGATTTGAAGCCGTAGACCTCTAGTTTTCTTATATGCACCAAGGACAGTGGACCAGTATCCAGTCAATATTAATGTGTTCTATTTATAAAGATTGATTTATCTGTGGATTCAGATAATTCAAAGCCTTTCCAAGCAAGATTGTTTATTTGTCGTAATTTCTTGTTAACGCTGTTCCAGTCTGTCTGTCTGTCTTTCTAAACTATCTGCAAGATGCATTATGAATTATGAAGCGCATTCTGCGCAAAAATTGATACTAATTCAATTAAAACTTAAAATAAAATCAGAGAATTGTGTATTTCTGATGAAATTCACATATAAGAGATTCGTTCAATTAAGTAAGAATCCTCATAAAATCCATAATGAGAGTTTGCTGATCTTTATTTGAATTTACAAATGCATCAAGCAACTCCCGTTCGACTCCAATATGGCCAGAGATAACTGATTTAAAGTTTTTCACATTCATAGGTATAATGCTATCTACTACACCAATACTATATGAATGAATGTATTCATTGATTATTTTCGATACGAAATAAGGAGCGATGCTCATCAAGAGAAGTATACCATCAAAGAGGATCTTTTCTTCCTTATTCATGGGCTTTAGTGAGCCAATAAATGCTTCTAAAGACTTAGTTCTATACTCTTTCCCAAGCTCTTCGATGGATGATGCCACTAATAATCCTGCTTCAGTTAATTCATAGAATGGCACTCCTTCCAATTGCAGGGCTCTTGGCCCACGCCTCAATGGCAGTCTGCCGCCCTCCTTTACTACGCCTGAAGGAATAAGGACCTCGTCAAGGTCTCGAAAAATTCCTGAATAGATGTTCTGCCACAATATTCCATGTTTTTTCGCAATCACGTGAGCAATAGAAGTTCTTGTACACATCTCCGGGCTTTGTTCAGAGGCAAGATGCGCGATAATTCCTCTCTGCCTTTTCGCTTCTCCAGTGAACTTATCCTTCCGAGTCTTAAATGTGTCAAATATTGCTATGTTATATTTTGTGCCTTTCAAAGATAAAGCCTCTGCAACATCAAATTTTTTGGTGAAATATTATTTTAATCTGTTGGTATATTGCATCCCAACTCTGGTTGTAACGGCCCCTGAAAAATTCGTTTCATATGGTCCTTATATTGACTAAACAGGGAATCTTTTATGACCATTCGATTAATTTTGATCTCATGTTTAGCCCGTCATTATTGCGAGAATATAAGGCAAAACTTATAATCCCTCCGCTAAACACCTAATTAAGGTATTATTTGGAGATTACAGAGGGGCTAACGTTTGATGACGTTCTCATCGTTCCAACTAGATCACACATCATCTCTCGGAGTCAAACTAATCTTAGGACAAGACTATCACGAAATATTTTTCTTAACATTCCCCTAATCAGTGCAAATATGGATACGATCACTGAGTCAGGAATGGCTATCGCCCTAGCCCGCGAAGGCGGAATAGGTATTATACACAGATTCATGACTATAGCAGACCAAGTTGATGAAGTCTTGAGGGTAAAGAGATCCGAATCCGTCATGATTGAGCAGCCGTATACAGTTCGCCAAGACATGAACGTAACAGATGTTAGAAAGCTGATGACTAGCTATGGAGTATCCGGGTTACTTGTCGAAGATATTGATCACAAATTAGTGGGCATCATTACTAGACGAGACATAACCTTTGAGAGTAATCCAACAAAAAAGGTGTCCGGTTCAATGAGTAGAGATGTAACCACAGCCCAAAAAGGAATTACTATAGAAGAAGCTAAAGAAATTCTTCATAAACATAGAATAGAAAAGCTACCGGTAGTTGATAAGAAGTATCATATAGTAGGTCTAATTACAAGTAAAGATATTCTCAAAATGGAGCAGTATCCGTACGCTTCCAAGGATAAGAAGGGGAGACTACTTGTGGGTGCGGCCGTAGGCGTTAAGGGTGATTTTCTAGAAAGGGCCGAGACATTGCTGGGGGCTGGGGCTGATGTGATAGTGGTTGATATTGCACACGGCCATAGCGATAATGCAATAAATGCGGTAAAAATGATTAAGAGGGCCTTTCCAAAATGTGAACTTATAGCTGGAAATGTTGCAACTGGAAATGGATCGAAGGATCTTATCCGAGCTGGAGTAGATGCGGTGAAAGTCGGAGTTGGTTCTGGATCCATATGCATTACAAGAGTTATTACGGGTTCTGGAGTACCCCAGGTCACCGCGGTGGTCGACAGTGCCAAAGTGACAAAAGATTATGATATTCCAATTATTTCAGATGGTGGAATAAGAACATCCGGTGACGCCACTAAGGCCCTTGCGGCTGGGGCATCTTCTGTTATGGTCGGAAGTCTATTTGGTGGCACAGATGAAAGTCCTGGCAAGACACTCGTTAAGAACGGTAAGAAATTTAAAATGTACAGAGGAATGGCTTCCTTTTATGCATCTTTGGGTAGAAAGTACCGAGAAGAGGGTTCACAGGTAATCGAATCAGACGATCTGAATGACTACGTGCCAGAAGGTGTAGAAGCAATGGTAAGTTACAAAGGGAGCGTGGTTGACATTATTAGGCAGTTGGTTGGGGGTCTTCGTTCTGGGCTTAGCTACTGTGGTGCAAACACAATAGTAGAAATGCAAAAGAATGCGAAGTTTATAAAAATCACTTCAGCTGGGTATACGGAAAGCCTTCCTCATGACGTCGAAGTCGTCTGATTTCTTAACAATGACAAATCCATCAAAAAAAGTTGAATATAGAATTTATATCTGATTGATATCAGAATCAAGCTATGTCTTCGACTTTAACAAGACTGTCAACAGTCTTGCTTCCTTTGATTACAATACTGTTGGTCTCTTCCCCCGTGTACGCACAGGTGACAATCTTACCTGGTACAGATCTTCCTGAAATTCAAATTCAACAACCAAACCAATCTACCCCGAACCAACCTGCTGAACAACAACCTACAGAATTGACCGATAATCTTACATCAGGTCTTGATACCAATAGTGTCTCCCTGAAAATTGCAGCTGCTCATTATATACCCTTGACCGTCGATCCTGGGAATCAAGTAAAGCTTCTTGTTGACTATAATGTTTCAAATCCAGAGGTAAACAACAACCCAATAAATGCTATAATGGAGATATACGCCACAAACGAAACTCTAATCAGAACATCCTCCTTTCCTTCGCCAATAACTGCAAATGAGACAGGTACAATACAACTTGCGACCACCTTCAATGACGATGCGTTAAAGAACCTTACGGCTGTGGTTACAGTTACTGATCCATCAAAAGAATCTCCCATATCAGAGCCCTTAAGAGTTCCACTCACACTAGGTCAAGTGATTGAATGACACTGTAATATCACCAGTATCTAACTTCTGTTTTTTATTAATACTGAAGTCCAAATAAGTACTAATATATGGCTTCTCCCACCGCATCTTGTTTGATTTGTTCTCGAACGACCTCTGGTAGGTATTGTGAGTACCATAGCAAATCGTTTGACAAATTAGCTTCAGAGTATGAATCTTGGAAGAGAGCATTAGGAAAAATTTCTTGGGAAGATTATCTAAGAAATTTGCTTGAACTACAAGAAACTGGTTCATCTATAAGAGCCATAATCGAGAATGAACTGAGAATACATTAGATCCTCTGTAGTTTAATGGAATACAAAACATAGCTGAGAGTGAAAAAAACAAAAAGAAATTAGAAAATTTTGTAGAGGTTAAAGTTCTGGTCGAGTGATCACATCTCGCCCATGCCGCCCATTCCACCCGGAGGCATGCCACCCCCACCAGGAGGACCCCCTGCCGATTTACCGGCTGCAATAACATCATCTATACGTAAGATCATCGATGCAGCTTCAGTAGCCGACTTGATTATTTGCTCCTTTACAATAAGAGGTTCGAGAATCTCTAACTTGGAAATATCTGCGATTTTCGCGTTTCTAACATCAATTCCGGTCCATTTTGAGCCTTTCGATTGTCTAGCCCTTAACTCAGTCATTACATCTATTGGGTCCATGCCTGCATTCTGACCTAATGTGAGAGGGATCACTTCTAATGATTCTGCAAACTTCTCAGCAGCAAGTTGCTCTCTGCCAGAAAGAGTGCCCACCCAATCACGTAATTTCCCAGCTACGTACGCCTCTGGTGCTCCTCCGCCTGCAACTATGGCCGGCTTTTCTAATACATCCTTCGTGACACTTATTGCATCATGCAATGATCTCTCTGCTTCATCTACGACTCTTTGAGAGCCTCCTCGAATAAGTATTGTAACTGCTTTTGGATTTTTGCATCCTTCTACAAAGACCCATTTGTCTGTCTCCACTTTCCGCTCTTCTACCAGATCTGCGGCACCAAGATCTTTACTTGAAAGATCTTCTAGATTACTTATGATTCTTGCACCCGTTGCTTTTGCGAGCTTTGTCATATCACTTTCTTTGACCCTTCGAACTGCCAAGATATTAGCCCTTGCCAGATAATGCTGTGCTATGTCATCAATACCCTTTTGACATATGACAACGTTGGCCCCTGCAGCGATGATTTTATCCACCATATTTTTCAACATCTTATTTTCCTCCTCAAGAAACATCTTCATCTGATCAGGGGAGCTTATGTTGATCTTTGCATCAAACTCTGTTTTCTCTATTTCAAGGGCCGAATTGATCAGAGCGAGCTTTGATTTCTCGATTCGTTTTGGCATTCCCCCGTGCACAACTTCTTTATCTAGCACTATGCCCTTTATCAATTTAGTATCTCGTAGTGAACCGCCAGCCTTCTTCTCCACCTTGATATCATCAAGGTCTACTCGATATCCACTCGTTGATTTGTCAGCAATTTGAAGGGAAGCATTAACAATCATCTCTGCCAACTGATCTGAATCTTTGGAAACCAGTTTTGTTTGCATCGAAGTCTTAGCGATTTTTGTAAGTTGATCTTTCTCGTTACCATGGACTTTTATCGCGATACTGTTGAGTATTTCAATCGCCTTGATAGCACTTCTTCTGTAACCATCAACTATAATCGTTGGATGAACATCCTTTCCAACTAGCTCTTCTGCCTTCTCGATGAGTGCTCCTGCAAGGACGACTGCAGATGTTGTACCATCTCCCACCTCATTATCAACCGACTTGGCAACTTCTACCATCATCTTTGCGGCAGGATGCTGGACGTCGATTTCTTTAAGAATTGTAGCCCCATCATTTGTGATAGTCACATCTCCAAGAGAATCCACAAGCATCTTGTCCATCCCCCGTGGACCCAAACTTGAACGGACTACCTCCGCTATGAGCTTTGCCGCTGTTATGTTATTCTTCTGAGCATCACGACCCTTTGTCTGACTTGCGCCTTCTTTCAATATTAAGACTGGCATTCCACCAGCTGAACCTTGTTGAATTGACATGTCCTCTATTCACCTAAAATATACTCAATAAAGGCATGGGTTGGGATATATTAAATTTACTAACTGTTCAAGTATGTATTTTCATGAGATTGTGGTGTTATGGTGTTGCGGTGTTAAAGTACCCTATAACAAAGTGTCCCGATCTCATGTTCTGTGGCTATTTTAATCTTGAAACATTGCTAATCTGTTCCGAGATGACCGAATCATATCATTTCAGATCGGATCAGATAAATAGAATGATCTGAATACATGTCACATGTTATTCAAGGAATCCAATACAGATTTAGCTTGTCGATAGTGAGCAGCATCGACCATCTTTCCGTCCACAGTTACCGCGCCAATACCTTTACCCTTATCCATTGTTTCTTCCAATACCTGTACAACCTTCCTAGCCCACTCAACTTCATTGTTGCTTGGAACAAAGACACTTGCTACTGGTTCCAATTGCTTAGGATGGATAACGCACTTGCCCTGATATCCTAAGCGCTTGGCAGTTCCAGCATCACGCACCAGTCCTTCTATATCGTCAACTTTTTGCCAGATCGCATCAATTGCACCAATTCCGGCGGCCTTGGCATCGATTGGAATCTTTGCGCGTGCAAAAGAATATTCAATACCATCTTGAACATAATCCAGTCCCATGTCGTAAAGAAAGTCGAATACTCCAAATACCAACATTCTCACCCGTAAATCAGCTGTTGCAATTGAATACGAATTAACTAGTCCCTGGGCAGACTCTATGGACGCCATAATTCCAGTTTTCTTGCTCATTGCTCTCTGACGTTCCAATTCGATCAACCTCCGAGCCAGGTAGCTAACTTCAGTTTCATTGTTAACTTTAGGGACTACAACTCCGTCTATTTCATCACTTACTATGGCATCGAGGTCCTGGATCGCGATGCCTGATTCGTACGAATTAATTCGAACGTACACGTTTGTTTTTCCGTAATCTTCTTTCTTGTTCAGAGCTTCTGACACGAATTCTCTAGCGGTCTGCTTTTCATTTAATGGCACAGAATCTTCCAAATCAAAGCAGATCACGTCTGCGTTCAGGGACCTGGCTTTCTCGACAAACCTCTTGTTGTTCCCCGGAATAAACAATAACGTTCTGAACATTCACTACGGGTGTGCCTAGAGCTTGTGTGGCGTTGTCACTATTTTTCCTATTTGTTCGCCCTTTGCCATCATGACATGGCCCTGAACCATTTCGCTAAATGGCAATACCGTGCTGATCAATGGTTTAATCTTGCCTTTGTTTGTCCAGTGTATTACTTCTTCTAGCTCTGCCTTGGTTCCTTGAGTTGAACCCAGTAGATTCGTTCCTTTAAAGAAAAGATAACGAAGGTCGATCGAAGAATCATATCCAGTCGTTGCTCCTGTTGCCACTAACGTCCCGCCCATCTTAAGAAGAGAAACTTCTTGTGCAAAAGTAGCTTTACCAATATGTTCAAACACTACATCTACACCCTGTTTGTTTGTAATGTCTCTGACCTTTTTGTACCAATCAGCCTCTCTATGGTTGACGACATTATCTGCGCCCAATTCAAGGCATTTGTCCATCTTCTCTTTGTTTCCTGCCGTAGCGATGACGTTACAGTTATACAACTTTGAAATTTGAATTCCTGACATTCCAACTCCACTTGTGCCGCCCATAATTAGCACTGTTTGACCTGGAGTAATCTTGGCCCTTCCGACTAGCATGTGCCATGCCGTCATTCCAACCATGGATATCGCTGCCGCGTCATTGAATGACACATTATCAGGTAGCTTTGCTACGTTAACTTCTGGTAAATGGGTATATTGTGCAAACCCCCCCCATAAAGGACCAGTCTGAAATCCCCAAATCGTTCTCTCGGCACAATCATATTCACGCCCTGAGGTGCAAAAATTACACACCCTACAGCTCATATTAGAATGTGAAACCACACGATCTCCAACCTTAATTTTAGTAACGTTTTCACCAACCTCAGCTACATGACCCGCCGAATCACTACCGGAAATATGAGGCAGAGGTACCTTGATGGGATCCCCCCAGATTGCCCAAAGATCATTGTAATTATATGCCGCCGCTTCCACTTTTATCATGATCTCATTCTGGCCTAGTTTAGGCATATCTGCATCTTCTATCTTTACATTCGTCGTAGGATCCTTGCTATATTCTCTGAAAATGGCTGCTTTCATGAAGTTGAGAACCCTCGCTAGACTTAATATAGTTAACTCAAAGGAATCGATTTAGAGAGTAAAAAAAAGTCTCACACTGTCTTCAGAAAGGGGTGCTATAGAGTTGATCCTGGAGAACTCAAACCCTATTGATTCTAAATTCCTTTTTTGGCTGTTGAATATTTAACAGTATTTGCTTAAGTTCCTCGTCGGTTAGCGCCCTATTCAGCCTCCCTGACGAGGCTGAGCTTATGAGGTAATTTTCTACAGCCGTAGCTAGCTCAGGTTTAACCATTCTTATGTTGGTAAGCCTTTGTCTCGCAGTCTGATCCAATAAGAATGTCAGTGCGCGCTGTCGCATTGCAGTTTCAGCCTCACGTTTCTTTAATTCTTCTTCATTTGGATCTGGAGAAGGTTGATTTACAGACATCCTGGTTTTCCTTTCCCATCAAGCATATCTTTGCAAGTTAGGTATTGTATTAATCTCCTTAAAGATCTCTGTCGCAAGTCTATCGATCTTCTTCATCCCTTCATCACTCATTAGTCTTCCCTGCTTTTTCTTTGTCAGATAACCGGCTGATTCTAGTTGTTGTAATGCCTTTCTAATAATCGAACCACCAGCATCCCGATGATGGTCGAGGTTGTACCCAATTCTTTTCCTTCCACCATACATACTTCTTAAATCCGATGTGCCTATTGGGCCGTGCAGATATACCTTTCTTACAAGTGAAGCGCATCTGACATACCACCAGTCTCTGTTCTGAGGAATCTTTTCCACATGAGAGCCTGTTTTCACATACGCCGACCAAGTCGGAGGCTCAATCTTTTTATCCTTCTTTAATCGTTCAGCCAATTTTACTATCAGGTCCGTAGCAGGGATATCATACACCTTTGCCATTATACACTATGTATTAGCCTCTTCTAACTCCTTATAAATTATTATCGACTTCAGTCAATTCTAAATTCAAATTTTCATTGCATCATATAAGAATGGCTATATCCCAATTCGAAGTATTTGTTCTTAGTTTACTATAAAGAACCCGGTTCAACTGATTGCACCATATCCACTTTTACAAAAGAGTCAAATAACTTGGTTCGAGAATTTAGGGAGAACCTTCCGATAAATGTGGCCGCAACGATAGCAACTTATTCTGATACATTTCGTGTTTGATCGTCCAAGCCTAATTCTTGAACTCTTTCCTGGGATGATAAATTCTTTGCATTGCTTGCAAAAAAGTTGTTTGATATTGTAGGGAAGTCTGGTACGAACCCTCATCGCAATCTTTTTCGCCAGTCGAGCTTGATCGTCTGATAATTTGTCATCTATCTTTGAATAGTATAATGCAGCATCAATTAAGATGTCTATTCGTTCCTTCGCCGTTTGCAAGTTACGTCTTTTAGATGATATTGTGATATAGCCTACATCGGTCTAGATAAATCATTATGCTGACTTATTACGTGTAAAACGTAGCTAGCGTTTGGAAATGGCTTCTTTCAGTTGGAAAATTTTTTACTGCATTGAAAAATGTCTCCAATAACAAAAAAGATGGACAACCACCACGACAGAGTACGTAGATTTATTTTATGGAAATCTCGAACTTCATTTCTGTCTGACTGCATGAAGCAGGAATATGGATGCTCCATAATTATCGCAGAAGCTGCACTGGAACTGGTTCCTCAAAATCTGAGAAATCATCAAGCAGTGAGAGCTCATGCCACGAGATTAGGGAGGAAGCCCGATGAAACATTTCTTGACAGGAGCTATCACCATGCTGCAATGAAAACTGACCCATCCTTAACAAAACATGGCAGGCCTGACATTGTGCACCTCTCATTAGCGGCGGTGATGTCCTCTCCACTCTATATTAGTAATAAAGTCAGAGTATACATTTCAACAATAGACAGCAACAGTATTATAATTGGAGAAGGAATTCGGTTTCCAAAATCATACTCCCGATTTGATGGATTAATGGCAGATCTCTTTAAGAATAAGAGGATAAAGAACAGAGAAGGGACCAAAGTGATGTTGGAATTGAACGAAGGAGTAACCTTTAACCAATTGATAGACCAAACAATAAGACCAAGGCAAGTGATAGGCTTCTCCTCGATTGGAGCCCCTTCGACCCTGGAAAAGGTTGTCTCTGACACCCTCTCCTTAAATCCGTCGTCATCGGCATTCGTAGTGGGTGGTTTCCCAAGAGGGCATTTTTCAAATACAACTGCTAGGAAATTTACTGGCTTATACAGCATATCGACTACGGGACTTGAAGCACACGTTGTTGTAGCACGGTTAGTTTATGAATGCGAAAAGATCTTGTGCTATCAGTAGTAGTACGTCACAACATTCTAGTGAAACAATGCATCAACTATAAAAGCTATGAAAATCGCAGTCAGGTAAGGACTAGAGAATTTGAAAACGGTCCATGCAACCTTCTCACTGGGTCTCGCTAGTAACCATAGCGAGAGTGCCAACATAGCAGCACCGAAAACAGTGGCAGTTAATACATAAATAATCCCAAATTCGTTGAGAAAAAAAGGAAAAATACTGAAAAGAACCATTAGTATTGTGGTGACCGCAATAATCCTAACAGATTTTTTTTCATTTTGAACTACAGGTAGCATTGGTATTCCGGCCTTAGCATAGTCTTTCCTCGAGTGAAGCGCAAGACTCCAAATATGAGTTGGAATCCACAGGAATACCAATCCTGCCATAATGATCCCGATCTCAATACTTTGTGTAGTGACGGCAACATATCCTATCATTGCAGGCGCTCCACCGGAGAACCCCCCGAGAACTATATTGGTCTGGCTAGTTCGCTTTAGCCATTTGCTATAAACAATAATATTGTCAAATAGACCAAACGCCATCAGCGCGAATGCATAAATATTCAAAAACCACGAAGAAACAAGTGATATTCCTGCTAAGATAATTCCAAAAATAAAGGCATTTCTAGGGGATATTCTTCCTGAGGGGATTGGACGCCCTTTTGTTCGATCCATGATTGCATCAATGTCGCGATCGTTGTATCCCGTCAAAGTGTCAGCGGCTGCAGATCCTGCCGCTACACCGAGGATTAATAGAAGCCACATAAGCGCGCTAGTCGGGATGTCGAAGAGGAGGGATGCAGTTAGAGCAGAGGCGAAGGCAGTAAAGACTAATAGATACCATATCTTTGGCTTTGTAAGCTCATAATAATCTCGGAAAGCCCTGCCAAAGGATGCAGAGGTAGTCAAGGTATCCATTTATTATTGTCCTTCCAACGTTGACAGTAATGATCTAACTAAATATATTAATATCGTATACTGCCGTCTAAATTTCTGATTGGCATTCCAGTCGCTATTGAGCTAATGAATGCGGATAGAGCAATTCTCTTGCAGTCTTACGCATTTCAATAAATGTTTCTGTCTTCTGCACGCCATCTATTCTACCCACTTTTTCTGATATTAATTGATGCATCTCGTCGAGAGATTTAGAACTCATGGTTACCAATATGTCGAATCTTCCTGTCACTTCCGCAACCTCTCGCACTTCTGGAATCCTGAACAATTCATTCAGAACATTATCTCTCATTTTTGAGTCCATATTTATTCCAGTGAGAGCTCTAACGTTGAAACCAAGAGCCTCGTCATTAATTACTATGGTGAATTTCTTTATGAAACCCATCTTTAGAAGTCTTTTAATCCTGCTATATACAACCGAAGAATTAACACTGATTGATTTGGAAAGTTTTGGAACAGAAATACTAGCGTCCTTGGATAGCTCACTGAGAATTTTAAAGTCAAGATCGTCTATTCTACCCATACACAGCTCTTGGATATCTTTACACCTGGAGGGGTTAATAAATGTATTATTTTCAAAATATAGTGCTATTTTTTAGAAGAATAAATTAAGATTATAGAATCCCCTTATCTTTTAACAATTCAGCCATCAAAACAGCTCCTTTCGCTGATCCCATCTTTTCGTTGTGTGACAGCAACACATACTTTATGCCGTGGTCAAAGACAGAGTCCTTTCTTAGCCTTCCAACCACTGTTGTCATTCCATCATTGATCTCTCGATCGACACGAGGTTGTGGTCTAGTCGGATCGTCGTGGACGATGATGTAATCTTTGGGAGCGGAAGGTAGTTTCCGGATGGTAAGTGAATCTGAAAAGTTTATCATGAGTTTCTTCACATCGTCTGGTTCCAGAGGTTTCTCTGTTTCCACGAACACAGCCTCAGTGTGACCGTCCAATACGGGTACTCTAGTGCACGTGCAGCTAACTCTAAGATCAGCCGGGCTTACAGAATCTTTATCAAATTTACCGAGGATTTTCTTCGTTTCCACCTGGACCTTTTCCTCCTCCTTGGGAATATATGGTATTACATTATCCATAATATCTAAGGCGACAACACCAGGTGATCTACCTGCCCCTGAGATGGCTTGCATCGATGTCATGATCACGCTTTTTAGACCTGCACTTTCCATGATTGGTTTTAGTGTAATCACTAGTCCTGTAGTGGTGCAATTAGGTAATGGACATACGAAGCCTTTCCATTTGCGTTGCCTTTTCTGGACCTTCAACAGATCAATATGATCTTCATTTATTCCAGGTATAATTATGGGCACATCATTTTCATACCTGAATGCTGCTGCAGTACTTATAACAGGTACAGATTTCGCAAAATTTGGCTCTATTTTGAGAGCATCATCTGATTCCAGCGCAGTGAATACAAGGTCAAAAGATTCTGGCCTGATATGATCTACAGTCGTGATAATCATATCACGAACGTAATCAGGAATTTCGTTCCTGCTATGCCATCTCAAAATTGCCGAAGAAGGATCCCTTAAAGAATCAACATACTTTTTTCCAGCCGATCTTGAAGATGAGACGACTGCAGACAATTCAAACCACGGGTGGTTGTTTAAAGCAAGTACAAACTCTTGGCCTACCGCTCCAGTGGCGCCGATTAGTGCTACCTTTAACATCAGATTGGCTTGGTAAACTACAACTAATAATCTTTTCATGAAACATTTTCGGCACTCAGAGAAAATATGTTCAATGCCTCATAATATCCAGCATCTACATTATAATGGTGGAGGAATTTAGCTAGTGAATGACTTCGATGATAAAAAATAGGCCGAATCAAGATTGTTTTCATGGTGGAGTTTACTCAGTTAATCCTGCATTGGTTCAGCTCGATTTTAGCTCCAACGTCAATCCTCTAGGAATTTCAAAGGATTTGTTAAATGACGTTTGCAGAGAATTAGGTAGCCTATGTGCAACTTATCCTGATCCGTCTTGTAGGGAATTGAAGAATAGCATTCTAGATTACTTAGGATTGGAACTAGACCCAACATGGTTATTGATTGGTAATGGTGCCACTGAACTAATCCACATTTTCGCACGTACGTTCATTCGAAGGAAGGTAGTAATTTCTGCTCCTACCTTTTGTGAATATGAACTTTCGGCAAGAAGATTGGGAGCAACGATCAAATTTGTTCCCTTAAAGAATTGGGAACATGATCCTGAAAAAATATTGAAAGAATCAAAGGAAGGGTGCGATGCGGTTTTTATTTGCAATCCGAACAATCCAACAGGAATATTATCAACTGGATCGGCGCGAAAAATAATTGAAAATATTGATCCAAATACTCAGATCTTCATAGATGAATGTTTTATTGAATTCGTAGAAGGAAGTGGCAAAAAGAACAGCATGATCGAAATGGTTTCAGAATACAAAAATCTAGTGATCCTGAGGTCAATGACAAAGTCGTTTAGTTTAGCAGGCATTAGATTAGGATATTGTGTGGGTAATCCGAATCTGATAAATCTCATGGTCGACAATATGATTTCCTGGAACGTAAATGGGGTGGCTCAAAAATTAGGGATGTTGGTTTTAAAGGATACATTATATTTAGAAAAATCCAAAAGGCTGATACGGCTCGAAAGAAATTTTATGGTCAACGAACTAAAAAAGACGACGAAATTTTCTCCGATGCCATCTGACGTCAACTACTTTTTGATAGATGTTTCAGATCAAAGCTCAATTGAAGTACGTAATTATCTCCTAAACAATAGAGGAATATTGGTACGTGATTGCAGTACGTTTACTGGAATGGGCCTAAAGTATATTCGGGTTGCGGTTAAAAAACACATGGAAAACGTCATTCTTATAGACGCTTTAAAATCAATGGAACCATGACTGCAAAAATCTTGATGATACAAGGCACGTCTTCAGGTTCAGGAAAAACTACGATTGTTACTATATTATGTAGGATTTTTGCGGACAGAGGATTCAAGGTTGCGCCATTTAAATCTCAAAATATGTCCTCAAAAATTTTTGGAGTTGAAGGCACCTCAGAGAGGATTTCAATGGCTCAGGCGGTTCAAGCTTTTGCATCTAGAAAAAATCCTGACGTAAGAATGAATCCTATTCTCCTTAAACCACACGGTAACTATGTCAGTGATGTAATAGTAAAGGGTCATTCTCACGGATTAATGCATGCAAAAGATTACTACCAAAAATTTGTGTTGCAGTACGCATTTCCAATTATTCTTGCTTCTTTGGATGACCTTAGAAAAGACAATGACATAGTTATAATGGAGGGGGCCGGATCCCCAGCCGAGATTAACATCCAACAATATGATGTCGCAAATATGATTCTCGCAAGGAAAGTGAGCGCTCCTGTTATCATCGTTGCCGACATCGAAAGAGGTGGATGCTTTGCCAGTATAGTGGGGACAATGTTGCTTCTGAAACCCTCTGATAGAGAACTTGTCAGAGGCTTTATGATAAATAAATTTCTTGGAGATAAATCACTTTTAGAATCGGCCATTTCAACTGTCAAAATAATGACAAACAAGGAGTTCTACGGAGTAGTCAGTAAGGTAAAGCTAAGCTTACCAAAAGAGGATTCTCTTGATGGTATAGACTCTACTGATACAAATGCTGCCCTTGACACAGCATTGGATAAGCAGATCCAAAACCTGGTAAGAGAAGTTGAACCAATGATCGAGATAGAAAAAATTTCAAAGGATATACTTGAATTAGAAAATGATTTATGAGCAGTTTATTCTTCTGGGGGGTGGTTTAGCTCTTGGGATACTCCTAGACTTAGTGTTTGGAGACCCCCGAAATAGGTACCATCCAGTTTCATGGCTAGGAAAGCTAATCGAATCCATAACTCCGAAATTGAAACACAGTAGAAACATAGCAGTAAGTTCTATTTCACAGGATAAAATTGAAAAGGTAAAAGGAATCATGTTTTCCTGTGGTCTAATTTCTGGCATTGCATTGCTGGCAATAACCGTGGCTTCATTGACTGCTCTTTTCATGGGAATACTGATTACCCTCATTATGTTTGCAGTCTTGTTAAAGATATCAATAGCATTGAAAGGAATGGAGAAATCTGCCATCCAGATCGTTCGCTCAATAGAGGCAGGGAACTTGGAGGAAGCTAGATACAGTTTATCAATGATAGTCAGGAGGGATACTAGTAGCTTGAATGAAGATTATGTCCAATCTGCAACTATCGAATGCATTAGCGAAAGCACTGTCGATGGAATAATATCTCCATTGTTCTTCTATTCAATTCTCGGCCCTGTAGGTTGTATAGTTTATAGAGTAGTTAATACACTGGACTCCATGCTTGGATACAAGGATCCATACTACAAAGATATAGGTTGGATGTCAGCCAAGCTAGACACTATTTTCAATTTCTTGCCCGCTCGAATAACTGGTCTTCTGATGATTGTTTCAGCTTACATGGTTCAAGCGGATTGGAAAAATTCTCTGGTAATACTGATTCGCGATCATCACAAAACAACGAGTATCAATGCCGGATACCCAATGAGTTCTATGGCAGGTGCTTTAAGAGTGAGACTTGAGAAAATGGGTAGCTATACTTTAGGTGAAGGGACTGAATTCATAACAGTTGATAAATGTATGCTTGCCATCAAAATTATGAAGATAACCACATTGCTATTCTGTTTGGTTTTTTCCCTTCCTCTTATTCTTCTCCTGTCTCATTTAGGTTGGTGGAACTTAATTTTTGGTATTTAAGCCGTTGGTGGCAGTTGCCTCATTCTTGACTATAATCCCTTCTGCTCGACATAGTCAACCAGCTCCGATTGACATAAAATACATAGCGACAAATATGTACCTGTTTCCGCTCGTTGGGGCACTGATTGGACTATCAGCAGGTTTAGTTGGATACGGCTTGTCACTTGTAATCGAACCTCAAATAACAAGCCTTCTGGTTGTTCTGTTCATTACTTTGCTGACCGGTTTACATCACACTGATGCACTAGCTGATTTCGGCGACGGATTGATGGTGAAGAGGGGAAGGGAATCAAAGAAAAATGCAATGCATGACCATTCAATAGGATCGGCTGGGGCAACAGCATTGATTTTATATTTTATAGGCATATTTACGATACTATCATCAATCCGTGACGGCACCATTCTACTTCTATTCTTATTGACTTCTGAGGTGATTGCTAAATATGTGATGGTAGAACAGGCCCATTTTGGCAAGGCAGCTTGGGATGGCCTTAGCTCACCCTTTGTCTTGGCCATGAAAAGTAAGATGAAATTCATAACTAGTACATTGATAACCTTGGCTATTGTATTTCTCGTAACTGGATACGAAGGTATTATCACTTTAGCAGTTGCATTTCTGGTTGCAGGATTGATTCAATACATTGCTCATTTGAGCTTTGGAGGAATTTCTGGAGACGTTATGGGGGCTTCCAACGAAATTGTTAGATTAGCTTGTCTGATTTTTCTATCATCTATGTCGGATTATATTCCACCATGATGGCTGTGATAATGTGCGGCGGCAAAGGGTCTAGATTCATTACTCAAGATAATATTGAAAAACCGCTAGCGAGCATAAGGGGTAAAACGCTAATCGAAACCGTCTTACATGCAGTGATTTTATCTGGCCAGTTTAGCAGAATTCTATGCGTATCTAGCCCTTGTACTCCTCACACTACACAGCTTTTACAAAGAAATTACAGAACAAATAACAAAATTGATGTGATGGTTGCTGACGGACTAGGGTTTTCCAAAGACTTGTCCACGGCACTAAATTCAATGCCTGATGAGAAGGTTTTTACTTTTCCGTCAGATTTAGCTTTACTTAATTCAGATACAGTCAGAGAATTGATTGACAGGTGCACACCATCTATTCAGAATACGTGTATAGCAGCTGTAGCAGAAAAATCATTTATTAGCTCCGTTGGCATGACCTGTAGTTCCTTATTTGCTATCGACAGTAGGGAGTACTGTTACACGGGAGTATGTGGCTTCTATCTGGACACGTCAACCTCTGACCAACTATTCGAGGAATTCTATTCGATTGTAAATGAGATACAACTCATTGTCAATATAAATACTGCAAAGGATCTAGGGCTTGCCGAACAGCTACTTGGGCGACTTAATCTAGATTGTTTATGACTTTGCCCAATATTTCCGCCTTCGATCCTGTTCTTTTCACTATCATGGCACCACATTTTTTACAGTAAACATCAGCAGTAGCGTGACTAAATACTACTTTCTTTTCATCGCATTGGCTACATTGAGTCAAAATAAATGAAGTGTGAGGTTTAGGTATTAGGATCATGTTTTTCTTCATACCAAATACCACCTAGCTATGGTTGGATCTCCAACTTTCGGATCCTCATACCTTCTTTCATGGTCTTTCTTTGACAATTCTTACAGGTGTATTTTAGGGTAATTTTCTTTGAGGTCTTTGCTGTTCTCTTGAGTTCGGGAAACTTCTGACCCCCATAGCCCTTCTTGTCTTCGGCGTGTCTTCTTGCGCCTAATGCCATTTTCCTATCTTTACCTTTCTTATATATCGAAATAGATTGTGTAGTATGAGTTTTACATTTCGGGCAGAATTTCCGAAACTCCTTCTGCATCTTCATATATGTTTAGATATGAAAGGGTAATTTAAGGACAGCGTACTTCATTTCGCTTAGCGCCATGTAGGGTCAAATAAATCATGACAAACATGCCGACAATTCACCGTCTGAAATGACGCAGTGTAACCGGTTTATAAAGGGTTTTCTGAGTAAATCTAATATACTAAGACTTATATTCCAATAGGTGATGTTCGAAGCACTGCTAAAACAAGTAATCGTATTCTCTATGGAAAGCTTTGGGGTATGGGTTCCGCTAACATTTGGCCTTGCAGTAGGACTTGCATTTGCAATAATTTCAGGCGCACGACGTTCTTCATAAACGACCTCGAGCTCATATTTTTATTTTTGTAGTTTTTCTCATAAGTTGGTACTTTGTATCCTTGTTGTATTGATCTAAATTTTACATATTTATCCTCAAATAGTTAAAAGAACGTTGAATTACTCGATTATTAAGAATAATTAGAAAAAACCCAGTAAGTTTAATGCAAATTGCTTATTCACAACGGTAATTACATCGTTCTTTTCAGGTGAGAAAATTTCCCACTGGCCTTCTAATGTTTCAGTTCATGCCAGGATGAATGATAACGCTAATAATATAGTTGTCGGCTCTTATAATTTTCGATGAGTTACCTAGCCAAGATCGGAGTTGAGAAAGAAAGGCATCTGAAAGTCACCACCAATCAAACTACGAGTTTCTTATGGGAAGGAGAGAACGTATTATCTACTCCTTCTATGATATCTGAAATGGAAGAGACTTGTAGACTGCTTGTCAAGGAAGAATGTATAGTAGATAGCATGTGGGATTCGGTAGGCTCTTTAGTCAACATTAAGCACTTGGCTGCTACTCCAGTCGGTGCAGAGATCATCCTGAAGGCCAAAATCGTCTCGTTCGAAGGGAGGAGGGTACTATTTGAAGTCGTGGCATCGGATAGCCTAGAAAGAATCGGCGAAGGCACACACGAAAGATCATTGATTGAAGTCCCTAGGTTCAGGAAAAAATTTGTTGAAAAGCAAAAGAAATTGGGCCTGAAATAATGGTATTTTGATCGAATAAAAGTCTGAATTGTTCAATAATCGAGGATTGTTGTCAAGAAGCAACAACTTAAGCAAGGGAATGCGTCGCATTTCGCCTATTTAGAATGCCATTTGGAATGCCTACCGAAACATGCTTGCTAAATCGTGATGCACTATTTTTGATATGGTACACTTGTAGAGAGAAGTAAAACTAAATAAGTGGCTTCGCAATGCAGTATTGTTCTACTAGGTGAATAGAGTATATGTCAATTCAAACAACAGCTGGTGGAATGCCAGTGATAATTTTAAAGGAAGGAACAAGAGAAAGTAAAGGCAAAGAAGCTCAGAAAAATAATATCACAGCAGCAAAGCTGGTCGCAGAAGTTGTCAAAACCAGCCTCGGCCCAAGAGGCATGGACAAGATGCTTGTAGATTCTCTGGGAGATGTTACTATCACTAACGATGGGGCTACAATTCTTAAAGAAATCGATGTACAGCATCCCGCTGGAAAAATGATGGTAGAGGTTTCGAAGTCAGTGGATAATGAAGTGGGAGACGGCACTACTTCGTCAGTCGTTCTTGCAGGATCGTTGATTGAGAAGGCTGAGGGCCTAATCAATCAGGATGTCCATCCATCGGTGATCGTTGATGGTTATAACGCAGCTTCAGAGCATGCATTAAAACTGCTACAGAAAATTGCTGTAAAAGTCGACACCTCAGACAAAGAACTGCTCATCAAGATTGCAAGAACTAGCATGGATTCCAAATTGGTCTCTGAAGATAGTCCAACCCTAAGTGAAATAGTAGTAAGTGCAGCAAGACAGATAGCAGAAAAGGTTGAAGGGAAAGATGGTTTAAGAGTCGATCTAGACAATATTAAGGTCGAAAAGAAAGCTGGTGGAGCAATAAGGGATACCCAACTCGTAAAGGGAATCGTTCTTGATAAGGAAGTAGTTCAATCAGGGATGCCGAGAAAGGTTGAACAGGCAAAGATTGCTTTGATAAACTCTGCACTGGAGATCGAAAAAACTGAAATGAGTGCCGAAATTAGAATTAGTGATCCGCAACAAATGCAGATGTTTCTTGAGGAAGAAAACAGAATGCTGATGAGTATGGTGGACAAAATAAAAGAAGCAGGCGCAAATGTAGTTTTGTGTCAAAAAGGCATTGATGATATTGCACAGCATTATCTAGCCAAATCAAGCATACTTGCCGTCAGACGAATAAAGGAAAGTGATATGTTCAAGCTTACTAAAGCCACAGGTGCACGAATCATAAGCAACCTTGAGGATCTTTCAAGTAAAGACCTAGGCGCCGCTAATCTAGTCGAAGAGCGCAAAGTCGAGACTGACAAATGGGTCTTCATAGAAGGATGCAAAAATCCAAAGGCAGTCACTATCCTTGTTCGAGGAGGCTCTCAAAGAGTCGTAGATGAAGCGGATAGGTCAATACATGATGCGTTGATGGTTACTAAAGATGTCCTAGAAAAGCCAGCAATAGTTGCAGGCGGGGGAGCACCAGAAGCATATATTGCCAATGAAATTAGGCAGTGGTCGAGCGGTCTAGAAGGCAGAGCTCAACTTGCTGTTCTAAAGTTTGCCGATGCAATCGACACAATCCCTCTTACGCTAGCAGAAAATGCCGGCATGGATCCGATTGATACAATGACAGAATTGCGTTCCAAGCAGAGTAAGGGTTCTAAGTGGACAGGAATCAACGTTAGGAGCACAGTCGTGACAGATATGTACAAACAAAACATATTGGAACCTCTTGCTGTTAAAGAGCAGGTAATCAAATCCGCCACTGAAGCTGCAACCATGCTCTTACGTATTGATGATGTTATAGCTTCTAGCAAATCCAAAGCGCCCGCTGGACCTCCTGGTGGTATGGGCGGTATGGGCGGTATGGGCGGTATGGGCGGTATGGATATGGAATAGTTATCTGCAATATTACCGCAAGTCAGATTCCTTCGAAGTGGAATCATATCTTCTTTCTTTTTATGGACAAAGCAATTCTTTACCTTCAAAAATTTTAACTGCCCCATCCACTAGCAGATTGTATTAGGGTCGATGGCTATCTGCGATCAAAAATATAGGGGATCTAATTCGCTGTACTGGCAAACACCCTAACGTTCAGAATAATCTAAATCGGATACATTAGGGCCGTACGATTAATTAATTCTATTCTAGTCCGATCGCTCACTATGCCTCAAAATTGTACTTGTGATCAATAGGTACGTGCTGCTCATTCCAATGATGAACAAACATCAACATATTTTTCTCCAATCTGGATTCGGAATGCACTAGAAATGAATACATGAATTTTATGCTAAATCTGTTGCACTCTGGGCATGTTTTTAGATAAGATGAAGAGAAGCCGTGTGCTTCCCCTACTACGCATCGCGACGCACTTCTAATTTCAGAGTAATATCTAAGCCATCTGAGCGAAAACAGTATCGGGAGCGGTTGGCTTAAGCGCTTTGCCCATTTAGGGGATAAAGTATCCAAACTGAGTTCATGCCTCTTCTTAGAAACAAGAACATGTTTCTGAGACATCTACTTAGATAGCCTGAAGTGCTATTAGAAGATTATGCCCTGTCAGAGTAAGATGTTCGTCTTAATGTGCATCTAGGCTAAAGACTGACGCTAAAGAACTATATATTCACACTCTCATACCAATTGCTTGAGGTCCAACTTCATCGATTCAAACAATTCTTTTCGATCAAATAATATGCGATCGAAAATATGCACAAAGTTAATAACAAATAGTCTACAAATTGTAAAAGGTAACCATTGAGGACATTCTCAACAAGAAGCTTAAGAAAGGAAAGAGTATTGGGAGAAGAAGAGCTCTACATTGGTACGGCAGAATCTGAACATGTTGAAATGTACCTTAAAGCTGTATGGTATATTCGCGAAAGGGGCGAAGAGGTCAAGGTTAGCTCAATCGCAAAGTTGCTGAATGTAAAACAACCATCGGTAGTTCAAATGCTTCGTAAACTTGATGAAGCCAATTTAGTAGAATACAGCAAAGGCAACATGGTAAGGATGACTGCTGAAGGCGAACGCATAGGAAAGCAGATGATTCGAAATACACGACTACTGGAAGTGTTGATGAGAGATTCATTGAGGATAGAAATAGACGAAGAAATGGTCTGTGGAATTGAGCATCATATGAAACAGATTTTTACAGATGCCTTGTGCACACTTCTAAAGCATCCAAGGAAGTGTCCACATGGCCATCGGATACCTTTAGGAAGGTGTTGCAGGTGATGGTAAATTGATACCGACCAGATTGCTATTATCTTATCTTTACTTAAGATAAGAGACTATATCTCGTTCCCTGACTTGACGCTATTATCATTATTTTTGTTCCCAACAAGATATACGAAAATATCATCGAGGGTTATGGGAGAAACGGTAAATTGAATATTCATCTTAAAGGCCTTTTCATAAATCTTTTCCGCATCAGTTTCATAGGTAAAGATTCTAACAAAATTAGCTCCTGAATCTACGACAGAGCCTAACGACTTTAGACTCTTATCTAGTTTGATTTTGGGTACATCAATTCTAAGTTCATAGGGAACGATCTTGCGAAGCTCGTTCATCATACCCTTTGCTAAAATATTTCCTTTATCAATTATTACAATATAGTCTGCAAGCTGTTCTGCCTCATCCATATAGTGAGTCGTCAACAGAATTGTTCTGTCCTGATCTTTCCAATCCTTGATTGCCGACCATACCTGTCGACGGGAGACCGGATCTAGACCTATAGTTGGCTCATCTAGGAATAGTAATTGGGAGTCAGGTGCCAAAGCCATTGCAACAAGGACCTTTTGCTTCATGCCACCTGATAGATTCATAGCAGGAACATTCCTGGCATCATAAAGATCTAATTTCTTGAGAATTTGCACAGCTTTTTCTTTGGCAATTTCGTTGCTCTCTCCTCTGATTCTTAACCAATTATACACATGATCCCAAGGCGTTAACGCTCTCAGTGGTCTGCCTTCCTGAGGAATTGCAGAAATTTGGTTTCGTATCCTGTCGGGATACTTTACGACGTCATGACCCAGAACAAATATTCTACCTGATGTGGGCATGAGTTGGGTAGCACATATTCTTACAAATGTAGTCTTTCCAGCTCCATTTCTGCCCAGCATTGTAAATATCTGTTTTGAATCGATACTCAGTGAGATATCATTCAAGGCGGGGTGTTTAGAACCCTTATATGATTTTGTTAATCCCAAAGCTTCAATCACTTTCATGAACCATACCAAACCCAACTTTAACCTTGACTAAGGCTATACTCAATTCTGCATTGCGCAGTGGATTACGAATAGCATCCAAGTATTCGATCTGCTAACAACTGGATATGTCTATCCATTGCTTTTTGACATTTCGCTGATTACATGTTTTACCATTAATGTCAATATTATTGTTCTCATTATCATCTTTCTCGTTGAATGGCGCTGTCCAGTTAATATTTAGTTCATGCTTGGACAAATAGCCAGCTTCAAATATTTTCATTCTAATATTCCTTATCTTCAATGTCTATATAAGCCGTGATCTGAAGAGGTTCCCCTCAAATAAACTCGTTAGAAAATTCAGGGTTGTTACCCTTTTTAGCTTCAGTAGAATAAATCGTACCACTTTCATCAATACTGGTAGTAGCAACCATGCTACAAATTGGATAGGTAGAGATCCAAACCAAAGAATATCCAGTACAACTCCCTCCTCTCGGTCAGGTGCCATCTGTGTGAGTAGATACTACTATTATAAGAGTAGAGACATCTTGATTAGATGCTTAGTAAATGCTTTGCAATTTTCAATAGCCAGTCATTCTTAACTCTCTATCCAATTCTTTTAGCAGCGCCTTTTGAGCGTCATTTATTTTGGTTGGCACCTTTACATTTATTCTTACAAGCTCGTCTCCTCTTCCGTAACCGCCATATCTTGGGAGACCTTTGCCCTTTAGCTTTATGATTGAATTCGGTTGCGTTCCAGGAGAGATTTTGACTTTTTCTTGTCCTTCAAGTGTCAGAACTCTTATTTCTGTCCCCAAAGCTAGGTCTGTAAAACTTATATTTTGATTGGTTAAGAGGTGACCGTCTTCGAGTCTTTGAAACTCTGGATGCGGTCTCACATGAGTTCTTATAAGAAGATCGCCGGGCATTCCATTCTCTGTAGGCTCTCCCTCACCATGCAATTGAAGCGTCATCCCATCCTCTACTCCGCGCGGAATTTCCAATCGTAGTTTTTTTGTTTTTCTGATATTACCTGATCCATTGCATGTCCCACACGGTCTTTCAATTATTTCACCCTCTCCGTGACACGTACGACATGGCTCCAATGATACGAACGTGGAAAACCGATTCTGACTGTACACCCTCCTGGTCTGTCCCTGACCATTACATACGGTGCATTTTCGCGGCTTTGTACCTGGTGCGGCACCGGTTCCGTTGCAACTTGTACATCTATCAATTTTAGGCAGTTCTATTTCGTCTTTCTTGCCTTTCAAAACATCTTCTAACGATAGATCTATGTCATACAGAATATCACGGCCTTTCTGTCTTCCACCTCCAAAGTTGAATCCGAAACCAAACGGATCTGACGAACCTCTTCCAAAGCCGCCCCTCGAGCCAAAAAATTGCTCGAAAATGTCTCTAAATCCTCCAAAACCCATATCTTTAAAGATCTCTTCAAAGTTGGCCTCGGAGCCTCTGAATACCTCTTCAGTTCCCACATGACCGTACGTATCATATCGCTTCCGTTTGTCATCATCAGATAGGACTGCGTATGCTTCTGAAATTTCCTTAAAACGCTCTTCCGCTCCTGCAGACTTATTTCTATCCGGATGGTATTGCAGTGCTAACTTTCTATATGCGCTCTTGATATCTCCCTTCTCTGCATTCTTAGGTACACCAAGTACTTCATAATAGTCTCGTTTGTTAGCCATTTGTTTGTCGCCTTCTCATATCTGCATGAGTAACCCTATTAGCAATAATTATGGAGGGGGTGGTGGTGGTGGCTGCTGAGTACCTGTAGGCGTACTACTTCCGCCTCCGGTATAAGTCTCCGAAGTTTGATTCGCACGAGATGCTTCTTCATCTACATTCTGACCAGGCTGGCCTCCGGCACCAGGCGCTGCCGCAGTTGCTGCTGCACTGGTAGCTCTATAGGCTTCAGTACTTATTTCACCCAATATGTTCTTTAATTCTTGGATTTTTGCTTTAGTGATTTCACTGTTATTTGATGCTAAGGCATCCTTCAATTCTTGCGAAGCTTTCTGAACTCTTTCTACCTGTTCTGGCTTTATCTTGTCTTTTAAATCCTGATTAACCAGTTTCTCAGCGGCATAGACAAGATTATCAGCCTCGTTCTTAAGTTCCGCCTCTTCCCGTTTCTTCTTGTCAGCCTCAGCAAACTGCTCAGCGTCCTTTTTCATTCTTTCGATGTCATCTTTGCCGAGTTTAGTATTTGCAGTGATAGTTATCTTAGCTTCTTTGGACGTTGCTAGATCTTTGGCTGAAACATTCAGAATTCCATTCGCGTCTATATCAAATGTGACTTCTATCTGAGGTACTCCTCTTGGGGCAGGTGGTATGCCAGACAGATTGAACATTCCAAGGGAAACACAGTCTGCAGCCATCGCTCGTTCTCCTTGTACTACGTGTACTGTTACAGCAGTTTGATAATCTGCTGCGGTAGTAAATATTTTACTCTTTTTGGTAGGGATTGTTGTATTGCGTTCTATTATGGCTTCCTTTAAGCCACCCAAAACTTCCACCCCAAGCGTCAAGGGTGTTACATCAACTAATAATATATCTGTGGACACGTCGCCTGAAATAACAGCTCCCTGGATGGCAGCACCCATTGCAACTGCTTCCATAGGGTCCACACCGCTTTCGGGTTCTTTTCCCATGACAGTTGCAACAAATTGACGAACCATAGGCATTCTAGTTGGACCACCAATTAGTATTATTTTGTCAATATCATTAGGACTCATCTTTGCATCTTGTATTGCTTGCATAGCTGGACCCCTACATCTTTCTATGATAGGTCTTAACAATTCTTCCATCTTTGCCCTAGTGATTTGTAATACTAGATTTTTTGGACCGCTAGCAGAATCATATGCTAGGAATGGCAAGTTAATTTCAGTATTAACCATGTTTGATAGCTCTATCTTCGCTTTTTCCGCGGCTTCTCTTACTCGCATCAAAGCTGCACGATCATTACGTACATCCAAACCAGATTGGTTCTTAAATTCCTGTAAAATGTAATCGACCAATTTATTGTCCATATCAGTCCCGCCCAACTGTGTATCTCCTGCAGTACTTTTCACTTGAAAAACTCCACCTCCCATTTCCATTATAGTAACATCCAGGGTTCCACCTCCTAAATCAAATACAACGATCTTTAGGTCTTTTTGAATCTTATCAAGCCCAAATGCCAGAGAAGCCGCCGTCGGTTCATTTATTATCCTGACTACTTGGAGTCCCGCAATCTCGCCTGCGTCCTTGGTCGCTTGCCTCTGATTATCATTAAAGTAGGCTGGAACGGTGATCACTGCTTTGTCTACACTCTCACCCAAAAACGCCTCGGCGTCCCTCTTTATTTTTTGCAAAATAAATGCGGAAATCTGTTGTGGGGAATACACCTTTCCAAGTACGCTGAAGCGAAAGTCAGTTCCCATTTTCCTTTTTGCTGCTAGTACGGTGCCTTCCGGATTGGAAATCATTTGTCTGCGTGCAGGTTCTCCCACTAACAATTGTCCATCCTTCGTAAAGGCGACAACAGATGGAAACGCCTTACCTGCAATAGAAGTTCCCTCAGCCGCAGGTATTATAGAAGGTTTACCACCAATCATAGCCGACGCAGCAGAATTACTAGTTCCAAGATCAATTCCTATAATTTTTCCCATTTCTTCTCAGTCTCCTTTTGTTCTGTTACTGTCAATAGCGCTATTTTTAACTATCCTTTTAGAGATTTCTACCAAACTTGGCCTTAATACTTTGTCAGACATCATGTATCCCTTTCTAATTTCCGCGATCACAGTATTTTCTGGAACTGTGTCATCGTATTTGAATGAAATAGCATCATGAATATTGGGATCAAAGGGAGTACCAGTAGTTTCAATTTCCTTAACACCTTCCGCATCAAACAAAGCCTCGACGTTCCTCAAAATACCTTCTAGACCTTGTATTACAACCTGGTCTGATTTGCCTTGATTCGCAGTCTCTATCGCCCTGGATAAATCGTCACGAATAGAAACAAACTTCAAAATAAGTTCTGCTTTTCCTTGGTTTATCTTGGATTCTATTTGTCGTTCCATTCGTTTTCTATAATTGTCAAAATCTGCCATCAAATATCTCAATTTATTCATGTTATTATCGGCTTCTTCTTTAGCCTTCTGGCGTTCTGCCTCGGCCTGCGAAAGTTCATTCTCTAGGTGAATAATATACACTTGGTCTTTATCTTCTTCTTCTTCTTCTTCTTCTTCTTCTTCTTGTTGTTGTTGTTGTTGTTGTTGTTGTTGTTGTTGTTGTTGTTGTTGTTGTTGTTGTTGTTGTTGCACAACTTTCTCCTCTTCATCGCCTTCACTATTGGACGCATTGTCCTTTTCGCAATTCTCTACGCTCAATTTTACCTTGAAGAATACCTACAGAAAAAGCTAGATAATTACATATCGATTAACACTAAAAATGTAGCTGTTTGACTAGTTAATTAATAATGTTGTGTAGGAGTTGGTGCTAAAAAAGTAGATTAGGCTATGCCTAGATTAGGAAATGTGGATCTGGTAATCCCTAGCTCGCCTTGAATCTTTCGTATCTTGGTGGCATATTCCGTCATTCTAGCATTGTCTGCCTGAACCTTTGCAATTCTGTACCCCTTCCAAGCCTTTCTTAAGGCACCCCAACTCTGTCCTGTAGAGAATCCATTCGTGGATTCTAGTGTTTCGGTGCCTAAGGTCGCACCAGGGTTGAGAGACATGATAGCTGTCATTGCGAGTTACAGAGCGATACAGTACTTAGAATCCGTTGTTAAATATCTACAAGCACTAGGCAAAAAATAATTATGCAGAAATGGCCTAATTCGACACACAGCGGACTTGTTTATATTTCAAGACAATATTTAGCTGCTTACTTGATTGCGCAATTCGCAATTCGGAAAAGCAAAGTGTTGATAGGACGCGGATGATAGGGTATAGTGAAACTAGCCAAACCTAAACCATGATCGACAACGTAACCAAACGGGCATTTGACTGCCCACCAGGGGCAATATCCAATTACCGATTCAAGCATAATTCCCTTTAATGGACGATTTTGCTCCACACGCCTCGCATAATAAAAAACCCAATTTCTTACTCTTTTCAGTTCTAGTATCTGGGCTTCCACAGACAGGACAGATGACGTAATCCTTTACATATCGATCAATTAATGCTCCAAAGGATGAAGGTTCCTTTCTTCCTAAAAATATGACTCTCTCTCCTGCAATATATCCTGCTGAAGCAAGCTCTTTGTTCAAATATAACAATAACTTTTCGGGATCCCTGTTTAACGCTTTGGGAAAGTCCATGAAATTCCTAAAAATTGTACGCTGGCCAACCCAGATTGTCTTGGGAGTAGGAAGTTCTAGTCTCGATGCCTGTTTTTTTGTAGTGTTCCCTAATTTATCTCGCAGCCGGGACAATAACATCTCGTAATCTGACTTAGATTGAACGCTCATTGACGCAGATCCTTTCTAAAACGTACTTAATGTTCTTTGTGATCAAATTAATGGGCTAGTTCATAAATTCCACCCTAGAAAAATGCCTTTCAATTAAAATACTGTGTCTTTCATAAGCAACCACGATCTAGAAAATAGTAGTCAGCCCTATAAGTAGATGTAAAAGCCTATCCCCATGTTCCAAGAAGATATGAGGTGGTAGTGTGCATATTCTGCTAAATAAGATAGTTGCAAATGGAAATTTTAGACCAGCTTGATTTCAACGAAATACAAATGGTTTATGATTGCTGCGCGCAGGTCATAGAACGCAATTAACAGTACCGGTGTAAGCAAAGCTACACCGAAGTTAATTTATCTAATTTCTCCAGCAGAATTTCGAACTAAACAGGAATCCAAATTTACTTGTGTTGTGACTCAGGCAATCGTCGACAGCCAGTCAAAAAAGGGCGCCAGAGTACTAACATATGGTAGGTTTTCTACGTTCTTCGAATTAAAACCCAATAGCAACATCCTTAACTCCATTTTTTTCCCAAGATGCTCCGGAATTTGGGCCGGCCGCAGAGGATTTAGCAGTTCAAAAAAGTAGTCCTGCCGATAGTACGCAATATGTTGCGCAAAGCAGTTTATCAAAATGGTCGGGTCTCCAGAAATTCTGTCTCGTATCTTATTGCTATCTCTCTCTGACGCATTACTCAAATCAGTTGAAATCTGCAATGCCCTCCGAATATAGTTTTCTCTAGCATAATCAGTCCGATTTGGCATCGAATTACATAAATTGACCTCTTTTGTTATCTGATTCATTCCATTGCGGGCTAGATCCTTTGCATTTAGGATGTCGATCTCATTTAATATCTTGCCGTCCTTGCCGAAGAGAAAAAAAACCCCCACTATTTCATCGTCACGAATGAATGGGAACGTTAATTTTCCATCCATAAATTGGAGTATCCTATTTTGAATATCACGTGGCATAAAGATACCCATGTAGGAATCATTCGCTAAAATCATGATAATCGCTTGAAATTTTTTCCACTTTCCTCTTTGCTCTGATTTAGGACAACTTCACTGAAATACACAGCCTTGGTATTGCTACATCACCTTCGATTTAGTTGCGCAATTGAAGTCATCGGCCGCTAGCAAATCATGTTCGGTACCGAAGTCATGGAACAGAATTCTTTAGGTAAAATTCCATCTAGCTAGTTAAGTTTGAAGAGCAATTCTTAACAAAAAATTTAAGGTTTAGTGCGCATGAGGCGGCGGTGCACTACCTTTGGAAAGGGACTCATTAAACGTTCCTGATGCCTTCTCATGGAATTCTAAATTGGACTGATCTACTTTTACTGCTTGAGGAGGACATACAGAGACACATGCCATGCACCAAATGCAGTCATGTTCCCTAATCGGGTCAGCTTTGTCGGTATAGTCTTTTCGTTCCTCCTTTTCACTGCTACCAGTTCCATTACTAGTAGCATTGGTCACCTCGGTAGGAGGCACATCATTTTCAGTTCTGTACCACTGGAAAACCTGAACTGGACAAGCCTCTATGCATGCCCCATCGGCCACACATGAATCCCAGTCTACTGCTACCATAGTCCCATGCACACCTATAGGCACTAGCTCTTCTCCTCTTGCCGTATATGCTGACTTGACTTCTTCGTTTTCTGCAGCTTCAGCAGTCCTCCCTGGTCCCCATACATAGTGGTATTGCTCGCCATCTCCGAGAATATGTTTACCTATCACCTGCGAATTCTTTGGAAAGTCTGGATCAATTGGCATACTTTGTCTGCACTTATTCGAGATACATCTTATTTAAACTATATGCGAATCCGTTCGATTCAGGAAGACTTCCATAGGTTAGATAATAATATAATAAATATTAAGCCGCAAATTACATAATAAGGTATTATACATAATATAATAAATATTAAGTGGTTTTTTTGGCATTGATAATAATATCGGGACGGGGATTAATTGAGCGGATACAAACCTATCTTAGGTGTCATGATCTCAACTCTACCAATGCCCATGGTCCCCCCCTCTGTTACTTATGTTTTGAGGACGAATTACACATACTTTCAGTTATAATATTACTTCAGATTGATATTTTACATCAGACTTCATAGAGCTTGTTCAAAAATATGGCAGGTTAGTTATTTATTAGCAGTAATTTAAACTTAGTGTAGGATATAACAAAACATGGAAAGCAAATCATTGAAGTCTGTCGACTTCAAAAAAAGACACGGAATAATCCCCGTCGTAGTACAGGATCTGAAGACCAAGGAAGTGCTCATGTTGGCTTACGTCAATCAAGAAGCGTTGAAAAAAACGAATATGACTGGAAACGCTTGGTTTTGGAGTACATCTAAGGGCAAGCTTTGGATGAAGGGCGAAGAATCTGGGAACATACAACCAGTCAAAGAAATACGTATGGATTGTGATCTGGATGCAGTGTTATACATTGTTGAGTCTGACCGTCCTGTCTGTCATACAGGGCAGCGCTCGTGTTTCCATCACATGCTTGCCGATTGAACCCCCACAAGGAATCAAGTAGGTGTATTTATATAGAGAATTCGATTATTGACTCGGTTTCAGTATGATCTAAGTTTCTTAATTGAAGTAACGAATGAGAATTTCGTATAACTGAGTCTATCTTTTATCGTTAACTATTTTGCGACAAAAAACAACACTATTACTCGTGACCTATCGTATTCGTAAATATTCCGCAATTGAATCCGAGGGTAATAAGCCGACTTTCACACAGGTCAAACAGGACAACTAAATATGCTAATGTGTCTACGATTGATTGGACAATATGTTTATAATCACTCTCTTTTCTTGTGCACGTTCGGCTCTGTGATCTTTACCGGTCGGATTGATTTCCTAATTTTGCGCGTAACGATAGTGCACAGGAATATGGCCACACTGGTAAGGACTATGGCACCTGCAGGAGAGACATTAGCTAGATAGGAAATGACAATCCCCCACACAACTGACACAACGGCGATACCTATTGAAATCATGGCAGTTTTCTTAAATCCTCTTCCAAATAATATTGCAGTTATATTTGGTAGGACAATCAGTGCAGATATCAAGAGGACTCCTACTAGTCTAATAGATGTGACTACAGTTATTGCAGCGAGTACGATGAAGACATAGTTAGCTAATTTTACATTAATTCCGCTTACTCCAGCTTGTTTCTCGTCAAAAGTAATGTACATCAATCTCCTATACATTATTGCTAGAATAGCAAGAATCGCAATACTTAGAAATACAATGATAATAGTATCCTGGGTACTGTTCAGCAGGATGCTTCCAAACAGAAAGCTGAAAAGATCTAGAGAAAATCCCCCAGACAGACTAATCAGAATTATTCCAACGGCTAGTCCCGATGAAAGCAAAATTGCGACCGAAGAATCTGGCGGGATCTTGATAGAATCACTCATTTTTGTAATCCCTAATGCTGCAATTATAGTGAAGACGTACGCCGTCCAAATTGGATATAAATTAAGGAATAATCCTATAGACAATCCGCCAAAGGCAACATGAGACATCGCATCTCCAAATAGTGAATGTTTTCTAAGCACTAGAAATAGTCCAATTGCAGAACATATCGCAGCAACTGCAATGCCAGAGATTAATGCACGCTGCATAAATCCGAACTCTAAAATTTCCAAAATGGTCGTGTCGTTAAACCTACTTCTATTTAGGCGGATGGAAGCCGCTGAGGAGTGGATTTGGCGTTAAATTGATGGAGCCTTAAATGCGTCTGCATCGCAGATTCATAATACGTCTTAAGCATATTTTCATCACCAAAGAAATCTTTCGCATCTCCGTGAAAATGCATTTTTCTGTTGATGCACGCTACCTTATTGGCAAGCTTACTTACAGCATCTAGATCGTGTGAAGACAATATGATGGATATTTTTTCTTCCGCATTTAGCTTCCGAATTAGTTCATAAAATCTATCCTGTGTTTCTTGGTCTATGCCGCTTGTTGGTTCATCTAATATTAGTAGCTTAGGATTATGTACCATGGCCTTAGCGATTAGGACTCTTTGTTGTTGTCCGCCGGATAGCTCATTAAATCTTTTATTCTTCTTATCAGTTAATCCCACTATCTGCATTGCCTTAAGCACTTGGTCCTTTGCATAACTTCGACTGTACTTCTCGATGGATCCTAGTAATCCAAATGAAATAATCTCCTCTATGTTCGCTGGAAAGCTTTGCTCAATTGATGTATGTTGAGGTACATATCCTACTCCGCTTAACAACGCTTTTCTATTTTTCATGATCTCCATTCCAAAAAGTTTAACAGTACCCCTATAGTCTGTCAGAATTCCGAGAATGCAATTAAAGAGAGTGGTTTTTCCTGCGCCATTGGGACCTATTATCCCCAGTAGGTCTGCTTGTTCCATTCTAAAGGTAATATCGTCTAATGTGAGAAATGAAGAATCGTACCAATAAGATAAGTGCTCTATTTCCACTATTGGATTAGCTGAAATCATGTTAAGCATTCCAAACCTACTTTCAAATTAGAAATATTTTGCTCCATCTTGTCAAGATATCCTATCCCTGAGTCCTCTTCGTCTTTTTCAATTCCTTCTAAAGGGCTCAATATGAGTACCTTACCATTAGGAATCTCTTGTGCAATCACTTCAGCAAATCTAGGGTCTACCAATTCCTCTGCATAAATAACTTTCAGCCCGAGATCATTTGCTAATCTTATAGCTTCCTCGATTCTCTGAGGTAGAACTTCCCCTTCTGGTGATACTCCTTGGACACTATGTTGAATTAGACTGTACCTTTTGGCAAAGTAGCCAAATGCGTCATGAAATGCAATAAAATCCTTCTTATCACAGGTCTGAAGTACAGTTCTTATTTCTGAATCCAATAAATCTAGCTTATTTGTAAAATTCACCGCATTTTTCTGGTAATATAGTTTGTTATTAGGATCAATTTCTATTAACGCATTTTCGATTTGCTGTACTTGGGCCTTTGCAAAGACGGGATCCAGCCAAATGTGTGGATTTCTTATTTGATTGCCTTGGGACAAATTAGAGGGAATACTCGTATCAACCAAGTTATCATTAGTAACCTTGTCTATCCAGGAATCCTCAAATCCTAGACCATTAAAGAATACTACATCTGCACTTTCTGCCTGTTGTAGCTGTTGGATCGTAGGTTCATAGTCGTGCGGCTCTACACCTGCTGGAATGAGAGTTATTACATTTACTCTATCCCCTCCTACTTGCTTCGCAAATTCATAAATGGGGAAGAATGAGGCAACCACGGTTATTTTTGGTAATTGTTGAGTTATCTGACCATATAAATTGGAACTGGAAATGGCCCGAGTTTTATAGATATTGTTTTCAGGGCCCACTTCATTCCCAGAGGCTTGTATTAATGAAATGGATGGTTCAAGAATAAGGAAAACTGCGATAAGGATGATATAATAATAAATTGCCACAGATCAAAATGTAGCTAATAATAATATAAGTGTTATTAATAATCTTAACATTCTCAAATAAATACTATTATTAATTGGCTTGACAAAAATGTGGGGCTAGCTGTTCTTCGCAGTTTATGCTTATCATGTTAAATATCTCTGGAGATGAAATCTTGCAAATATTACACCAAATTTATTTTTGGCTGAAGTTTCAGAATACGGGATCGAGTATCTCTTCCAGGGAGTCATCTACTTCTATTGCTGAATATTAATACCTGCAAAATCTGCATCTAACAATGCTTCTGAATGCCTTTCCCTAACAGATAATGAAATTAATTGCTAGATATGATACTACACCAAACAAAATAAGTGTCAGACAATCACCAGTCACCGAATCGAGGTCTAGTTGAAAAGACATTTCATTGCTACATAGCAATCAATTGAACATTATCCATCTTTTTATTTGCCTGAAATTTTTTTGTCATATCTTTCATAGGTTTCGCATCACCCCTTAACAAAAATATCTCCAGACACCTATCTCTGTCAATTTTACTATGTAGATGCGTTGCTATCAGTTCATCGTAGGCATGTCTTAAATTACTTATTTCGTCATCAGAAGCCTCGTTATGAATAACCAAAAGTATCGCGTGGATGTATCCCACTAGGTCCTGCCGTGATCTTTCTTCAGATATCATTCCCCTGATGCCTGCTCTAACTATTTCTGAGCGGCCACTGAATCCAAGCGATTTTTGTAATTTGTCCATTTCGTTCAGAATTTCATCATTTAAGGATATACTAACAATTGTCATCCAGTATTAATAATTATTAAGTTTCTAAACAATAAATATATTTGCGTTAATAACTTCGATATAAAAATGAACATACCGCAGTACTATGTCGATAAATTGGTGAAGGTGGGGTAAGAGAGAGCTTAATTATGGACCCTTTGTGGAGTGTTTTTGTTGATCGGGCAACGCCCAGTTGTAGACCCATCTGCTAGCTCGCAAAGCTCAGTTACTCAAGGCAGCGTTGGGTACGCAAAAGGATTCTTTACCTCAAATCAAAGGCGTAACTACAGATATAGATTGACCAGATGGTTCTGCTTTTCTCCTGATAAGGGGTGTATTTCATCTGTTGAGCCAGACTCACACGCTAGATTATTACCAAAGCTATCGGTGTCCTCCAAGATCTTAATGCATGCAGTGTATGAGCTTCCTGGCTTCATTGCATCTTTAGGAATTAGCATACTAAACTGTATTACTCCATTGCCATCATCATGGGGATCTAACAAGGATATCGGATCAAATGTGTTAGCATAAGTTTTACCATCGATAGTAACTAATATCTGCGCAATTTTGGTAGAGTAATCTATTCCTTTAATTTTGAATGAAACCTTCTCGTTGCTAGCTTGTTGCAGCGATGCACCTTGGTTTATGACGGGTAGATTGTCTATAGTTGAATGGCTAGTGCTTGAATCCTGAGCTTTAGCAGGAATAATGACAGAAATGCTGACCGTACCGACCAAATACATAGCACACATTGTAATTGCCATTATAATTGATAAGACCTTGATCATAGATTGTTATGAAAAGCTTAGCGCATGTAGTATCTATGGGTAATGAAGGATTCGTATTGGAGATTTAGATATAAGAATACTCAGTTTTGCCTAATTTTTTGCCTAATTTGTCTAATACTCAAATGAAATTACTAATTCCTTATCCCTTAATCGGGCGGCTTTGAGTTTCATCCCTGATGTAATGGCAGGCAATGGAATAACATTTACAACATGACCTATCTTCGTGGCCACTTTGATAGTAATTCGGTCTGAGATGCGTTCAACGAGAAAGTCTACGTTCTTTGTAAAAGGAACCTTTAGTTTCAAAGTGAGGCCCGAACTATCACTTTTGAATTCAAAAACCCTTTCACGATAAAAAATTTGACTTGGATCTCCGTCCCCAAAGAGGATCTCAGCGTTTTTCTTAAGCATCTCTATTCCTTTTAATTCTTCATTGTAAAGAGGGACCTCCCTAACTGGCAATGGGTAAAAGTTAGATCTAGCTTCTTTCACTCTAGCATGTTGAAGATCCCCCCAATTGGCCAAGAAGCTATTCTCACTACGTGTCTGAGGCATGATCTTGTTGATAATAATCATGTCTACATTAATACCGTACAGATTAGCTGACATTAAGGTCCTTTTTGCATTTTCCATGCTAAAACTATCAGCATTAGCAACTAACCTGAGACTAGTTACATTTGGGTCAAAAATTAACTTTGAAAGCTCCTCCAATTTATGAAGCAAATCTACCTCAATCTTCATTAAGTCAGTTGAGAGAGCGGGACTAGAAAAGTACGGCTGAAGTAGTCGGCCGAAGCCACTGACAAGACCTGCAAGGCCTGAGAGCCTCATGCTTAGGCTTCCTACAAGTTTTGGAAAATATAAGAATCGCAAGGCCTCACCTGATGCAGGCATGTCTAGAATTATCACATCATAATCTCTAGATCTTACGGCCTCTTCAATTTTCAGCAAGCAGAGTAATTGCGTCATTCCAGGTAACATGGCCAACTCATACGAAATAGTATCGTCAATACCTTTGGCCTGAAAATACGAAGCAAAGTAAGAAAATATTGTATTGAAATTCGAATCCATCTCCGCAACTGGATCTACTTGAGCTGCGTACAGGTTGGAGGAAATTCTTGTAGGTGTTCCCCCTATCTCTCCTTTCATCAATGCATCCCCCAATGTATGAGCCGGATCGGCGGAAACGAGAAGTGTTCTGGATTTCAAACCAGACAACCTTAAAGCAGTTGAACAAGCACTTACTGTTTTCCCTGTCCCTCCTTTGCCGGTATAGATGACAATTCGCAATACACCGCATAGAAATTTGAGGTATTAAGACTTATGGACAATGGACGATAATTTCATTTTTTTATATTTTGTGTGGCCGATTTGAAGCTATTTGCTATGTATTCAATATCTTGTGTAGAAAGAAGCGGGTGCACAGGTAGAGAAAGGACGTGTTTGCTTGCCCATTCCGTACCCTTCAGATTATCGGGTATTTCTCGGATCTGATTTTGGAGTCGGGATAGTACAAGTTCTCTGTAGTACGGAGTCAAATGAACAGGAGGATCATAATATACGGCTACCCCAATCTTTGCGATGTTTGCCATCTCGTCCTTTATTAGATCTCGGTGACCAGGATGGTCTGGAAGATCAGGCGTGTTAATCTTGTCTTCAGTCTGCCGACTGCCCAGTGTCACGGTATATAGATACCAATTAAATTTCTTATGACCATCCTCCGGTTCGGTTGGCGTTGTGAATCCATCTATATCAGAATGTGAAAGCAAGTCGGTTAACAATTTTGCATTATTTCTTCTTTTCTCTAACATTTCGTTAAGTTTTTTCATTTGGCCTTTCGCTATTGCAGCGCTTATTTCAGGAAGTCGTAAATTGAGACCAAATACTCTAGTGTCATAACCTTCAACCATTCCATGATTACGTATCATTCTTAATCGATCAGCCAGCAGATCGTCATCTGTTGTAATTGCCCCACCTTCTCCTGATGTGAGTACTTTGCTGGCATACGTACTAAAACAACCCATTGAACCGATCGTTCCAGTCTGTCTCTTCCTGTATTCAGAGCCCAATGATTGGCACGCGTCTTCTATTATTTCGAGAGAATTACTTTTTGCTAACTCAATTATTTCATCCAAATCCGCAGGATGACCGTAAAGGTGAACAGGCATAATAGCTCTAGTTCTTTCCGTAATCTTTGTAGCAAGATCTTGAATGTCCATAGTATAGTCAGCCTCGTTTATGTCGACAAATACTGGCGTACCTCCTGCAGCGACTACAGAATTAGCTGATGCTACAAAAGTAAATGAAGGTAAAAGTACTTCGTCGCCTTCTTTCAATCCTAATGCTAACAACGCAGCTAACAGGGCAGAAGTTCCAGAGTTCACTGCAATTACATGCTTGATGCTTAAATAGCGCCTAAGAAGAGATTCGAATTCCTGTACTCTCTTCCCTCCTTCCAATGCAGGAGATGTAAGAATGCCTTCGTCTAGCACCATTAATACTTCCTTTTTTTCCTCATCACTAAGCCAAGGTCTGTTTATGGGAATCATTTGAGTTAGATCAACGAGAAGACCTAATTAAGGATATCAAATCCATCGACATTGTTACGGTGTTGTCCACAAAATAATAATACATTAAAATACTGGCATCCAAGCTCAATCTAAATTTGGGTGGACGACTCCTTTAAACCGAAAATACGAATATTATTTATTGTCAATTGTCTGATGCATGAACAGGCAACCAAAAGTTAATACAGTTTGAAATGCAGATAATGTGTGTGATCTTGTTGAAAGCAAAGTGTCCACGGTGTAGAAATGAAGCAGTAGTCGATGAAGATATGACAAAGGTTGGCTGTAGCCATTGTGGGTTTAGCTCTTCATACGATTCGTACTTGGAGACTATGAAGGGGGTAGCTCAGAACATGTCAGATGATTTTCAGGCTAACTTGAACAAGAGCGGTTTCTAGACGCCGAATAATTGCATATTAAATCTGATCTTGATTGGGCTAACCAGATGTCTTTGATGAACTAAGTTCGTATTACCAAGAATGGATTGGAGACCAAAAGTTAATTAAAGCCCCAACTGCTGCATGATCAAGTATTAGTGTATTGGCGCAATTCAAGGTTGTCATCTCGGATAGTACTGGAAAAAGTGTTAGTCAAGAATTAAAGGACAATGTAGCAAATCCCCTCCTTGGTTTAAAAATAGGTGATGTCATCGACTCAAATGTCATTGGTATAAATGGTAAAATGCAGATAACTGGCGGCAGTGACAAATCAGGTACACCAATGAGGCCAGATCTTCATGGAGGGGTAAAAAAGTATATCTTGCTTGCACGAGGAGTAGGAATGCGTGATCGTAATCCTGGAGTTAGGTTTAGAAAGCTAATTAGAGGCAATATGGTTACTGAGGAAATATATCAGCTGAACTGTAAACTACTTGATGGAAAGTTACCTGAAAAATCGGCAACTGAACAGTCTGCTCAGGAAGAATCCAAATCTTGATACCGTAGCCTTTAGACATCACACTCATATCTTGTAAATTTACAAATCATGCATCGATTCATCATGCACAGGTAGTACACTTATGTTACTTAGAAATCTCATAAGCCGATAAGATAGACCTTTATCCGGATTCGAAATTAAGTCAAAGGTATCAATCAAATGCCTGTGATTATCTTAATGTGATTACCTTAATATTCCGAGTGAATTCACGAAGATCATTGCATTGGAAAGAGAGTTTGCCTGACTGGTATGTTAAAGAATATGGTTACCAACCCAATATCAATATTGGGACGTCAGGCCATGTCGATCATGGTAAAACTACACTAGTCGAAGCGATTACAGGTGTATGGACTAGTGCCCACAGTGAGGAATTAAGGAGAGGCATCACTATCAAAGTTGGCTACGCAGATGCAGCCTTTTACAAGTGCCCTGATTGTCCGACACCAGGATGCTACTCTTCTAGTCCAACATGTATGAATTGTAGTAAACCAGGAGAGCTTCTACGCGTAGTTAGTTTTGTAGATTCACCAGGTCATGAAAGTTTGATGGCGAATATGCTTTCGGGCTCAGCTCTGATGGATGGAGCAATACTTGTTATCGCCGCCAATGAAAAAGTCCCGCAACCACAAACCAGAGAACACCTCTTGGCATTGCAAGTTTTGGGGATAAAAGAAATAGTGATTGTCCAGAACAAAGTAGATTTGATTGAATATGAGAGCACTCTGGAGAATTATGATCAGATCAAATCATTCGTCAGTGGCAGCACTGCAGAGGAGGCTCCCATCGTTCCTGTATCAGCTCAACACAGGGTAAACATAGATGCTCTCATCGAAGCCATAGAAAGCAAACTTAAGAACCCGATTCGAAACAAAGCTGCTAAACCAATAATGCATGTATTGCGATCTTTTGACGTGAACAAGCCTGGTATTCAAGTCCAGAGGGTCAGCGGTGGTGTAGTAGGAGGAGCTCTAGTTCAAGGAGAGTTTTCGATAGGAGATGAGATCGAGATTAGGCCCGGCTTCTTCGATGAGAAGAAGAGTAGATATGAGCCTATTACTTCAGCCATTTCGACATTAGGAACAGGTGCAGGTTTAGTTGACTCCGTTAGACCTGGTGGCTTAGTTGCAATTGGAACAAGATTAGATCCTACTTTCATAAAGAGTGATTCACTCATTGGTTCCGTAGTAGGAAAGCCATCCACTCTACCTGATAACGTAGATAGCATAAGTATCGAAGTTTATCTTTTTGATACTGCAGTTGGAACTCAAGAACTAGTAAGGGTAGATCCTATTCGAATCAAAGAACCTCTCAGATTGAACATAGGAACCGCTGCCACATTAGGGACAGTTTCAAATGTTAAAGACTCCACAAAAATCGAGATTAAACTGAAGAAGCCAGTCTGTTTGTTACCAAATAGCCGAGTAGCTATCAGCAGAAGGATCTCTGATAGATGGCGATTAATAGGATCAGGGATGGCAGTGTGACAAACAACATACACAACATCCATCATTTGTTTGAATATCATAATCACCTCCTTTACCGATCTCAACTAAATACCCTTTGAATCAGTAATTCACTTATTACTTTTTTAAACTATTATCAGAGTGCACTTTTATGGGGACTGACTAAGACCGCCTTGAGAAGGTGCACTATTGTTGTTGTCGTAGCGTGTGATATTTTCATCGGGATTAGGTATCGGGATAATCGTCTCGGAAGGGGCCAGATATATTGTGAATACGCTAATAAGTATTATTATTATGGCAGCAATTATGAAAAGGCGTCTATTATCCATCCTATCGATTGTTATAAGTAGAGGAAGGTTTTTAATGTAATGCTTAGGATCATCATAAGCCACAATGATTGTTGACGACATTATGATAAAGGATGTAATTTCCTTAACCCCTGAAGATACTGTTTCAAAGGCACTTAATCTGATGCATTCAAACAGATTAAATCAGATTCCTATTGTGAACGATGCCAGTGACTATTTGGGGATGGTATTCGCAAAGGAATTTCTTTCAGTTAATGCTTCCCCTGAATCTAAGCTTAAGAATTTCATATCGAAAACCCCAACTCTAAGTCGTGAGGTCACGGTAGAACGAGCTATAGAGATGATACTAAATACAGGAAATCGCGCGTTTCCAGTCATTGAGAATAGTTCTAAACTTGTAGGAATAGTAAGTGAGATGGACATAGTAGTGAACGCCCGGTTTGGTCATTCAACGGCGGATTCAGTTATGAGTGGTGCTATAGTACAAGAGGGCGAAGATACCCTTGGGAATGCTTTTTCAAAAATGAGGAGGTACAACATATCACGTTTGCCAGTTATAAACAGGGATGGTGTTTTGACAGGAATCATAAATATATTGGATATTGCACACGTCATATCCAAACCCAGAGAGAGGGCGAGTAAGTCTCCTGGTGTAGGTACAATGACTGTAGTACGAGATGTAAAAGTGAAGGATATGATGAGAAATGCTTACGCTGTAGAACAGGGATCAAAAATAGATGAATTAACTGATGACTTAAAGGATCACGAAGAAGTTGTTGTAGTAGGAAATAACCGTCCAATTGGCGTCATCACACCGAAAGATGCACTCGAATTATTACTTCCGAAGCATGGCGGTCCTACTTTTATACACATTTCAGATCCTGAAAGCAAGGATGACAAAAATGAAATCGAAAGAAATATGACAAAATTCCTGAAAAAGATCGAAGGGAGATTGGAAAATATTCGGTTGGTCACTATTTACGTGGACAAACACAAGACAAGAAAATACTCCATTAGAGCAAGAATAATGACAAACAACAGCACCATAGATGCGAAGGCAGTGGCATACGATCCCATATCAGCATCGAAGGAAATTATCTCGAAGTTGGACAGAAGGATAAAATCGGCACACAGCTCAAAGCTGCAAAAGAAACACCACCGAGGAACTATTAGAAAGGAGGAATTTTAGGAAAAAAGGGGCGCAGATGAGGAGATTCGAACTCCTGATCGCCCGAAGGCGAATCGGCTATCTTCTGCCTTAATTCACTCAAGGCCGACGCATTATTTTGTTCTCATTTAGAGAAGACCACTCTGCCACATCTGCTCGTTCCTTTACGATACATTCGAGCTTTTTATAGTTAGTGTTTACCTGTTAGATCTATGAAGGAATTGAAATCTATCTCTATGTCGCAGAATTTGGCCATTTTTGGAAGTCAGGAGTTCTGTAGACCTTTTATCCTGCTGTTACCTGAAAGCTAGAAAGCTAGAGTGTGATAGCCGCACTCATCAATATTCATTTTGGATACTGAGCTTAGAAATATCTGAAGTTTTAAAATAGCAAGTAAATCAAATTCGTGACGGTGTATGTAGTGAATGTAGACATCAAATTTATGTAACTTGTACGACTAATGAGAGGTGAGAGAGCTTAACTTAACAGGACCTTCGTGGCAAATATAACCACTATGTCCACTATGTTGATGTCAAATCCAGAAGTACATCCCACTTCTGCTTCAAGACCAGCAACTTCGAAATGAGAATGAATTATTTGAGGAATAAAATTGCTACAAAATATCATTAATTAAGTCAATAATTGGAATAATCAAATTTAATGAAATACGTCAAGACCCCCGCAGAGACAAGTACTCAACCACTATGAAGTGATACAAAAAGAGACTCTTTAGCGACCTTATAAAGCTGCTGTGATCAGATAACTATAAAATGATCACTTCTTTGAGGATCGGGTTGATTTTTTCCCTCCTTTCTTTGCGGACTTTGCTTTTTTCTTAGCACCTATATAGTATCATTCATATGAAAACAGTCTAATTAGCATGCCAGATTAATGAAAACCTCATCAATCTTTGAATAGAATTTCTACTTTGCAAACCTTAACAAGATTTTTGAATTTCTTAGCGTCTTCCTCTGTACCGACAATAGCATTGTAATGCATAGGTATTACGACTTTCTTGGGCCGAAGTATCTCGTTGACAGCATTAGCTGCTTCTTCTGCATCCATCACATAAGTACCTGAGACAGGAACAAGTGCAATATCTGGATCCACAGATTCCATTTCAGGGATCAAATCTGTATCACCAGCATGATATATCCTCTTTTCATTCATCCTTAAAACAAATCCTACCTTTCCATCAGACTTTGGATGAAATTTCTTATTAGTATTGTATGCAGGAACTGCTTCAACTGCGAGACCCTTAATAGTAGTCTTTTCACCAGGCTTTATTCCGCTAACCTGTTTCAATTTCAGTTCAGCTAATTTTTTAACACACTCGGTGGCTGATATTATGCTTGTATCGTTATTAATTATTTGTTTCAGATCATCGATGCTTAAATGATCGAAATGATCATGAGTCAGCAAAACTACATCTGCATCATTCTGATTCTTGTACTTGGAGGCCAGTTGGTAGGGATCGATATAAACTGTCAATTGGTTATTCTGGCTGTTTGTTCCTTTTATCCTAAACCCATCATGACCCGTCCATGTGATCTGAATATCATGTTCGTACAATATGAGGATAATGTAGGATATTGAATTTAAGTTTGTTCCTGAATTCGACCTGGAACTTAAGCAAAAATGTTCCTATGCCGGGTTCAAGGAAATGCTTTGGTGTCTTATAATTGGGAGGTTGCTTGTCATTTCTGCTTTGCCATTCTTTTGCAGATATCTGTCCAAAAGAACATCTTCATTGTGGTTGAGTATGCATCTCCTATGTTGACATGATTAATACTTCCCACTTCACGATCTAATATACTTCCCACTTCACGATCTAATCAGATACAATGACTTATACCTTCAACCTTTATCTTAAGCGTACTTGGATCAGCAAATCCTTAACTTATTTCTATCCCATTTGGATGATTCTAGACCTAAATGTCTAACCAGCAATCCTTTTGGAAATGAATAGTCATTGGAATCAGGAATCGAATTGACAGGATATAAATCTCAGCTCGTTCAATTGAGAAACAAACGCGGGAGTTGCCAAGCATGGCCAAAGGCGTGAGACCGTTGGCACGACGCTCAGATCCATGCGGCTGGGAAACCTCATCCCTAAGGGGTTCGTGGGTTCAAATCCCACCTCCCGCATCTCACAACAATGGTTAATCAATTCTTAATATATCGGTTAGTTTGTCGTGGTGCGGCGCACTCCATTGTAACGAAGGGTGGACATTATTTTACTGCAATGATAGACGTTCAGCCTTTTTGGAGTGTACTTATTTTACCTGGACAAACTATTGTACAAACTAAACACAAAATGAAGACATATAATACAGAATAGATATTCATTTTTAGAATTAAGATGAGTCACTCCTCATACTTTCATAATGGAATGCAACGATTATTTGCAAAATAAAGCTTTACGTACATCGATCTCGTGATAGAATTGAAAAATGGTGTAAACAATAAAAAATGATCCGCAATAACATTATTGCTATTATTGCAATCTCTTTCATCACTGTTGGAGGTTTATGGGGTATTGGAAATCTCCTAAATCCACCGCAACCCTCATCTCTTGACAGAAGAGAAGGTATTTTGCTTGTCGCTAAGGATAACTTGTTCAACGAAACTAATCCTACTATATATGCCAAGATCGATGAGCCAAACAAGCTGACCATTGTGAACAAAGACTTGGTAAGGCATGATTTTATTGTGGATGAATTGAATATCAATACTGCTATTCTATCACCAGAACAGGATTTTGTTACGGCGATTGCTTCAGAGAAAGCTGGAGAATTTGAATATTACTGCTCTCTTCATCCAGCCACTATGAGAGGAACCATTGTAGTGAGATAGAACTAACATTTCTTCTGATACAAGACCTTATTCTCTCTCCTAATGCTGGATATTCTGCTCAAGGGAATTAGCTCAAAATTTTCAGCTATTCTGACAAATTCTAAAAGAGGGAGATCCATGATTGAATCGAAGTCTCGATAACTCACAATATAGAGTTTGGGATCATCAGCATAGATCGCCTTACTAAATATTTCCTGTAGTCTTCCCTTTCTCCTGCTCAATAGGATTCAGAACATTGCTCAGATATATCACTATTATCTTTTACGAACCAAAAGGCTTCAAAAAAATTATCTGGCCTGCGACACACTTCATTCTACTGATTGAGAAAATTATATAATATTATGGACTTTCAAAACCCAAATTCATAAAATATATCTTGAAGGAGGTAGCAAAATATTTACGACTAATGTCAGGTAACATTAACTTGCACTATAAGACGTTTCAGATATTAGAAGCCAGCAAATTGCATTGACGAAAAAGAAGAGGTGAAGGATGAATGGATATTGTGAAGCCAGCGATCTCCAAGCAATATGGCGTTTACACGGGTCTCCTAAATAAGGAGGTCTATCCACATGAGGCTTCGAATATCCAGACTGAAAATACCCACATCTCTTGGATTTTTTTGGTTGGACCTTATGCATACAAGGTTAAGAAGCAAATTAAGTTTGGAGGAATCCTCGACTTTTCGACTTTGAACTTAAGAAAGAAATATTGCTACAAAGAAGTTGAGCTAAATAGAAGATTGTGTAAAGACATGTACTTGGGTGTAGTCAGTATCGTAACGCTTCCAGGAGAAAATTGTAACAGAATAGCTATCGCAAAGTCATTGGCAGAGGATGGGAAAGTGGTAGAATATGCAGTTAAAATGAAACGCATTGCTCCGGAATATAGAATGGACCGGCTTTTAGCAGATCATAAAGTAAGTGCTACAAATATTCGGAAAATAGCGTCCATCCTGAGTAAATTTCATTCTACTGCATTTACAGGCGGGGCGATCCAAAGATTCGGACAGCCAAAATTCATGAAATCCAAAATAAAAGAAAATTTTCGTACGTTGTCCAGACTCGGATGTCAAGCATCGTACGCTGAACACAGGTTAATCAAATTCGTCGAGAACAATGAAAGGTTTTTCCTTGATCGGATTACCGATATAAAAATTAGAGATATTCACGGAGATCTATATTTGAAGAACATATTCATTGTCAAAGATAAAAAATATTACCTTTATGACAGGATAGAATTTAATGACTCTCTCAGATATGCAGACGTTGCAGAGGATGTAGCTCACCTTTCTATGGATTTAGACTACCACAAGCGTAAAGATCTACAGACGCTTTTTGTAAAAGACTATGTGTCCAGAAGTAAGGATTATTCGCTGGAAAATATATTAGAGTTTCTGATTTGCTACAAAGCATTCGTCAGGGCAAAAGTTTCATCCTTTCAAGCAAAGTATGAGAGTGCAAAATCTAAAAAATCTAAACTACTTAAAGAGGCAGACGCACACGTCCTACTTGCAGAAAAGTATCTTCAATACTTTTGAAGGAGGAAGGGGGGCACCAAAACTTGTTGCTCCTATTAAAACATGCTCATCTTAAGAGATTCTCTAATGAATTTCGAATTCTGTAAAGATCTAAGTCTGAGTACCGAAAAATGGATGACCATCTCACTAGTGCCCTCAAAGACTTTCATACCAGTACGAATAATTCCACTTTTGTTTTTACTAAATATCTGAGGAGACATGTTATTGAACCAATGTGCTGAGACAGCAATTTGAAATCCGCAACAAGGCTTATAATCCGAACTCCATACTTACATACCG
>JBAUMZ010000086.1:0-8222 GCA_049578985.1 Nitrososphaeraceae archaeon
AAGCTAATTTGTGAATCTTTTCATTGTCCACCCCATGAGTATGACTCATAATCAAGTGGATATCGTCACCTGTGTACCCAATGTACAGGTCAATTAGCAGATTTTTTGAATTTTTCCTGACAAATTCATTTACAGAGCTTAAAAGTTCATCACTTGGTCTTGTATGACCTCCTATCGCGCCGATATCTGCTTTTATAGCTGATACAGTTATCTTCATTAATTTTCCCTAGCCTAATTCGCCCTCTGCATCATAAAACCTTTCCGATAATTTTCATTCTCTTTCAGTCATGCAATAGCTTCTTAGACTGTCCGTGAATTTTTTCACCAAATATGGGATCCTTTACTCTCATTTGGAGGTCATTTGAAGGTAAGCGAGAATATTCGTCTAGAGAGATCATTTATCTGGATCTTCTAGAGAGATCAATTATCTAGAATTCACAAAATAGTTGTATCTTTTTTCAACTTCCTTGTTGTCTCCCTTACGAACGAGCATCGACTCCTTCTGTAATAACTCTCGCGTGTGTCTTTTGAACTTTTCACTTTCATGGGAGTCGGGGAAAGTAGATAATGTGTATTCGAAATGGTTCATGAATTCCACCACTTTGTTCCTGAATTCATCCCTTGTTGGATGCCACTGATTTTCCACTTTAAACCAACTGGTGGCACAGGAACATGAATATAATTTTGCCATATCCTCAATCAACCTCTCAATTTCAAAGTAGTCCGGCACGAAGCTATTCCACTATCAATAGATAATATTGTTACGCTGAGTCCATTCGGGGGAATCCAATAAGACAATTGATTTTAGTTACATAGCATTGCTAAGCCGATTCCATAAAAAGTAACTGTCCTGCCGTGGCCGGACGAAACTTTGTTCCAATACACACGAGCTGATGAAGGACCGATTAGAAAATTAAATTACTTTCAAAGTGTACGTCACATCTTCCTCATATGTTCTATACTCTAAGCTATTATCCGTTTCAGGGATCTCTATTCTTCCCTCAAAGCGTATCTCATGATCTTTTCCGGAACTAAGTTCTTCCAGAACCAGATAACCTCCATCCGCTACCGCATGTGAATGACCGGCGGGTAGGCCGAAAATGGCATTATCAGGAAAATCAACTTCAAATGGATCTGTATGTACTCTGAACTGATCCAAGTCATCTTCGAGAGTGATCCCGTCAATTGTAATTCTACGAGACGCGATGTTTTCGTGATCTATTTGAGCAAACCTAGTCAAATCCGAAATCCTTGAGCCAAACTCTTCACAGAAATCAATGTCAACAGCTATGAAACTTAGCGAAGGTATTAAAATTTTCTTGCCTGACCGCACGGTACATAGCCTGCGGCTTGGACCAGAGAAGTTAAAACTTAAATAAAAAAAATCAGCATTTGACTTTCTAGCATTATTGGCCAATTCATCTTTTGCTCCGCTGCTCTTAATAGTTGGATTTTCAGCCTTAGGGAACCCGCATACCCACCGCCAAAAATCTTTCACAATTCCGTAGTCCGCTTTCAAGGGAACAGGGTTCATACTCATTAGTAAATCTTCCTTGGTGTCTCTAATAAACTTTAGAATTTAAGGCTTACCGAGATCCCTTTTAGATTAATCCAGGGAATACTCCCTAAACAGAGTGCAGAATTACTCCTACTATAGAAGAATTTTGCAGGCTGCCACCGATAAGGATTTTGGATCGCAAAAAGGATAATACTTACGGTTTAGGAGTCTGAAATTAGATGATTTGATGGCCCAGAAAAATTGTGATGGATCGCTATGTCGTAATTTGTTGGACCGGTAACTGAAAGTTGATACGTTATATCGACTCGGTATATTGGGGATCTTGAATGGATTGTCAAGAGATGATCGCCTGGTATGACCGGCTCGATAAAGTTCCAATAACCACACTGGAGTGTCTGTATCTTGCTATCTCCTAGATTTCGATGCATCATGTTCTTTGATTCTTTTGTTGGAACATCTTTGATCTCTATGAAACTATCTGTATTGGCTATGTAGTACCATGGTATTGAAAAGCCATCAAATATTGTCCAGAGCTCGAATGTTTTGTTGATGTCGTCCATCACATTCTTTCGAACTTTATCTATCGTGTTAAGCGACGGATAAAGATGTTGAGATGAAGATGCTATAGCTGGGGCTATTAGAAACCACCAATTACCGACTGGAACATATAATTGTATTACACTATTGGGTTCAGTATAAGGCGCCGCAGCTACGAACCACACAGACTCTCCGTACTTTTCCATACTTTCTCTCTGAAATTGAGTTGGCTGCCGTCCAGCATAACGCCATGGCCGAGCTGGGCCAACACTCGTTACAGGATTTGCTTCATTATCTAGTTGATACAGCCATTCCCAGAATTTCTTAGTCCACTCTGAAAGCGTTAAACCAGCCACTGTTCTACTGTCCTCATAAATTTGCATAATTATTCCACCGCTAAATCATATTACACAGAATATATTCTTATAATCCATATTTTGGCAAATCTTTTGGCATATTCCTTTGTCTTTCTTGCTAGGCTATACCTTATTCCAATACTAATTCACCGCTGATACGATGTTTATAATTTGAGACCGATGCCATCTCGTCCTACCGGCCGAAGACACTTTCCTCAGGAAAAACCAAATCAAACACTCCAGAGTGTATGCGGGACGTTCAAGTATGGGGACTAAAGTTGATATATTAGATTGTGCATGTCCAGAACTTAGGTCATCGTACTTTCAAAGTGTATGTTACATCTTCTATGTAATCCCTGAACTCTAAACTATCTTCTTCCTCAGGAACATCTATTTTCCCCTCAAAGTGTACTATGTGGTCCCCTTTCGAAGGCTTCCAAACCAAATAGACACCGTCTGCTACAGCCCTCGATGGACCCTTAGGAGCGTTGAAAACGGCCCTCTCTGCATAGTTAACCACAAAAACGCCATTTCTTGGTGCTTTTACTCTGTAATCCTTTTCCAGGTCTCCCACGAGAGGCTTTCCGTCTATTTCTATGCGGCGATATTCTATGTTTTCCTGATCTGTATTAGCAAGCCTTCTCAACTGCTCATCATTTAATTCAGGATTTTCTACGTCTGGTGTGGATGCTATGCAACTCAGGGAAGGTATGAGTACCTTTTTTCCCTCCGGAATAGTACAAATCCTATTTTTTCCACCGTCTAGCGCGAAGGATAGAAATACATATTCTTTACCCTTAGGATTAAGCTTGTTAGCTTCAGTATCCCTATCTCCATCATTATCTATCGCCGGATTTGAAGCTTTAGGCAGATTGCAGAGCCATTTCCAATATTCCTGCACAATTTCTACCGTAGCGGCCTGCGGAGGCCAGTCAAATTTCTTCCGGCCAAAGTCGCTCATACCTGATGATAATTTGAAGTATTTAATAAAGTTTGAACCCATCTACCACTTCTAGCTAGTAGCTAGTAAGTAGTACTCGAAGTATGTTTCAGTTGCAGACGTGAATGATGTGTGTTATTCTTTACACAATGGATCAAGTGTAGTTTCCTGAAATTATTAACGCGGGAGAATCCAATGGACCAAGGGAAAAGTTTAAGAGCGCCTATCATCTTCTTTGATATGATGACGATAACTGCATTATTTCAAGCAATTGTTAAAAGACAAGTGACGTTTTGTACGGGCTCCTGTTCTTGCGGCGGTGGTCATCAGTAACAATATGTTGCAGAGGTCAAAGGCCACAAATAGCAATAATGGACTGAAATAGGTGCGTTACTAATTTGGGGATTAGATCTGAGGTTGGTTTAATTTTGTTCGAAGTGAAGTATGGAAAGCAAGCTAAGTATTGGCAATGAAGCATAAAAAATGGGGTGCTGTCATATCGAATCTGTTCGCACTTCAAAAATAGTTATCTTCTCTCCGAAATCACAACCTCCAGACTTGAGCTATCCGGAGTTGTGCAGCAGATGGTGCAGGTGGTTAGTATCTATTCCAAAATCGCACAATCCTACACTGCGCGAGTGGACACATGTAACCGACACGCATCACAATATCGGAAAGATCGTATTCTTATGTCAAACTTTTGATTTCCAGCAGATACCTTCAGTACCGACAAGAAGCGTGACAATTCCAGACGGCTACCAAATTTTCATGCCCATCATAAACTGGGTCTATGCTCTTGATCGAGAAGGGCATCAAGAACAGGAAAACGCAAGGAGGCTAGCATCTGAGAGGATGGATGAGGCATCTAACCTTCGCCTTTCAATCAATGGGGAACCTATATCTCTTGAATTTTCTAATTTTAGATGTAGGTCAGTGGTAAATGATGTATTACTGCCACATGGTAACATTTTTGACATGGAACCATCTGTTACCTCTGTAGTTGCGGATGGGTTCTGGATCTTTTTTCGGCCACTGACAAAGGAGTTGATCTTAGACACTCACGGAAGTTGCCGGTTGGGAAGGATACAAATAGCAGTTAGCTATCATCTTACAGTAGGCGATAAATAAATTTCCTTCGTTATTTTCCTTTATTGTGCCTTTACAGTAATAGCTACGACGTAACTCGATCATTTCACGTCAAGTATATATGAGATCTTTGAATCAACATTGTTAGTGCCACCTGAAACACCTATTGGATGGACGGTAGTATCATATTCAAATGTGTGTTGACCAGGAGAAAGTGGTTTCAGAAATACCCAAAATCCATGACTTCCAGCAGCCCAATATCCCTCGAATGTAGATAGACCATTGTACTTACTGTCTGCCGGTACTACTAGATTAAAATTTGGGCTTTCGGTACCAGGCGGGGGTAATTCGGTAACGTTGGCTATAGAGTTTCTCGCAATTCCCGATACCCCAGAATTTCTCACGTTAAGGTTTGCAACAGGATTCCCATCGACGACTACTCTAGATCTTATATCTCCCTCGTTTAGAGCTTCTCGAGCGCATTTTGATAATGGTTCTTTTGGTTCCGCTCCATCAGGTGAGGTATCACACCAACCGATCCACAAAGGTACCAGAATACCCTGTGTTGACAAGATGCTACATCTTTGAATAGGGGTGTTTCTGGTGGTTTCAGTTGGATCCATAAGCATCACAAGTGACTGATTGTTTATCAAACATCCATCCGGTTTTGGTGTCGCTTCTTGTCTAGAAAGACCAATCCATTGGTTCCAAAATTCTTCAACCCAATTATCATAGGATTTGCCAAATGGCTTTTCATCTTTTGAAAAGAATTCAGCCCCGAACAAATCAAGAGGCCCAAACAACACACAAAATGAAAAAAGCACAAAAGCAAGGCTGAATATGCAACGATGGCGATGGTATGATTCATCAGGACGCAACACATCCATAATAGAATTAAAATACATGAACTTGTTTGAGTAGATGAATTACTTATTCTTTTCGACGATAATAGTTATGATTTCTGCATAGCCGACGATAACCTAAACTATCAGTATTCGCCTGTTGTATGTACCGACAATTGAGTAAGTACCCTTTCCTTCCTAAGGCGAAGGAATTAATCAACAGAGTTGGGACGCTAGGCCTTACTAAAAATATTACACTTATTCTCATTCTGATTTTTTCAGGTACCGTTGTGTTTGACTCGACTATTGTCAGGTATGTGACGTACACAGGGATAGAACTACCTATTTGGTTAACCACTGTGATTTTTGTTATCTTATCTGCAATATTTGTGGTATCTAGCACCATAATGTTAGCTTCCGTTGGGAAGATCGTGTGGAATTACAAGGTGTCAGCTCGGACGCGACGTATGGAATATTTGCATATAACAGTGAGTGCCGTACTAGTCTTGACCAGCTCCATCATTATTACCATTATCCTTCAGATGATTTTTCTGAGTAATTACAATCTTTTCTTGGTGAGGATTCTAACGTACGTTAGTCATACTTCACCTTTGGTTTATCTTTTGTTTCTAATTTTTCTGATTGGAAGTTGGCCAACTTCAAGAAAGAATTTGATCATCATCTTGTATACCTTCAGTTTCTTGCTTGTTTCCGTGAACCTCGTGGTCTCTCTCATTTACCTTGAAACACATTTCTCAAGACCAGATACAACACACGAAATAAAACCATACCCTATCATCGCATTCGTGGCTAATATCCATGGTGGACCTTTTACTTCCCTATTATCGATGATTTTTGATGGTCTTTCTCTATTGTCATACTTATTTATGTGGGTAGCTACTGCCCTACTCCTAAGTTACTATCGATATAGGATGGGCAAAATAATGTTCATCTTCCTTATGAGCTTACCATTGGTATACTACGTCTTACCTTTCCAGAATTATTTTGGGAATGTTCTTTTCACCATGTTGCAGGGCTTCCCCTTTGCCATTATCCTTGTATACCTTCTAATTTTCAGTGCTTCAAAACAGGTCGGAGCATTATTATTCTGTCTATCATTTTGGACTGCTTCTAAATTTGTTCGCGAAACTAGACTTCAAAAATCTCTACTTATGTCATCAATCGGGATGGTAATTCTTTTTGGTTCCATAGCACTGACCCCCTTGCAATACCATGTCTATCCCCCATATGGCCTTATAACGGAGGCTTTTATACCGATTGGTGCATATCTTCTCTTTGTCGGTATATTTAGCTCGACAATTTACATATCTCAAGATTCCGCGCTGAGAAGGGAATTTTACAGAAGCGCGGCGAGCCAGTTGGACCTTCTTAAGACTATTGGAGTTTCACAAATGGAAAAGGAATTTGAAAAGAAAGTCGAGGATATCCAAGCGCATTTCAGGCAGTCTGGAATAAGTGAGAATGTATATATGCAAGAGGAAATGGACGAACATGCTGTGAAGGAAACGTTACGTGAAGTGTTGAATGAACTTTACTCAAGGAGAACCAAGGAAGAGGCACACGAGCCGTCATAACCCGTATGACGGGCCGTGGAAAAAAGAACTTTAGACATTAACATTCCGTGATATTTTTCATCAAATAATTTGCTTCCGTTTTTTCTCGTAGTATCGATGGCACCATTTATCTTTCAAAGGAACGCACTACGGGTCTAGCTTTATATGATTATCTTGCAACGTATAGTAGGACCGGACCGACTTGGAACTTTCATTTTGTTGCGATTCGAAGCCTTACGGCATATCCTATAATGAGTGGACTATACGATGGTGGAGATGGTTGATGGCGATTCCCAAATCACTGAATCCGGCGTTAGATGAGGACGGCACCAATTGTAGCCAACAGCAAGTTCACAAAGATACATGGTTTCTCGCTGGAACAGCTGCACCAATGGAGTCAGCCAATAGGGCATGCATTATACCATCAAGTAAGGCGATTCTGTTTCCAATAGTCAATAATTTGGTTGCATCCCATGAATATCCTGAGATCAAAAATAACGATACTCTGAAGCAAATAGCAGGGAAAGATCTGAGGAGAGGAGCTGAGATAGAGTTTAGGTTCAATTATGAACTTGCTAAGAAGGAGGTATGTAGGGTAGACTGTGATCTTTTCGAAATTATGTATTCTGAAGATAACATATTCAATTCAAGACCTGGACTTTCAACTGCAGTCTCTGATGGATTTTGGACTTTTCTAAAACCCCTACCCCAAGGAATCCATACTGTTTATTTTCGTGCTTCGGAGCCCAATTATAGGACAGATGTGCGCTATACTCTGAAGATTGAGTAAAGTATACTTGTCGTAGAGCAGAATCTAACAGTCCACAGAGGAATAAATTGCTGATAAGTTATTCCTATTAGTGTCACTCACAATTGTAGCCTTTAGATCAGCTATCCGCTTTCTTGCATTAGGTGGATTTAGCGAGAATCTTTATTTGCAAGAGGTAATGGACAAAGAAAGGCTGCCAAGCCAACAGAAAGCTAGAAATTATGGGATAGTCACTCCCTTTGATCACGTAATGCCCATAACAGATGCTACAAAGAAACAGATAGCACAACAGAGAAGGCTTTTCTTTAAAATTTGTTTCAAGTGTGGAGGTAGGAATCCAATCTCTGCAGACCGTTGCAGAAAGTGTCATGGAAGTCAGCTTAGGCTCAAGAATAGATCACTTGGGGCAAAGAAGTGAATTGCCCTGTGTGACGGTTAGTTTGTAATTAGCTATGTTATTATAGTAGGCGCGAGTAATTAATTAGAAGGGCGCGCGATAAGATGTATGATGCAGTCGCTGGTTTATTTTTCAAAGGTATTGAATTTTTGTATAAATGGCTGAGCGAGAACCTACTAGCACATGTATTAGCTTTTTCAAA
>JBAUMZ010000087.1:0-3410 GCA_049578985.1 Nitrososphaeraceae archaeon
TAATGGTTGGATTGTACTCTGCGGCAGCCTCCATATCCCAGGATGTTAGACTGAGGCAATACATCAGGAACCTGGGGAGAGCAGATTCAGGCTTCCTTAGCACAATTGGAGAGGCTCAACTGGAGAAGAAAGTTCAGGCTAAGGCATCAGACCTTGAAAATGTTGTGAAGGAACAAAGGCAGGAGATGGAAAAGCAATCTGGGATAGAGTCTTCAATTCAAGAACAAGATATTAAACATTATCTTATGGAGGTTCTTCAGGAAGTCGACAAACACAAGTCTTCAGGGTAATGTTATTTCTGCTGCTGCATTCATCAGTTTAATTTAGATGTTTTGTGCCTTCTGTAGGTTAATTCATTGCCATTTCCTCCGTTTAGTGGTAGATATTTGTAGATATCTATACACTTGACTATCTATATACTTGACTAGATTAATCTTCTGTAAGAGATTTAGTGGTGTCAATGAAGACTTAAGCATGAGCCTCAGATTTGAAGACGAGGCTAATATAGATAGAGCACGTCGCGATTGCAGTTCTTACAATTACTTAGTTGTAATAATTCTTGTCCTAGATTGTTACATACGGGGTACCCCTGCGATGGGAAGAGCAATAGCAGGGGTAATGATGTTTGCTGCGATTTGGTTTCTCATTTTGTAGGGCTTGTCAGATCGTTATTGGCAACAAGAAAGATTCATGAGATGAAGTATTGCGGCTAAGTATAGGTATAAGAAGCTAATTTGAGGAAGCTATATTGAGCTTACGTGCAACTTAGATCACATGAGCGCTGGGCCGGAAAGTTGTAAGGGTGATGACGATGTGTTTATATACTCGAAGTGGAGGTTAAAATCTATGGTAAATACAAAAATAATGGCTTTAGTCGCAATCCTGGCTTTAGCAGGTACTGCATTGCCACTTATGAGCACTGAGGCCTCTGCACAGGGGAACATGACAGAAAATATGACTGAAGGTACGATGGGAAACATGACTGAAGGTGGTAACATGACCGCCGATTCGGGCAATATATCAGGTATCCCAGTGCCTGCCTAGGTAGCTAGCATTAAGACTGTCGCAAAGGTGAGCGACACAACTAATGCCAAGGAAAGTTTTCAATTCTTTTTATTTGAAGTGTCGCAAACTCGAAGACCTTGGCATAAAGAGGATTAGTAACATAGTCTATGTACTTATTGCAGTACTTTCTCTAGATACTGTAATTTATGTAGTTAGCAGCGCCAACGGTATTCAGGTATCGTCCTCTGAGGGAATTATCCTTTTTTTTATCATATGTTGTACCACTATAATCTGTCAGCTCTTCATTTTAGCATTTATCAGCAGAACAAGTCACGATATCAGGAAGAGAGTCAGACATATCAGACTGATGCATACTGCTGTAGCTATCGTGCAATATTTCTTGATACTACTGTTGGTATATGTTATGGTGGAAATTGCCGTGTTAGGAAGTTATTCTACTATCCCCTCTATTTTGGTAATACTCGTAAGTTATGTGCTGAGTATCTCTTTAATGGGGATTTTTGCTGTAATCTTTCTAACATGGTATAAATCTAATCGTACATCTGTGCTAGTTTTGCTGTACGGCCTTTCGTTTGCCACTGTCGTAGTTGCGTCATTTGCATTATTACCCCCGTACCTATATCTCTTCTACGAACAAATGCCCGCAGAGCTTCTTCCTATAACAGAGCCCACCTATCTCAGTTCAGAAGAGGGTTCAATTTGGAAGATTTTCAGTAAAACCTATCAATACAGCGATATCGCTTCGTTCTTTTTGAAGTGGGGAGGGACAGCTCTAATATTATATCATTATTCTCACAAATTGGGAAAGATAAAGTACTGGTTCCTGATCTGTCTTCCACTAGCATATTTTTCGTTGTTGATTATCTATCATCTTCATATTTATGAACCGCACGAAGAATTGGAGTCTTTAATTTTCTTCACTCTCATTTCTTTCAATGCGACGTTTGGTGGGATTCTCTTTTACATTGCCTTCAAACTTACATCAGAATCTTTCGCTCGAAATAACGTGTTCAGGAATTATCTACTGATGGCTGGTTACGGTTTTATGGTGTTTTTCAGTGCTTCTCAGGGCACCGTTATGACAACAGTTTATCCCCCATTTGGTTTTGCTACCGTATCGTCCTACGCTCTAGGTTCTTACCTCATCCTGATAGGGTTGTACTTGTCGGCGCTCTCCGTTTCTCAGGATGAAAATCTGCGAAACATGATCAGGAGGTCAACTTTGTCCGAGTCAAAATTTCTAAACAGTATCGGAACATCAGCACTAGACCGAGATAAAGTAATAGTTAGTACAGTATTGGATAAAACAAAAAGGCAACAGGAAGAAATCACCAAAGACATTGGCATAGGAACATCTCTTAGCGAGGATGATGTTAAGGAGTATATTAGAGATGTTGAGCGAAAAGAAGAAACTAAAGAAGATCAATAAGTGAATTATATAGTAATGTGGTATTATTGTTACTGAAGGTTAACAGATCTTAATCAGTAGTCAGTTACGAAAGGATCTAGAATAATCCTTCTTTTTTCAAACGAGGCGCGTTTACAACTGCTTACAAATATCGTTAACAAATCAAAACTATTGTTAACGACTTTCCCAAATTTTGTTAACAAAAACAGCCGTTTAGCAGCTAGCTTATATATAACATACGATCGTCCTGAATGAACAGGCCAAAACATACAAAGTGATAAGAGTATTACCTTACGTGTCATTTAGTCTCGTTTATCTTAGACGTTCAGTGCGTTCGATTAGATCGTTCAAAATGACTGTTCAAATTAGACCAAGCTTTGTTTTTTGATGGGGCGATGCTTTCTTTTCAGTTATTGTGATTAGTACTGTACTCGGTATTGTGAAATCAACAAAGGAGACCTTCAGACCAATCAACCAGTGCCCTGCCAAGCCGATTTGGTTCCTAGTATACGCTAGTAGGAGAAATGTATATTTCGACATTTCTTACTGTAAATTAGTTGCATAATCAGGGTAAAAACGGAGAAAAATCTGCCAAGAAAGCCAAAAGGATTAATAAGTGGAATGGAACTGATCACTTCGTGCATAAAAAAATTCATTTTGCTCTTTTATGCTTATTAATAAGTCTTTCTTTGACGTCATTTGTGTCTGGTATATCGGTTTACCGGGGTTCTATATTCTCAACGGAAACTGTTTCCCCCATTAATTCTGCTGCAGCGCAGGAAGATGAGCCAAGGGATGAGGGTAGTGATAACGATGATAGCGGAGACAGCGGTGATAGTAGCAGTGGCAGCGATGATAGCGGAGACAGCGGTGATAGTAGCAGTGGCAGCGATGATAGCGGAGACAGCGGTGATAGTAGCAGTGGCAGCGATGATAGCGGAGACAGCGGTGATAGTAGCAGTGGCAGCGATGATAG
>JBAUMZ010000088.1:0-10411 GCA_049578985.1 Nitrososphaeraceae archaeon
AACATATACTGCATATATGCGTCCCTCCAACGTGTTTCAGTCATAAATGTCTCGAATTTTCTCATTCTATATCGTATCTTAGACCAACCTGGTAATTCTATGCGCTCATGTATTAGCTTGTCTCTCAGTCTCCATGTAAGTGCGTCTTGTTCAGCCTCTAGCTTATCAGTGACGTGCTCCTTGTATATTTTCCAGTCAAATAAACCTCCTTCCAGTACGTCTTTATTCCACTCGTTAGGTTTGCCATCTAAAAATTCAAGCACCATCGTTCTGAATTGTTCCCTACGTGCATACATAGCATCCAGTTCTATTTGGAATACTTTACCATTGCCAAATTGTTTCATAAACCAGGCAGCATTTGGGTCACCTTTCTTGTGACGTCCTAGTTTCTCACTCCATCCACCTTCAAGTTTTAATTGCACGTCGGGACTTGGGTCTTGTAGTTCTTGAAGGTTGAACTCTTCTATCTGTGGAATAGTCACAGCCAGTCTAACAAAGTGAATTCTAGACATGCGATTATCCAATTCTTCAATGTGCTTTTGTGGTGGAATGTTTGGGTCTCTGCCAATTTTGTATGTGAACCAGTTATGAAACCTACCCCTGATATTCGCTTCTAGACCTTCATCCATTCTGCAGCCACTAGGGTCTAAGTCCCCACAATAGAGAACCCATATTTGGGGATATGTTTCTACCTTACCAGACACACTTCCTAGTTCTATCCATTTAGCTTCCCATTTATCCACCAGCCTATCGATATTTTCTTTCACAAAAGTAAAGCTTGACCAGCCTCTATTCGCTGCTATTCTAATTTGTCTATCCACTGGGTCATCGCTCATAAGTCCGCCTCGTAGTATCCTTTGGAGGAAACGCTGCATGGTGTTCTTTTCAATCCATAACTCCACGTAATTGGGCTGCATATACCACCTTGGGATATGATATCTCTCCCTAGCATCTTTTACACTCTGTATAGTCCCTTCTGCGCTATCGACTCCACTAATAAATTCGTCGTTATCAATGTCTAGAATTCTACGAGTATCATCGCTAAAAGCGTCTTGGCTAATCCTTGGATAGCCTACCTGTCCATTTCTGCATTTAACTGTGATACTGTCGTAGCTTTGGTATATGCTCTTAACATTAGCGATGTATTTTGGGTATCTGGACACCAAAATGTACCAGACACCTCTTACAGTTGGTATTTCGAATTGTTTGCGCAGCTCATTTAAAATTTCCACTATTCTGTTAGCCCCCCAACCTTTCCAATTGATATTATCACCGTGCATTGGACTGTCATCTTGAAACCACGTTCTTACTTTCCTTTTACGTGGGGATCGTGAGGACAATTTACAAAGTCCTCCCCGACGCTTCTATGACATGGAAGCAAAAACTCTTTAATACTGTTGTGTCGATATTAACTACCAAGGAAGAGACACTCCTATTGGTTCAAAAAACTGGTAGCTGTGCGATTCTCTTTCTAGCTGATTGAGCTGGTCCGCCTCCAAGCAAAGCCAGCTCAATCGTTTCCGATTGAACTTCAACTTATAACTTCAACTAGTATATTTTATAACGCTTCATAGATATAAAACATTCAGCATTATATTTTTAAAGGAGTTTGACTTCACTTATTTATATTTTTGTACAGAGCTCGCTTAAAAAAGACTCTATTTTAGCCGTGCTTTTCGTAGTTTACCCCTTGTACTGGTAAGGTAGTTATACTGTGTAAATACATGTATTTTATACACTTATGTAACACTATGTTACATAGGTAATTAATTGAACTCGTTACACCCATTTTTACATTCAAAAATATAAAATTGACCTATCTATTTTATAATACGACTTTTACTCATAGTCGTGTTTATTATCCACTGTAATAATGCTATTGGGCTTAACCTTGTCAGGTCTGAATTCGTCGCATGGACAGTTAACGTCGCCAGTACAACATATGTCTGGGTCGTCTGGTTCGACTTCCATAAGTTTCTCCCAATTAACGTGTCTGATTATATGGTGACCACATTTGCAGTATGCACTTTCACCAGTCCAAAGGTACTCTTCAGCCAATAGTCTATAATATCTTGAAGTGTTTGCGCTTATAAAATAACATTTTTCTAGTAGCTTGGCGATAAAATGAAAATCGCAAAGTAGCAGGTAGCAAGTAGCACCCTGCTTTTGACCAAATTCACGCTCATTTCACTAGTGATATGGGCCCTGCTACCTGCTACTTGGAAATACATACGTATATACTCTCCTGAATTTTTTAAAAAAAAAAGTTATTAACTCTTTGACTCTTCTATTATCTCCTGGAATTTACAGTTTAGGAATTCCAGGAATTTATCATATGGACCAGCTACTACCTTCATTTGACTACCATTTATTCTCAAGTTCTTTAGACTGAACCCCTGTATCTCGTCTGCAATGGACTGCATTGTAATTAGGTTAGATATCCTTTTGTTCTGGAGCTCTCTCACTATATCATGCGTAATTATAATTGTGCCGTCGCCACGCGAATGTAAATACTGTATTAGTCTTTGAGTCAAGCAACGAGTTAATTTTTGTTCGAAGTCTATCTCATTCTCAATAATTCTACCGTCTGAGTCTCTTAAAAGGAAAGGGTCTTTGCGATAACCGTCTATAATTGCTTGACCGAAGAATGACCTGAGTTCGAAGTATGTAAGTTCTTTAGTCTCTTCAACTACATTGGACAAGTATAGTGAATTTATCCATACTGGAATTTCCTTATTGCATTCGTTATAGAATTCTTCAATTATCCTTTGTCCTAGCTCATACCAGCGAAGCTCCTTTAGTAAATGCTGGTTTTCCATGATATATTGAGCTGCAAAGTCACCAAATACCCCTAGTTTGCTATAGTTCGAATTCCACCATAGATTAAAGTCCTTCTTTTCCTCATCAGTAGTTTCTAGGTTCCTTTCAAATGATATTGGTAAGTATCTCAACCTGTATGCTGCGTCTCTAGGTGGAGGACCATTTGAGGTAAACAAGATATTGCTTAATGCAAGTTCCTGGACATAGCGTCTGTCATTATTATACTTCGAACGACTGTTAGTATTCTCAGCAGCATGTTTTATCAGCTCAACCATTGTATTATTTTTCTCAGAAGCTAATGCACTAACTTCATTTGATAATACGAGATAAGTTGTCCGTCCTATTGTTGTGCAGAAGCGTGCTTCAGTTGACATGAAACCAACGATATTAAGTCTCTCGTATTTCGTACCTAATAGTCTCCATAATGCAAAGACAAATTTACCTTTGGTACTCTTACCAGTCTGAGTTTTACCGCATAAGTGAAGTCCAGGCATCCAATCACCGCTAGATACCATTTGTTTTCTAGCATAGCTAAAAGGTGAGACTAGACCCCATTTCAGTACAGTAACTAAAATATCTTTGTCCTTGCTTTTGTTGTAGAATTCTTCGAGTGCCTCGATACCTTCTAGCATGTCCTGTTTAGAAAATGCTAATTGGGTAGTGTCATAACCTATTATTCTATCGTCAACGTAGAAGTAACCTGCATATGGAATTCTATGGTCAATTTCAGCAAGTTCCAAGTCTTCGTATTCGACTAATATTGCTTGCAATGCTTGACTTGCAGTTTCTCTGTCTTTGATATAACGACCTTTGTTCTGAAGCTCATTAATGATATAGCTCACACTTCCAGGACCAATAACAAAAGGCTTCTTTGAAGTCTTGTGCATGAATGTAATTTTGTATGTCTTTACTTCGTCTAATGGGTTATCATTTATAACGACATGGATAGGAATTGCGTCAATAATTGTCTCCTTGACCTTGTAAACTAGTCTTCGTTTTACTAACTGTCTCTGTCTCTGTAGTCTTTACAGTGGTACTAGTATTACTTCCTGCCCTACCAAAGCCACGTTTAGGAGCTGCAATTATTGCCTTCTTGAGCTTCTTGTCTGTATTGTCAGCAATGAATAAGGATATTGGGTTCTCTCCAATTACACTGTAAACGTGTGGACTTATGATAGGTACAATGTCCAAAGGTATTCCATAACCGTTAGTCTTTGAGCGTTTCTTTGCATTGACGAAATAGCCTAGCTGTCCAAATACCTGCTGTAGTTCGTCAATTACAGCCTGGTTATTCTCGACTGCTTCTAGTAATTTGGTATAACCTGATACCTGGTCACTGTCAGCGTCCTTTGCACAAGTGTCTTCAATTACCATAAACCTTGCCTGTCTTTCCTTGTCATGGTTGCCAGTAATATCAATTAGATATTCTATTGTATCCTTAATGAGATATTCAGGGACACCATTCTTATGCAGAAAACCTGATAGTGTGAAGACAAGATTATCCCTATTTGGTTGACTGTAATATGGTGCTAAACTTGTAGTTATAGTCCTTATTGCACCAATTTCTAACTTGAAACGTTCGAGTATGGGTACTAACTCGTTAACCTGCTCTTTAGATAACGTTACTATGTTTTCGATACCGCTTATCTTCTCGTAACCTGGACCGCGCTCATTAATGTATTTACTTTGTGATAATATCTTTATTTCATTGTGATCGTCTTTATTCTTTGCAAGGTTACAGGTTATCTCTTTAACACCGTGCGGGTTATCTTCGGTATTAATTCTAAATAGTCTATGATGTCCATTTGGTGACTTTGTATGTGTAGTATTTCTATATACTTCACGTGTTTCTGGAGTAAGCTGCCGCAATACTTTACTATTAAAGACATTCTCACCAATTCCGTCAGTTTCAATTGCAACTATACTCATGTCGAGTATAATACCAATTCCTTCGACATTGGAATTGTTACCAAACCATTGCTGCAACTCTTCGGGTGTTGCCATTATACCCCTTCTTTCAGTCCATTTGACAGTTGGTCTTTTATCTTTAGTTGGTATGACAACGTACCCAAGTCGTGAGTATTCTTCGGCCGCTGCTAGTAAGACGCTGCACTTCAATTTAATGTCTCCTTAGAGAAATTCGGTGTCCGAAGAAGATCCTAGTCGGCTTTCTGTATGACTATCCGCTCTCCTTCGAGGAGAACTTTAACGTATTCGCCCTTTGAAATACCTAAACTTTGTGCATATTGTTTCGGAAGAACAACTGAAAAAGACTGATCTCCCAAAATCCCCTGTATTTTTCTGTATTGATTATTTGAGATGTTCATTAATATCAAATTAGGTATAATTTGCAAAAACTACATAGGAACTACTCTCAACTTAAACTTCTAATTTCTTCTATTCTTCAATATTTCAATTTCCTCCTGCAACCTGAGAATCTGATCAGAAAGACTTGCAATAGCATCAGTACTAAGTTGGGTCTCTTTTCTCACCTCCTTTTTTACCATCTCGTCTGTGTTGTCCGAAAGCTCGGCTACTTGGCGTCTAAGAATGCTGCTTTCGTTAATGGTAAGAAGATCGACTGCTCTTAAGTATTCGTTCAGAAGTTCTCCTTCAGTAATCCGATAATAGCTATCCGAAATCCCGATTGAATGCCCCATTAGAGTCTCAATATTGATTGATTTCATTCCCGATTGTTCGCATCGAGTCTTGAACCACTTTCTAAAACCATGGTTAGTTTGAAACTCATATCTGTTTCTTTTTAGGTCTGCTTTCCTTCTCAATCCTTGAGTCCATAAGGCATCTTCCAGTAATCTTTTGACACCTGAAGATTTGAGTTTAGCAGCCTCTTTTATAGTTCCATGGCGATAATGGCCTTCTTTAGTGTTCCATAATTGTCTCATCACCCAGCTATTGCCATCAACTCTTTCACCAGATTTCATTCGGTATCCCATCCAATTTTCCAGTTGAAAGTATGCTTCGGGAGTGACAAACGAGATATAATCATCGTCATCTCCAGCATAAACAACTATTTTGGCAGCTACAATTTTTCCGTCTCTTTTGATGGGGTTTATATCTCGCCATCGCAAATAATCCCATGCACCGAGTCTAATTCCAGAAGACGACATTGTGTAAACTATAGCCTTAATCCTTCTATCAGGATAGTCGCAGATTCTCTGAATCTCCTCTAAGGTTGGTGCACGATCATCAGCAAATCTTCTACTTTTTGGTAGACCACGAGTAATTTTTTTCCATGCTACTGGAACGTCAGTCATCTCGCAGAATAATTTCATAGATTTCACGTAGTTCCGAAGAGTTGCACCTGTAATCTCCTCTTTTTCGACCTTCTCCCTTTGAAACTGCAAGAACTTTATGATACAATGGAAGGCCCAATTTGGATCTCTTATTCCAGTTGCTGCGAATAGATTACATCTTTTTTCCATTGTCTCATTAGGAAGTAGATTGATATGATTAAAGAAAATGCGCAGCCGCCTGAGATAGTAGTTTCGCGTAACCGGTGATCTCACCGCATACAAGAATAGCGAATATGCGTCTGATTCCTCAATTGGCCGGTCTTGCCCTTCGATCTGCATCTATCTGGTTTCACTTTTTTTTGTCGAGTGAATCCTATTTGAGAACTAATATCACAATGGGGCCAGTGGGATTCGAACCCACGACCGCCAGCGCCCCAGGCGTATACCTTGATTCCAAGATGGTATCCTAGACCAAGCTAGACGATAGCCCCCTAATGACCGATAAATAATAGCCATTTTTAAATGTACAGCAAAGCGCACTCACAGTATTTGTGTCTAGACAAAAATGTATCCTCCCCGATCGATTAATATGAACTCTCCTACAAGAAGCTGAGCTGAGGATGATTGAGGAAAGAATTGCTGAATTGGGCTTCAAGTTGCCCTCACCACCGACACCAGCGGGTTCATATGTACCGGTCGTGATTGAGGGAGACTTGGTCTACGTGTCAGGGCAGATCCCATTGCAATCCGGGTCAGTTCCTGAAATTTTCAAAGGTAAGGTTACTAGCGTTGTGAACATCGAAATTGCCCAAGATGCAGCACGGGTATGCACCCTGAATGCTCTTTCGCATATCAAAGCTGCCTTAGGTGGTCTGGATAGAGTAAGAAAATTCATACGGCTCTCTGGATACGTTAATTCGGATCCTACATTCACAGATCAACCTAAGGTAATTAATGCCGCGTCAGATATGTTAGCAGATATTTTTGATCACGCAGGAAAACATAGCCGCCTGGCGATAGGCGTTTCCAGCCTGCCTCTTGGGAGTGCAGTTGAAATTGAATTTCTAGCAAAGGCTGATAATAGATGATCGACTCCACAAATTATGCATGTTAGATATCAAATATTAACCCGTCAAGCTCATCTTCATTGAAGAAACCATCTTCTCCCTAGGTATTTGTCTAGTCCTCTTCCCCAGGTGTAGGTTCTGGGGTCAATAATGCATATATGGTTTCTGTAGGTCGCGAGGTCATCGTAAGATAGTCATATTGTAATGTGCTACTTGCAAATTTACATATGTTATTGGTAAGGTTTCTTATCAGGTTGCATATCATCTGGTGGGGGAGACTATTCTACCTGACGCAAAAACAAGATAGCTACCTATCCATCGGTGGGTTTGTCTTATTTTTATATGGTATTGTGCCTACTTTTCAACCTTCCTACTTTCACATAATCTACGCAGCCTACGGGGGAGTCTTTGTCGCAGCTTGCTGCTTGTGAGAGTCTTTATCACAGCCCATTCAGTTTAAGAAAAACGAATCTTTAGATTCGACGCCCCTAACAATATGTTTATTAGTTACCAACTTCACAGCCCCATAGAGATAAAAATAGTTGAGTAATTTTCAACTGAAAGTACCCACATTATGGAGGATGATGGTTGCTCTGTCTGCTGCTGCTATATTGTTTCCTGTCCTGATCATGATTCATACAATCCCTCCTGGGCGGGGGCCGTTTATGGAATTTATAGTATGGTAGATTGACAGTCCGGAACCATAAGTAATTTTCGATAAGTGGTTCACACTTACCCCTACAGTTGCCTGGACTAGATATCAAATAGGGATTTCTGGTAGTAAGTTTAAACCACCACTAGCAGTGGAGGTTTATCCTATGATTCAAAAGTTTTTTAAATGGTATTGCAGAAACAAGAACAAAATTCATATGGTTGAACTGGCTGCACTGGCTCATCTTAAGTTTGTAACAATACATCCATTTTCCGATGGAAACTGTATTCTCTTTATCTAAACTATATCTGTCGTCTTTTGGTTGAGATGGCGAAGATGGCGGTCTTTGCCATCTATATCTTTTTGTGTTTCCTTCTGCTTCTCCGATGTTCAACAACAAATGTCAGAAGCACACCTACTATCCCACTTACAACAATTGCCATAGGTGTCGCATATGTGTCCCAAAAGGCCATAAATATCTCATTAATAGTAAGCGGTGGTAATACATCTATTGTTAAATTTGCCGGACTAGTTATATGGCCAATTGTTGGATATTTTTTAGATACCTGAAACTCAGGATCTATAACTCTAGTAACTGTATCAACAGGAGCAGTGGCAGGTGTACTAGTAGACCCTGTCGAATTTGTTGTTGAGATTAACACTGAAGCCACAAACGGTATAGTGTATACTCCTACAGGTGTTTGTGGAGAAACCTTTACCTCAAATACTGGAGGGTGAATTCTTTGGGTAGATACATTTAAGCCACTAGAACCAAAATCTGTGCCATTATCGAAAGCTATATTAGTAACATTATTAGAAAAGGGTGTTTTTATCTCAGCTGGAATTATCTGCGTTTCTCCTTGTCTTATGACTATTGTTTCTGGTTCTGTTAGTATGTCAAGAGTAGCGGGAGGAATAGCAATCCAACTTGTGAAGTCTCTGATTTCATTTGATTTGAAGGATTCTGCAGTATAAAATGATAAACCGTATGCACTAGGATAATTTATAGAGCTTAGATTTAATCGCAGTTTAACGTATCCTGGCCCTACTATATGGCCACCAAAAGATTCTGTATAGTTTGTCTTAGATTCTATAAGCGCAGAAGAACCTGTGGATGATAATTGGTAAAGATATTCATTCCATTTTCCATCCACTGATTCAATATAGTAGTTGTAATTGGCTCCGTTATATCCTGAAGTTGGAGGCAAGGAAACAATGGCAATCAGCATACCATACCTAATCCTTTTGAGTGGTTGACTATACGTAGAAGCATTTTCCAAATTCGAATCTAGCCAAAGTGTAGCATCCAGAGTTTTCCCATCACTAAGATAATCTACAGCAAGGAGGTTTGTGTAGTCAGACATTAATTGAGTGCTGTCATTGCCATAAGTTTGAACCCAATCATTTCTCTGATTGGTGATTTCTTCATCAGTTATGAAAATTTGATCAAATACAGGCGATTCAGCAAAAGCGTTATGAAAAAGAGAACCTGAGAAATAAATAAATAATAAATAAATAAATAGTACAAACTGAATTAATAATATAATAATATTATCAATCAGAGTCAATTCAGAGGATATATCTTTTTGAGACAGCAAGTGCTTTGCATACCAAACCATACCGGACATAGATAAGGTTTTGTCATGTTTTTGAGAGCAGTTAAACTACCAAGACTCATATCTACCGATTTTTCCGTTCCGGTCGTATGAATTAATTGGGTCTGCTCCTTGGAAAACACCATAGCGGTAAGTACCACCGTGTTTTGGATCTTTGAACTCCGGATGCACCTCCATGCTCACTGTATTTGCAGCCGTCTACATACTCGTGCTGTGACCGAACCAAACATTGCATAACTTTGTATTCTGTGTCATTAGTTCCTTGGTCGTCTAATTCACCATTCCACCTTGAGGGATGATATATCTCGATATTGCTGTATTACTGTAATGCGGTCCGAATCAAATTCCCTATAATAGATTCTATTCAAGTTTTGGGGCCATCGTAGGTTTGGGTCAACCCTCCATCGCGTTCTGTAACTCTGGAGATACTGTAATCCCGGGAGCATATCATGACAAAAACTGATTAAGTATTCAACGAACTGAAGACAAAGAATAAGAGAATGCAAAGTATATACGATCCTTACATGGAATTTAATTAATTGCCTTGCCTCCTAATCGACTCGACTCCAGCAGTCTATTAGTAAATTTAATCCATTGTGTGTCATTTGTTGATTTAACTCACACACACACAAGAGCGCATGTAACAGGAAGATTTAACATCTAGGCTCTTCAGAAGCAACAAGTATTATCCACTTTTCGTGACCTTACATGCATTATAAAGTAACTGACCACTTATACAATATGGATTAGAGAACCTATGCTAACTGGTTTAGATAAGATTGCTGGCATGCTAAACCATAAGACGTTCGCCAATGTCAAATATCAGGTAGACTGCGTCTCCTCATTTTCTACACTAAGGTCCTTATCTATAAACTCATTTTTTCTTTCTTTAACTAGAGGAATTACCTTGTCAACCAAAAGAGAATCATAATCCTTGGCGTCTACGTCCAGTGTTAGAAGGAGGAAATAATCTGTGTTAATCCTAATCGTAGCACGTATGAC
>JBAUMZ010000089.1:0-173303 GCA_049578985.1 Nitrososphaeraceae archaeon
TTTATCTTTCTTACAACTACAGTATCGCCTATAGCAACACCAGCATTATTTCGTACAAGACCATCAACACGAATTATTCCCTTACCTTCATCAGAAGGGTATAACGGCAAACACTTTGCCACCGTTCTCTTATGACTCTTACTCTTTTCTCCTCCTCTAATCTCGATAACATCTCCGGTAGAAGCGGTGAGAGAATCCATTGAGTCATAATCAATACGAGCTACTCCTCTGCCAACGTCTCTAGTATAAGCTTCAAGTATTTTCAATGAGAATGTATCGGGCTGCACAGACTCTATTTTATCTAATTACTTATACATTTTTTGGAAACTATTTTTATATCGCGGTTACAGACTATACCATGAATGATTGCCTAGTCACCGAGAATTTGAGGATATCCCGCATACTCGTTGCGTTCCATATATTATTTGACATATGATCAATGCTGAATCAAAGGTTAGTTGAGTTGCGGGATCTTCATAGACAGCTCTTTGGTTCTGTTCCTAAGGGTCACCTCTGTTACACCTCCAGCATTAGCCACCTCAATTTGAGTCCTTGGTTGGTCGTGGTTTCTACATGAAAGATAAATGACGGCTCCTGCTAATCCCATAGGATCTTTTCCTGCTGAAACTTCGCTTTTTGAAATCACACGCATGTAATCGATGGCGTATCTCTTTGTTATTTCACTTACACCTAATTTGTTAGCAAGCTTTGCTACGCACTTGATTGGGTCAATCATAGGTACTTTTAAATCCAAATTCAATACTATGAGCCTGTATGTGCGGGCTAGCTCTTTGTATGAGGTATTGCTTATGACTGCTATGTCATTTAAAGTCCTTGTAATGCCGGCCTCTCTACACGCAATGTAGATGGACGCACCCAATGCAGCATTTATGGTTCTCCCTTTGATCATTCCCATTTCCTGAACCTTCCTATAGATATAGGCGGCTTTTTCGATAGTGGCGTGAGGTAACGATAGCTTTCCCCTCATTGCTTCAAGTTTGACAAATGCACTCTTAAGATTCCTATCGGTGGCAGACCGTGCTTGTAATCGGTAATCCCATGTCCTTAATCTTTCCATCATGACACGCATGGGGTTGTTTATAGCCTGACCACTAGCGTCCTTGTCCGGCTTACCAATCACGGTATATAGCCCTTTATCATGTCTGGCAAGAGTGTTTGGCATTCCTACCCTACTCCTTTCCCGGTCCTGTAGCACATCAAATGATCGGCGTTCTTGGACATTTTGCTGAGACACTCGATCAGACAGAACAACTCCGCAACTGGTACATATTGTTTCACCGGAATCTGGGTCAGTTATCGTGAACTCGTAATCTGTATGATTCTTACATAATAACTTATTTCTTAACACAAGGTATATATGTGCATCACATATACTTAAGTGACTCTAATTCGCGGGTCGCGTGCGTTTATCTCCCATATTTCCTATGATATCGAGCCCGTCGATACTGCATTCGCAGCTTGGGTGCCGTGTTTAGCTCTCAAAATCAAGTTTATATGACTGAAAGCAGCGCCAGCTAACTCAGAAAGCCACATGTGACCGCGACTTTTTAGGCACCGCTATGTTCATGAACAAGTTACGACTTGACAGTGTGCGATATTCAAGATGACGCACATTAAAATTGCCTGGAGGCTATAGGACTAAAGATGAAGATATCCTCCTGCATTTCATAGACCACAAGTCATTCTTGTACAAGCGATCAAAAAAATCGTCCTAATTTACGACAGATATTTTGAAAGACAAAATCCAATATGAAGGAACGCCTATCTTAATTTCTCTATATCCTCTAAATGAGCTCTCAATGCTTCCAATTGATCAGCCATTTCTCGATTTTCCTCCATTAGCATTTGGTTCTCATCGTATAGCCTTTTCCGCAAGTTTTTTTCGGAATCTAAAGCTTCCTGAAGAATAACAATTCTTTCTCTTAATTCCGTAACGAAGGACACGCTCATCATAAGGTGTCTTTGTTAATCAATTAAAAATTCAATACGATAATTTAGTGCGGCTAATTAATTGAAAAAATTAAGCTGATCGTCTTATTGGTTGTTGTGTAAGTCCAACGCGTAGAATTTTAGATGAGTCAAATAAACTAACTCTCTTCCTTCGAAAATTAAAATACCAGCAATTCATTAAAGCCTAATACCCATGGACGAAACGTCCGACGTATAGTAGCGCGACGTATAATATCCCGATTTGAATTTGGCTGGACTAGTTACCGATAAAATGGCTTACTTGCTCCTTTATAAAATGGCCTATCTGAAATTTCCACCAGGAAGCAGTATTTTATTCGATCTAAATCAGTTGGCAATTAGGCAAAACATGGCGCGAGCTGGAAAAGGATCTAATTCGCAGAATTCTCAAATGATCTCGTACCCCTTCTCCTAATACGGTCCGCTGTTTTGCTGGTGAAACGTCAAATCCATCTCAATATTAGTCACAATATTAGTCACATTTATAATTGCCAGCTACTGATATCAATAAGGTATAAGGGATGGAACGGGACATCAATCGCAGAAATTTCGATGATAAAGTGGTCGATCGACCGCAAAGGAGACGAAAAACTACAAAAAAAGGGATAATAATTACAACCGTGATTGTTGCTGCGATTATAGGCGCCAGTTTCATCGTGTATTTCATCCCATAGCATCGGATTCGTAGCCTAATATAACTACACCAAGATCAGGTCAGAATTAATCTTTCAGTTCTAATTCAAAGGTGAATCTACTCAGTAATAAATTTAGATGGGGTTGCTGTTTCAACATGGATTGATCACCTCGCTGGTACTATTTTATGCTATTCTTCTTGCAGTAGTGTCCTCGAGTGTATTGCTTTTAGAGCTCACTCTCACTAGAATATTCTCAATAATCCTGTGGTATGACTATGCATTTATGGCCATATCAATCGCTTTTTTTGGCCTTGGTGTAGGTTCACTTATTGCTCATATCACTAAGAATCTACTGCGAAGGGAAATTGTCCCGATCTATTTGCTGAAATCTTCTTTGGGATTTGCAATATCTATTGGTGTTTTCCTTCTAGTAACGAGCTACTTCATTCCGCCTAGCGTAGATTTTCTTTACCTATTCTACCTCGCATCATCATTACCTTTCTTGTTTGCAGGAATTGCTATAGCTCTTATTTTCTATTCCAGACCAAGAGATATCAGTAGACTTTATTTTCTTGACTTAATGGGATCTGCAGCTGCTGCGCTATTGTTGGACCCATTGCTTAGAAGTTTTGGAGCTGAATACACCCTAGTTTTTGTCTCCTTGCTGATATGCGTGACTTGTGTGCTTGGAATATTTGTCATTCGGGGAACTCACTTTTCTATTGGCGTTCCACGAATATTAAAAGTTAAAAGGTTTGGATCCAGGGGAGCAGATCTGATTCCACATGACAGACAGTATCCTAATGCAGAACAAGGTCTAAATCATAGTAATAGTGTTATAAGCCATGGGAACAGGACGCAGTTAATTAGATTGTTATCGATTTCGCTGGGGCTTGTTACTTTTTTTTCACTGGTTTTGGCATTGAGTACCTCTTATGCAGATTTGATTTCAATTAAACCGGGAGAGAAAAAAGGACTGTATTATCAACTTTCAAATCCAGCGGGTTTTGAACATCTTTTTACAGAGTGGAATTCGTTTTCAAGAATTGATGTGACCCGTCAAATACACAATGCGACTCAATCTCAAAGCTTAGATGCCTCTGGAAGGTCTAGAGCCCTGGCCGCGATTGCAATAGACGCAGATGCAGACACACCAGTTATACGTTGGAATGGGACGTCACAGGATCTGGAATGGATTAAGCGATACATGGATTTCTTGCCTTACGAAATTTCAGAGATTAACTCAACCTTGGTAATCGGTAGTGGTGGAGGCGAGGACGTTCTGACATCCTTGGCAGGAGGATCAAGGAATGTAACTGCAGTTGAAATAAACCCGCTAATCGTTGAAGCAGCAAAACGTTTTGGCCATGCTGCCGGCAACTTGTATGACCGAGATCAGGTAGAATTGGTAATTGATGAGGGGAGAAGATACTTGAGTGGTACAGATTCAAGATTTGACCTCATTATGATCAAGCTAGTAGATTCATGGGCCGCTCAACTTGCCGGTGGATATGCATTGTCTGAGAACTACCTATATACTGTAGAAGCATTCAAGCAATATTTTCAACATTTGAATAAAGATCATGGCATGTTAGTAATGGTACGATGGAACATAGAATTACCGAGGCTAATACCTTTGATATATGAATCTCTTCGTGAATCATCGATACGGAGAAATGGATCAGCAAATGGTGTCTTAGAGGAAAATCAAGACATCCTAAATAAGATAATTATAGTGGAAAATAAACCCGGCCTTTACTTTCTCCCCTTAAGTGAAGGATCAATTTATCCCGTGCTGGTGATGATTAAAGCTAGTGCCTTTACAAAAGATGAACTGGAAATAGTCAAGCAAAGAGTCTATGGAAGAGATGCTAGAACAATCCTACTACCTACTGACCACGTGCAGACCGAATTTGAAGAAGCTTTATCTGACAATTTAGGATCAATTAGGTCACTTGAAGGAAAGGAAAATTCAACCTTTTCTTCTCTTCCCTCTCCCACTGATGATTCTCCATTTTTCTTCGCAAGAGAAAGAATCCCATCACAACTAATAATACTACTTACCACTGTACTCATTCTTTCTGGGGTGTTGTTAACTATTTTAATTTACTATTCCAAGTTAAATAAGGTGGATTTAATACCAGTTCTGTGGTCAACCAAGTACTATTTAATTTTCGCCACCTGTATTGGATTTGGTTTTATGTTCTTTGAAATCACTTTGATCCAGAAATTCCTATTAATCCTTGGAACGCCTGTCTTGGCATTAACCGTCATTCTCTTCTCGATATTGGTTGCTACAGGGGTTGGCTCGTACTCTAGCGGAAAGTTATTTCCCACAAGGCCGGATAGGGCTATTCTGATTTCCATTCCATTCCTAATCGTAATAACGATAGCATACTATGTCTTCATAAATGATGTAATTTATCAGACAATAGTTTTGCCCATCTACGAACGAATCACACTTAGTCTCGCCTTTCTTACCCCAATAGGTTTTTTAATGGGGTTCCAATTTCCATCCATCATTCGCCTAGCAACTGGGTACAAGAGAAAAGATGCCGATGCGATACAGAGTCAAATTGGATCTAGTGGTAGTGCAGAGGAAGATAGAACTTCGGAGCAAATCAACGAAACTGAAGATCACAACGTAACGCTAATCTGGGGGGTTAACATTATTGCCTCAGTTGTAGGTTCCGTCCTAGCAGTCATTTCGTCGATGGTGGTGGGGCTTAACAATACTCTATTGGTGGGCGCTGGGTTTTACATTGGCGCATTTGGGACAATGTTAGTAATTTCATATGTACGTCGTGATCAATAGATTGTATAGTGTGTCAACAAATGAAAAACGGGCTTACAGAAATCATGCATGCGACTCCTTGGCTTATGTATGACGGGAGTATTTTGGCCATTTCGTATTCTTATTGGATTCGTATCAAAGCGCCAGTTGGTGTAAGAATACAATTCTGTTTTCATCGGAAAATATTGTTCAGTAGTACCTAGTGATCGTGCCCGCTACTTATTTGCCAATGTAAAAGAAATGTTTGGTGTGGCTTGGCTTAGTAGCAAAATAAAATCAGACTCATCTGAGGAATTTTGAGGTGCACACGTGTTCCGTCAAATCCATCCACTTTTGATTTCGGAACCAGAAATTTATTTGTCTGGTACCGACCAAAATTTAGAACTATTATTGCATCTTTGAATTCTCCCACCACTCTACCACACAACTCTTGGTCTGACGTAGTTGCCTCACGTCTAGAATTTATTATCAAACTCCAATCGTCTATGCTATCCAATACAGATGACCACTGCGTCAATATAACAAACTACTCTTAGGTCAAAAGGTATTTCTATGATGTCGATATCATCTATATATAAATTTACTAGAAGAGTATATTAGTATGTCCAAAATTACTTTTGTTATGGAATATACAATTCAGGAACTAGAGATTCCTGATGGGCTCAAAGAGCTGTTGACAAGGTCGGGATTTACTTTTGACTCTATTATCTCATCTGACGTTGATCATCTTGCATCTTCACTTGGAATTGAACGTGATGTAGCAAAAATAATATTGGAAGCTGCCAAAAAACTTAAGAAAGACTAGAGCAGTGTGTATGCTCAGTCTCCGATGTCCATTGTAATCATAATCGACAAGAAAGTTTAAATCTGATCAATTCAAATTGGCTGAAGGGTTCAAATTTCGTCAACCTGATAAGATCTGATTCCAAGCTGACGGGATACATCGTACTGAAGGATGGATTGATGATGAGAGGCACCGGTTTTGGTTATCCAACATATATGGAAGGGGAAGTAGTTTTTAACACGGGTATGGTAGGATATACCGAGACACTAACGGATCCTTCATACAGGGGCCAGATTTTATGCCTAACGTATCCATTGATTGGAAACTATGGTGTTCCTGATTTCAACTTGAAAGACCAATTCGGACTTCCTAGATTTTTCGAGTCTACGTCCATTCAGGTTAGAGGGTTGATTGTTCAAAATCTTTCAACTAGCGCAAGTCATTGGAGTTCTGTTAGGACCCTCGATGAATGGTTATATGATCAAAAGATACCGGGCATTTATGGAGTTGATACGCGTGAATTAACCAAACGACTTCGAACCCATGGAGTAATGATGGGTGCTATAAACGTCAACACGACAAGTAGCTCAAAGAGGTCCACGAAGTCAGTCGCAGTTGAAGGGAAAATAAGCTCGAGAACCCAAGGATCTAGGTTAAACCTGCTAAGGATAAAAGAGCAACTTGAAGGTTCAACTTATGAGGGAGTAAATTTCATGCCGGAGGTTTCGACTGAAGAAGCCAAATTTTATGATTCTGTTGTCGAGGATATCAAAAGCCGCAATACTAAAAGAATAGTTCTATTGGATACCGGAACGAAGTTTAGTATAATCCGTAACATCTTGTCATCAGGATTCTCGGTAGTCGTTTTGCCTTGGGATACTGATTATGATTCACTCAAGAAATATGATCCCGCAGGGGTCGTTATAAGCAATGGACCAGGTGACCCAGAGATCTGTACAGCAACTATCAATACGGCCAAAAGACTAATTGAAGAATCGATACCTACTTTAGGTATATGTCTTGGTAATCAGATTCTGGCGCTTGCGGCCGGGGCACGAACATACAAACTAAAATACGGCCATCGAGGTCAAAATAAACCCTGCATTGACAAGAACAATAATACTACTTACATAACGAGTCAAAACCATGGCTATGGAATAGATGCGTTAAGCCTGCAGAAAACTGATTTTACTACCTGGTTTTACAATCCCGATGACGAGACCATAGAAGGGATTCAACATAATTCCAAACCTATCATCGGCGTACAATTTCACCCTGAGGCTTCTCCTGGACCGTATGACTGTCTGTTTGTCTTCGAAAAATTCAGAGACATAATCAAGAATTGCGACAGTCTGACAACTGCCCATTGAGACACAGTTAACTAATTTGAGCTGTTCGAAATCTCTTATAGATGATAATGAAGATACAGTAATACCTTTTTAGTTCTGCAGATAGAATTTTGTTTGGGTCAACTCTAGAAAAGAATACAGTAATATGGAACACTTTGTGATTTATTATTCGAGAAATGCATCAAAATTTGGATGTAGAGCTTTCAATCGCTCTTTATTCGCTCTGCAGCAGAATAATATTCTTTGGGATGTTACGAGATTTACGGGGGGACAGGAGACTTGGGAAAGCATGAAAGTATCAAAAAAGTTCTAGTCCTTGGCAGTGGGGCAATTAAGATCGGAGAAGCAGGCGAAAGTCATTCGGTAATGCGATGACCGTCATTTCGATTACTCTGGTTCTCAATGCCTCAAAGCGTTGAGGGAAGATAATATAAACACCTTATTAATTAATCCTAATATTGCGACTATCCAAACCGATAGCAGATTCGCGGATCGAGTATATCTCTTGCCTGTTAACCTTGAACATGTAACCAGCATAATAGAACTCGAACGCCCAGATTCTATAATGTTGAGTTTTGGGGGCCAAACAGCGTTAAATTGTGGAGTTGCGTTGGAGAAAAATGGGATTTTCAAGAAATATGGAATAAAAGTATTAGGCACTCAAATTCACGGAATTCAAACCACTGAAGATAGACAACTTTTCAAGGATAGTATGGCAGAATGCGGGCTTCCAGTCCTTGAAAGCTCATCAGCGAACTCTATCGAAGAATCCCAACAAATTGCTGAGCGAATAGGATATCCAGTAATCATACGTGTGGCCTATACATTGGGTGGACGAGGCGGTGGTGTTGCCTACAATGATTATGAATTGCAAGAGATAGTACAACGAGGACTATCGCTTAGCGTAGTTCGACAGGTTCTAATTGAAAAATATGTAGGTTCTTGGAAGCAAATTGAATATGAAGTAATGCGAGACCACAGCGGAAACAGTGTAATAGTATGTAATATGGAAAACGTTCTAGCGATGAAGGTTCACACAGGGGATAACATAGTCGTAGCTCCTTCGCAGACACTAAACAACTACGAATATCATAAACTTCGGAGCGCAGCATTGGAAGCCACCAAGAAATGTGGTATCATTGGCGAGTGCAACATTCAGTTCGGGCTTGACCCCTGTTCGGAAAATTATTGCGTTATCGAAGTAAATGCGCGATTATCTAGATCGTCCGCATTGGCCAGTAAGGCTACCGGATATCCGTTGGCATACATGGCCGCTAAGATAAGTTTAGGGTACTCACTTCCTGGATTAGTTAACACTGTCACGAAAGCTACAACGGCGTGTTTTGAGCCTTCATTAGACTACATTGTACTGAAGATGCCTAGATGGGATTTCAAGAAATTTGAATTAGTAAAAAAGAGACTAGGTAGCACAATGAAATCAGTTGGAGAGGTAATGGCGATCGGCAGGAGCTTTGAAGAGGTTCTTCAAAAAGCAATCCGAATGTGCGATAATGGAAAGCATGGCCTTGTTTCTAATTCTAGGATTTGCAATAATGGGTCAGATGGTAATAATTTTTCTTCTACATTCGTTTCCGATAAAAGTTATGATGTAATTAATTCGGATAATGCTTTGGATCCAAATTCGCTGGAAAACACAAGTAATCTACCTAGTCAAGATGTGAATTCTCAACTGGATAAACCTCTAGGGTACTTGTCTTCATCTAAAGCAACTGGTTCTGATTATGGTAATAGTAATAGTAATATAGTGAATTATGAGATTGAATCCATCGAACAAGCTCTGTTGCATCCAACAGATGAGATCCTTTTCGATGTAGTAAGAGCATTGAAGGCGGGCATGTCGGTGGAGCGTGTCAACTCGCTATCATCAATAGATCCTTGGTTCCTAAACAAGATACAAACAATAATCTTAACTGAGAAGAAGCTACGAACTTCGAATCTCGATAAGAATATGTTGCTCGAAGCAAAGAAGACGGGATTCTCAGACGTCCAAATTGCCAACTGTTGTAACATCGACGAGATTGATGTTAGATCACTAAGAATGAGGTTGATGATCCAGCCCGTTACCAAGCAAATAGATACTTTAGCTGCCGAATGGCCAGCAAAAACCAACTATCTTTATCTCACATACGGCGGTCAATTTGATGACGTTCATTATGATTCAAAAATAAAGTACAGGACATTAATACCAAATATGAAAGCTAGCAAACCCCGACCTAAGGACAATCTTTCAAAGGTGATAGTCCTAGGCGCTGGACCATACAGGATAGGTAGCAGCGTAGAATTTGATTGGGGCACTGTAAATATGGTTTGGGGCCTAAAGGACAATGGTTGCAAGGAAGTCATAATCATTAACTGTAATCCTGAGACTGTCTCTACCGATTATGATATTTGCGACCGCTTGTATTTCGAAGAACTAACATACGAAAGAGTAATGGACATTTGTGAAAGAGAAAACCCTGATGGAATCGTGACTTGTGTTGGGGGCCAGACTGCAAATATACTAACTCCAAAGTTAGCGTCTGCAAATATCAACATTGTAGGAACATCTGCAGCGAGTGTAGACCAAGCCGAAGATAGATCCAAGTTCGGAAAGCTGCTTGACTCGTTGGGTATAAGACAGCCAGCCTGGAAAAAATTTACGAGTTTAAATGAAGCACGATCATTTGCGGAGATGGTGAAATACCCTTTACTCGTCAGACCTTCTTATGTACTCAGTGGTGCTGCAATGAAAGTTGTCTGGACCCCCGAGCAGTTAAAGAAATTTCTGACTGAGGCCACTAACGTAAGCCCCGATCACCCAATTGTTATGACGAAGTTCTTGGAAAACGCTTCAGAAGTGGAAGTTGATGCCGTAGGAGACGGACAAAGCGTAGTAATTGGTTCTGTTATTGAACATATCGATAACGCTGGAGTTCACTCAGGAGACGCAATGATGTGCATTCCTCCTTGGAGGTTAGATAGAGAGACTATAGAAACTATTACTGAATATAGCAAAAGAATTGGCGTGGCAATGAAGATAGTAGGACCTTTTAATATACAGTTTTTGTTAAAGAATGGCCAGGTATTTGTAATAGAAGCCAATGTCCGCGCTTCTAGGTCAATGCCGTTCGTATCAAAATTTACTGGCCTAAATCTAATTTCACTGGCGGCACGAGCCATGATAGGAAAAAAATTACCTTTTGATCGTGGTGACTGTTGGTTAAGAAAGTCTGGTTTCGGCATAAAAGTTCCTCAATTTTCTTTTATGCAGCTCGAGGGTGCAGATATTGTCCTTGGTGTTGAAATGCAATCTACAGGGGAAGTAGCCTGTTTTGGGTCAAGTTTTCACGATGCACTATCGAAAGCCTATATTGCAGCCGGATTCACCTTGCCACTCAGTGGTAGAGTTTTGATAACTGCAGGAGGTACTATTAACAAGGAAAGACTCCTTCCGCTTGCACGAAAGATCGGCAACATGGGATACTCAATTATGGCTACAGAACACACCGCTGATTTTATGGAAAATTTTAACATTCGTCCCGTTGAAAGGGTATACAAGATCAGCGAACCTCTTAGAAAACCCAATATTTCAGAAATGCTATTTAGACGTCAAGTCGGTTTCATTATCAATATTCCATCCACATCTACAATTGAGAAATATGTTGGGATGCTAGATGATGAATATCTGATACGTAGGAAGGCGGTTGAACTCGGAGTACCTGTACTGACAACGGTCGAATCTGCTTCCACATTCATTAATACATTGGAATGGATTAGGACTCATACACCTACCTTTGACTACCTAAGACCGTACATTGAAACATAGACCAATTACAATTCCATTCCCGCAATCGATTAGAGATCGTTTACTTGAGCTGCCCATCATCTTTCGATTGGGCGATCCAAAAGGATGATAGTCAAGTTACGAAGGGAAGTAGCCTTTCGTCTCCCAATACGTATCCGTCTAAACATATCACTAACGCCTGTTTAACATAGTCATAAGATTTCGTTGCATTTCTAATAATAGGGGACATAGAAACAGTAGTATCCTTTCTTCCTCCATTGGAGGGAGTGATAAATCGATTAATAGAAGGCATTGTTACTAAGTCAAGGTACCCTCCTTCATTTTTGAATACAGAACTTTTCTTAACTCGAAGGAATATCCAAACACGTTCACCGTTTAGGTTGCTATCGGGTTTATTTAAAACTGGATGCAAGTGTCCCATCACTATTTTATTTACAGCTGATTTTTTGCTCGATGGCATCGTATGACCGTGTAAGAAGAGTGTATCACCTATCGTAATCCCTGTGGGACTGGCTATAGACACCTCAGCTGGGGACAGACTTTCGATTTTCACATCATGATTTCCAGGTATCAAATAGACATGATAATTATTAGTCAGATCCTTCAAGAACCGAGGGATATGATACCATTCTATAGAATTAATACTGACAATTGAATGCTTGATGTCTCCAAGTAGTATTATTCCATCCGGTTTGAAGCCTTTTATTATCGCCTGTACCTCTGAAACGATTTGTTGGGTAAAAAATTTCGAATTTATTTGAATCCCCTTCTCCATAAGATAGTGCTCGAAACCTAGGTGAAGATCTGTGATAACGAGGTACTTTTCGGGAGAGATGCCCCGCCCATGATAGTACTTAAATGATAAAGCGGCATGTGGAGCTATTATTTCGATGCTCGTAGTAACATCCCTTCCTTCCACGACCAGTCTACTATCCTTTGTGTAATATCCTTTATTTCCATAGCACTCCTTGAACCAATGTCATGTAAACAAAGGTATTAAATGAATTCGAGCAAGTTATTCTTTGTTGTCTGACAACTGTAGAGCAATGGATATCTCATTCATCAAATCGTAACGAGGAACAAAATAATCAAATTCACATTGAGGAGAAGATCAGGTGCACATTGCCGCGTTTACACATAATTAAAGTGAGACACCTGTCGTGTGAATGAACCTTTCTCTCAGAATTCACGTTTTAAGTTTAGGAGTATTCATTTGCAGGAGCCGCGATTGAATTTATTTAGTGTTCAAAAAATCTTAGGAGATATGAGCCCTAATATAGTCGGATAGAATAAGAGTAAAGTGATTCAGTCGGCCAGACTAGAATAAGAGTTAAGTTGCCTCAACAAAGTTAGTTTGAAAAAGACTTTCCTCTCGCAAAATTTTGTTCCACAGTACGTTCTTGTCGCTTCTTCAGTGTGTGTACTATACGCAACAATAAAAGGATGAATGAACCATGATCAAGTACGAAAGGGTTACTGGGAAATTTGAATTGCGTTAACGCACCCATGTTGTCCAGGCCTGGATGTTACCCTTGCGACGCCTAACTCAGTTTGAATTATAGCTCCCTTGTTTACCACCCCTCTTCTTTCGTAATCCCTATTTGCAGGATTTCTAATTACATGAGAAATAATCGTCTTCTGGGTCGTTCTAGTATCAGGGTCTGTTACATTAGCGAATTGTGAGCTTTTCAATGCGTTCTTATAATTTCCACCTCGAGTCCGTCGTGATATAGAGATATTTTTGCCCACTAGTGCTTCATTAGGATATCGATCGATCTCGTATTTCTTTCGACTTCTGCAAGGAGTAATTTTCCCCCCAGTGTATTTTCTGCCAGTGAGATTCTCTATTGACTTCCTCATAATAAACCAACGTCCAAAAGGGGTAATTTAATACTTTTCAATACGCAGGATACCTTCGGCGAAAGAATCAATAATCACATCCATCTAAGAGCTACGTTTTCCCGAAGTAGCCAAATTTCTTTTCAACAAATCTAAGTTCGGAATTCCAAAATAGCTTATAAATTTCTCAGTTGTCTTGTATACCTTCAACCTACCTAGTGAATCGTGTTTGACAAATCCGTGACTATGTAATTCCTTCAAATGCGAATATACTTGAGAACCTCTAATCCGTACCAGCCTAGTAGATGTAACTGGTTGCTCGTATGCAATATAAGATAAGGTCTTCAGAGACGCTTGTGACAAAATAGGCTGATGCGAAAACTTTCTAACAATAGATAGATAGATGGGTTTCACTTGCAAGACGAAAGTACCGTCCTCTAACTTAGCTATTTCCAAAGCCTTTAGCTGAGAGTTAATTATATTCATTAAATCCTTAATAACTTGAATAGTTTTCTCTCTCGACATGATACCTGAAGCCCTAACAAGTTCATCGACTGACATTGGTTTCCCAGAACAATAAAGAGCTACCTCAATGCGCGCTCTAATTTCATCTTGCAACAGGCCATTCTCCTTCACTTTCATCTCAGTGTTTACACTATACCTATGGCAAACCGTCTAGTACCCTGCATAAAAGGATATCTTCTCTATCATTAGTTTCTTCTATATGAATACTTCCCTTCAAGGCCAAATACAACATGGCCAAGAAGCATCTAGCACTCGAGAGCGGGTCCATTTCTGCGATCAAATTACTGAATAATTCATCCCCATGTTCGATCAGCTTGTTACGAATTATCGTTTCAAACTGTGCTAAGCTTTCTTCAATTCTTACAAAGTATTCCTCAAATGAAAAATCCTCAACTGGTTCTATGTTGATACGCGGTTTACGTGCCCCTGATTCAGTGAGGGTTGATACCATGCTCTCTAGCACAGACAGAAGCTCTTGAAGAGAGACAGGATAGCTTGACTCGTATCGAAAAGGTATTGTGATAGGGCTTAAATTCTCAATGGGAATTTCATCTCCTCGACTTGAGGGAGTGCTTTTCTTTTCGGACAAAGATTGCAACTTGAAAATACTTTCCACTTTTATTCGATGAATCATCGATGAAGACAGGGCAGCAACACCACAAATTCTCAAATCCTTGTATTGGATCTTTTCAAGAATATCCAGCAACATCCTAAGCATTAAGGCGACATCGATATCCCAGGCATCTCGCTTCAAGAGAAGAGAGGAATTAAACAAAACATCAATTGGGGGCTCAGAAAGCTTTCTTCTCTCACTTTCATGGATAATACCTTCCGTCAAATTTTGATTTTCTCCTGTTGTAGACATTGTTCCCTACTATTCCGTTTCACAATGTTATCTTTGATTTAAATATATTAGTATTCAATTTTTACAATGTTCAACTTTTACAATCTTGTAATATAATGTTGGATTTCATAATTTACGTCGTACTTGTCTTAATTGTGAAGTGTCATAGGCTAATAGGCTAATGACTTCATTTAAATAGCCAAATATCGTTATAGAAGAAGTTGGGAAACCAGGCACAAAGTAACAAGGTACGGGCGGAGATTAAGTTCCCACTAATTCTTATTCATACACCCTATGGGCTCAGTTTTTTCGATAAGGTAGCAGGTAGTAAAATCGCCAAGATCTATGCAAGATTTAATACGTATCTCATGCCACTCATAACTGCTCTCGCTGTATTTTTGATAGTAGGTTCGCTAATGGTTCTGTTTTCAAATGGAGCTGCTCGTGAAGGGGTTAGGGATATAGGACCTCAATCAAACCTCCTTATCCCAGGTCTGAACCCTTATTTACCATGGACTTATGGCTGGATTGCCTTAGTACTGACAATTATCATTCATGAGGCAGGGCACGGAATCGTAGCTAGGGTGTATGGTGTGAAGGTGGAGTCTACAGGATTGGTGCTTATTTTGGGTATTCCTATAGGAGCATTTGTCAACATAGAAAGGGAGGAGTTGACTAGAACCAAACTAAGGGAAAAGAGCGCAATTCTTACGGCGGGTCCCATGAACAATATGATAGTAGCTGGGCTTTCTCTTGGTTTGCTCTATTTAGTTATCTCATCACTTGTCCCTTTGCCACAACTGGAAGACGTTCAATATGGAGTGGAGATTATGACTGTAGGTGATGGTTCGCTTGCAAGTTCAATAGGTATGAAAAAGGGAGATGTGATTGTGGATATCGAAGGTGACAGAGTAAAGCACATTGAGGATCTAAGCAGGCTTCTTCAGGCAAATTTAGGAAATAGGGTGGCAATCACGTGGAAGGACTCTGGCGGTCAGGAAATCACAAAAATTGCTCCGATTCCAGAAAGTGTGCAACCCAATACAGGCATCCTTGGCGTTACGATCACGAACATATCACCAGATCCTGAATTCGTTCTTAGTCGATATAAGAGTGCATTCAGTTCGAACCCAATTGCGATTCTTCTTCCACCGACTATGGCTGAAGGTTCAGTGCCCTATTCTGATCTAATGGCATCTAAATATACGTCCACACTTGGTCCTGCTTTTCCAATTATCGCTAACTTCCTTTTTTGGTTATGGTTCATCAACTTTAATGTAGGCATCTTCAACGCATTACCAATAGGTCCGCTAGATGGAGGACAATTGTACAACTCATTGATCGAAAGAAAAGTTAGTGCTGGTTCCACCCGCTTTCGAAACGCATCTCTAATCCTGACACTTGTGATGGTGTTGATTGTAGCCGCAACTTTTGTATTGCCATGGATTCTGGGGTAGCACGTTGTTTTAAATTTATCCATTCACGGGTCCTAGCTAAAAATACAGAGATTTATGTTACCACAAGTGAATTCGTTTGGACATGTAGAAATTAATTATACTCTGGTTTTGAACACTGTGTTGTCTAAAGAAACTAATATTTGAAACCAGTTCAATAGATGATTGTGTATAAAAATGCGTACAAACGGTGATAGAGAGACACATTTTCCATCGATTAGTGAATATGAACATACTGAACATATTTTCTTTGAACTTGCAAGCGAACACAGGTTGCAAATCTTATTCAAATTGCATGATGAGAAAACAAAACTGGCCAAGCTTGCACGAGATCTGAAAGTAACAATGCAAGAGGTACATCGAAATCTAAACAGACTGTTTGAGGCTGGGCTTATCGAAAAAGATTCAAGTGGCAATTTCTCACTTTCCACTTTTGGGAATATCATCATTAGACAAATTTCGACTTTTAGCTTTCTCTCTACGTATCAGAACTATTTTTCAGAACATATTGCTGGAGATATACCAATGAAGTTCATCTACAGGATAGGTGCTCTTAATAAATGTGAGTTCGTTAACGGGCTTGTTGCAGTAATTGAAAGATGGAAAAAGATGTACGAAGAATCTGAAGAGTACATCTGTGCAATGTTACCACAAATTCCGCTAGAACTGATTCAAGCGATTTTGCCGCGCATTAAAAGTAAGAAACTAAAGTTTAGCTATATTCTTCCTCAAAATGCATTAGTTCCTAAGAAGCGTATAGACCTGCTTAAACAGGTCGGTTATCATGACTTGTTGAAAAGTGGTGAAGTTGAACGGAGAATGATCGACAGGATTCAAGTTGCTGTAGTTCTGAATGAACATCAAGCTACTGTGATCTTTCCCAATTATAAGGGGATAACCGATATGACTTCCATGTTTTACAGCAACGGCTCAATCGATCGTGAGGGCCTTTTCCATGACTGGTGTCTTGATTTTTTCAGGTATAATTGGTACAACTCAAAATCGTTTGACGAGAGTAAGTTAGTGGATGTGTAGAATTAGAAAGATTATTCCTAAACTTTTGTGGTTCATACAGGACTATAATATAGATATGCCGTTCGTTGGAAACTTCGGATGCAAGGTACATGTCAAGAAGATATATTAATGGATTAGCAGAGTAATTAGTTGCCCATTCTGGTAGGATACCTTTTGGCTAGAACTTTAAGTTGACCGTATAATACCTTAGCGGGCTGGAAATGAATCAATTTGAAAGAAGATAGTGGTTTGGAGGATGATTTCAAGCTAAATAAAATCCCTCGTGTAAAATCAGAGGTCCATAAAACCTCTGAAGTTAATACGATGGCTTACAACCTGACAATGACATCTGATAAAAAGCGATCTAAGACGACTGACCGCTTCGATGAATTGGATGGGGAATCCTTGTATGATTCTCTAACTAAATTACTTCCCAAAGAAGCATCCATTACTGCGGCCCGGTTTGAAGGCCCAAAGATTGCACTCTATACGGAAAACCCTAAATTTGCTCTTACGGAACTCACATTGCACCTCTCAGGTCTCTCAAAGACCATGAAAAAGCGGTTTGTAATCCGAACTGACCCAAGTATACGGATTTCTGAGGATTTAACTAGGTCAACAGTTTTGAAGCTCGTCCCAAAGAATGTTTCCCTTTCAGCAGCGTTCTGCGACGATGCAACGGGTGAAGTAATTTTGGAGTTAAGTAATCCTGAAGCCATCACCCCTGCGTTGATTATAGAAATTGCGTCTCTAACAGGTTGGCTAGCAAGAACTCGACTTTCTCCACATATACCTTCTACAAGTATCAAAACAATTCATTCAACTTTAAAGGGTTCTGCGAGGGAGAGAATCAACTTCTTTCAGGAATTAGGACAGAGAATTTTTAGAACTCCTCTTGTAGTAGGTAGCTATAGCCATTTGGATGGTATCAAACGGAAAGGTAATCCGAACTCGGACGATGGTCATGCCGATGACAAGTTGATATCGCCTGAAGCTCCTGGTAGATTCGACAAGTCTTCTACTTTCAGCGCATCTAGCAAGGCAGAGGTTCTACTCTATTGCTTGGGTGGAGTTAAGCAAGTTGGTAGGTCGTGCTTCATTGTATCGACACAAGAAAGTAAAGTTATGTTGGATTGTGGATTAAATCCAGGTGAGGCACTAGGGCTAGACGCGTTTCCCAGAATAGATTGGTTCCCCTTTACACTAAATGATCTTGATGCAGTTGTTTTGAGTCATGCGCATATTGACCACCAAGGATTTTTGCCAGCACTTTATAGGTATGGATATAGAGGACCAGTTTATTGTACCGAACCCACATTGCCTCTTATGACGCTCTTGCAAATGGATTCGGTCAAGATAGCAAAGGCAAACGGCACTTACTTACCTTACGAGTCTCGTGATGTCTACGAGGTGATCAAACATTGCATAACATTACCATACGGCAAGCCTACGGATATTTCCCCGGATATTACAATAACCCTCAACAATGCAGGCCATATTATGGGCAGTGCTACTGTGCATCTGAATATATCGGGAGCCCATAATATATTATATTCTGGCGATTACAAATACGCCAGAACTCAATTACTTGATACTGCTCTCTCGGTTTACCCCAGGGTGGAAACTTTGATTACTGAGAGTACTTATGGCAATACCTCTGATATCATGCCTGATCAAACATCCGTATATACTAATTTTACAAGAAGCATAAACCATACGCTACAACATGGTGGCAAGGTGTTGATTCCAGTTCCTGCCGTAGGTAGGGCCCAAGAGATGATGTTAGTATTGGACAAAGAAATGCGAGAGAGAAATTTGGTCGAATGTCCGATCTATATTGAAGGAATGATCTCAGAGGCTAGTGCTATTCATATGTCGTATGCCCACTATCTTGGATTTAACGTGAGAAAGAGTGTTTCTTCTGGCGTGAATCCTTTTCAGTCAGAATATTTTACTCTCGTAAATGGACCCGGAAAACGGGACGAAATTTTAGAAGATCACAATCCTTCTATCATAATGGCGACATCAGGGATGCTCGAAGGTGGACCATCGGTAGAATATTTTAAATCCATCGCTCCTGTACATGGAAACAAGATTATATTCGTTTCATATCAGATAAATGGAACATTGGGGAGACGTGTAATGGACGGAATCATGAATGAAATTGGGATGATGGACAAAAACGGGAAGGTAAAGGTCGTTCCAGTAAATTGTGACACCCAAAGGATAGATGGTTTTAGTGGACATAGCGACTACAACCAAATTATGAATTTTGTCTATCGAGTTAAACCGAAGAGAGTAATAGTCAACCACGGTGAAAGATCAAAATCAGAGAATATTGCTAGTTCGATCCATAATAGATATCATTTGAGAACCTCAGTACCTGATAACAGAGAAGTAATGAAGCTGCGCTAAGGCACCATTTCCACATACTTTTTAGCCATGTATGTATAATTAATCTGTTGAGCTACGTTGGCTATTCGATACAAGTGTCTAAATTGTAACATTGTGCTCACAGGAGAAGGAGCTTCTAGGCATTATTTAGCAAATCCGTCACATAAACTGGAGAAGCTGCCTCCCCCTATAAAGCCTGTAAGAGGTACCGAAGCAAAAAGGTATTAACTCTACTTGAATGTGCAAAGTACCTTTGCACACCCTCAATCGCTGTAAAGTATTGATAGATATCAGGCCTTGTAGATAGATATGATAACATCATTTAATAAAAAATAAATTCCAGTGATCCAAGATTATCTATGGCAGATTGAATTCACATTCTACCATTTGGTGTAACATATGTTCAAAACACATGAGTTCCGTTGAACAGATATTCACCCACCTTGTTTCAGATCATCATATACGTGAAAAAGCTAAACTTGAGAAGGAACTAAAATTTAGTTGGAATAGCATAAGAATACAACAAAGAGTTCCCTCCCTACTTGGCAGTTGGATGACGAGTATTAAAGAATGATTGCACTATTGCAAATAACCCAAAATGAGTTGGACTGATATAATTAGGAGAGAAAAAGAGAACAGGATTGTTAGCAATCTATCACTAATTTTTATAGCGATGTATGAACCAACCTGTGCACCCGCCAGCGCACCCAATGCTATTGCCCCCGCGAACAAATAATCCTGCTGAAAAAGAACTGAATGAGTCAAAATACCAGCAATAGAGGTTATCAGTATAGATAGCTGCGATGTGGCGACTGATTGCTGCATTGATAGTTTTTTTACCGCAAACAATAGAGGAACAAAGATGATCCCTCCTCCAATTCCGAAAAGGCTTGATATTAGACCAGCTGCTGAAGCTCCAACGTATAATAGTGCGTTCGAGATTAATTTTCTTCCATTCTCATGATCAAATCTGTCCTGTCTTATTGATTTTCGGATTAATAAATAGAAACTCGTTGATATTAACAATATAGCAAAATACAACTTGAATTCATCTGGATCCAGGACAGAAGAGATAAGGGCACCAATAACTGAAAAAGGAACAGCAAAAGCTGCAACCTTGATCCCGATGCTATATCTAATTTTTTTCTTAATCGAATAAGAAACTGTTGACGAGGCTCCAGTTGAGGCCACTGCTAACAAACTCGTCGAGGCAACCTGCGATGGCAGGAAGCCGGAAAGCGTGAGGACAGGGGATATAATGATACCCCCACCTAGTCCGAGCAATGAACCTACTAAGCCTGCAGCTACTCCTATGACAGATGCAAAAAATAGATTTTCTAGCAAATTATGTATTAATCGTTCTAATTCGTTTTAGGGAAGCAATAAATGGTTTGTTCTATCCAAAAGAAAATTTTACGTATATTAATTAGGGAATTACTTCAGAACATAAATTGCGCATCATAATTGTTGGGTTTGGGGTAGTAGGGCAAAGCTTTGTCAAAATACTTCTTTCTAAATCAGCTGAGCTCTACAGCATGTATGGTTTGAATCCGAAGGTGGTAGCATGTGTTGACAGCAATGGTATGGCTGTATCCCCACAGGGATTGGATCTCGCTAGGCTCTTAGAATCGAAACGTATGAAACAATCTGTGTCCGCGTACCACAAAGAGAAGAAGGCCTGTCTCAATACCAGTGAAATTATTGAAAATACAGAGGCTGAAGTTATGATCGAAGTTACCCCTACAAATCTTCAGAATGGTGAGCCTGGGATTTCTCATATTATGTCTGCGATGAAAACCAAGAAACATGTAATCACAGTGAATAAAGGGCCATTGGCCCTGGCCTTTTCGTCCTTGCTAGAGTTGTCTGGTTATAACAATGTTAGACTCGCCTTTAGTGGTACTGTTGGAGGGGGAACCCCTATTCTGGAATTTGCAAAGGAATGTCTGAGAGGAGATCGTATTCTATCTTTCAGAGGAATTCTTAATGGGACAACTAATTATATCCTTAGCAAAATGGAGGAAGATGGACTCACTTTTCAGCAAGCGCTAGCCGACGCTAAACAGAAAGGATACGCTGAAGCGGCTCCAAAGCTCGATATTGATGGGTATGATGCTGCTGCCAAGCTCGTAATTATGGCTAATTGGATTATGTCAAGGAAAGTCAGTATCGCTGATGTTTCAAGACATGGTATTTCAGAGGTGGACTTAAATGCGATAAGGAACGCACGTGAAAAGGGTAAGGCTATTAAACTAATAGCATACTGCGACAATGATGAACTTAAGGTAATGCCTTCAGAAATCCAACAGGATGATCCGATATGCGTTACTGGAACTCTAAATGCTGTGACATTTTCTTCAGAATATTCGGGAGAGAAAACAATCATAGGTAGAGGTGCTGGCGGTCTAGAAACTGCCAGTGCAATCCTCAGAGACTTAATAGAAATACGTGATTCAATTTCCGTTCCATTTGATTTAATGGTCTAAGCCGAGTTTCATTTTCAAATGATAGTAGATCTTATCATTCGAACTATTCCTAATGATTGTCAAAAGAAATAATAGCCAGCGAATCGTGTTTGTTCCTAAATGTATAGCGGGGAATTGGAAGTTCAAGCCAAGCGGAAAACCCTTGCTATACTTCACGATGAAATTGGGAAGATCTTGAACTCTGCAAGAGAACTTTCTTCATTAGGGAAAAGTATTACACGCGGCATGATTCATGATATTCAACCCACTTTGGACAGAATGAGAATTGCAGAAGAGGAGGTTGACAATCTTAGAAGGCGAGTGACCAGGGAGGTCGCAGAAATTGGAAGTCTAATGGTGTATAGAGAGGACGTACTTAGGACGGCATATCTTATGGACGATATTGCGGGTTACATAAGTGGTGTAGCATTTAGGCTTGTGAACATGCAATTAGATATCATTATGATAGGAAGGTTTGCAGAAGACATCAATGAGTTGATCGGTATTGTAGTTGAAGCAACATTCAAACTTAATGAAATGGCAAGAGCCCTGAGTATCAATCCGTCAAGTACTATTGAACTGGCTCAGGAGGTTCAAAGGTTGGAAAGATTGGTAGATGAGAGACACAGGAGTTTAATAATAAAAGCAATGAATGAAATATCGGTGACCAAAGACTTACTCCTTTTAAAGGACGCAATTGAAGGGATAGAAGGAATGGCTGACAAGTGCCAAGAAGCGTCCGATTCTTTAACAATCCTTGCTTTGAGTATGTGATGAATACACCAGTTTTAGGACATCTGATTGAAAACAGGATAATTATTTGGAACATAGAAGAATCCCGTGCACTATTTGGCACTGGCTATTACGGTAAGCCGATTGGGATCTCGAAACCAAAAGGAACGGATTTTGACGTCCCAATAGTACTTGACCTAATCGAAGGATGTTATCTTGCCGAAAGAGGAGAATTGTCTATCCTATCTAGCTCGCGAAAGACAATCTCCATAAGGAGAATAAAAATTTTGTGCAGAAAGCAGTATGACAATTTTGATGCAAGGTATCTTGTATTCAAGGTCTTGAAGGATAAAGGCTATATTGTTTCTCCCGGGATAAAATTTGGCTGTGACTTTGCCGTGTACGAGCGAGGCCCTGGTATCGATCATGCGCCTTTTTTGATATCTGTATACGTACCAGCAACAAATATTACTGCCACTTCAATAGTCCTGAGTGGAAGATTAGCCACTACGGTAAAGAAACAGTTCATCCTTGCTTGTCCGAGGCTAAGGAAAGGACGGGTATACTTTGTAGGCATAGACTGGTGGCGGGCCTAGAAGGTATCTCACTGTAGGATAAAAAGACAAAATACCAATTGCGGATATACAACAATGAGATAGATATTACGTACATGTCTATTTCTCCCTAGTGGGATTGTACAGATTGGTCAATAACTGAATTATTGATTGGATACTTGCCCATCTTCTTAACTGTCCCACGGTATTACTTGATGCCAGAATGCCAGCAATTTCAGGACGCAAAATTGGTTTAAATATGAGTTTCCAATCCCTACTCATGTGACCAGTCCGGCGATCTCTAATTTGCCCTTTAAGGACAAAACCGTTCTAATAACTGGAAGTGGAACAGGAATAGGTCAGGCAATAGCCACAAAATTTGCAGAAAATGGCGCAAGCATTATTATCATGGGGCGAAGACAGAAGCCACTAGAGGATACCAAGGAAATCCTATTAAAAACAATGTCATCAGTTGGATCCTCGGCGAAGATTATTTCATTTCCGGGAGTTGACGTGTCTGATGAGCAATCTTTGATTAATATGTATAGTTCGATCAAAAGTTCTTCAGAGAGTCTGGATATTATCGTAAACAATGCTGGCGTGTCAGGTCCCGTTAAGGTATTCACTAATGCAGATTACGGGGAATTCAAGGAATGCGTAGCGATTCACCTAACGGGTACATTCTTCACTTCGGTACACGGCCTTGATCTGTTGTCGAAGAATGGCAAGATAATTACAATAAGTACCTTTTTCACCGAAGAGAGCAAATTTGAGCAGCGACCTTATAGATTCAGAACTCCATATACGGCCTCCCAAGGAGCCAAAAATAGGCTAGCTGAAGCATTGGCATGGGAACTAACAAATCGTGGAATTAGATCTATCGCAACTAATCCTGGTCCGGTCCATTCAGACAGGATCTACAAAACTGTTTATCCGAAGGCTGCTGCTGAATTCCTAAGGATCGGAGGATTTAGAGGCATGAAGTCTAGCGTGATAGAATATATTCTATCGAAAATTCTCCCTTACTTGGGTGGTAGTACGTCTGAGATTGCGTCGAAAGGAAACGAGATAGCTAAAGAAATACTAAAATCCAAGATCGATATAAATTCTATGCAAGATGACCTAGAGCATAACATTGCAGAGCTTATCAAAAAGCTATACAATATAGCAGAAAAAATTCAAGAGAATACTAAAAAAATGATCGTTGATGGGGAATTTTTGAGTCAAGAAGACGTAGCTGAGATGGTTTTAACATTATCTTCAGAGAAAACGAGTCGACTTTTAAACGGTCGAGTAGTACCTAATGATCGAGTATTCTACACCGTCAAACCAGCGATCTCCACCGTTGTTCAGCGAACAGGTTCTAACCAGAACCTAGGAACAGTTTTAATAAGCACAAGCAGTAGTGAATCCATTGACCTGTCGAGAATTAAGGCTCTCTGCCAGACGATAATTAATAATGGACAAAACAAAATAATAATCATTTCCCCAGAAAAAATAGAACAATTGTCTGAATTTTCCCAGTATCTCGTCAATCTTTCAGATGAGGTGAATTTACGTGACTCTTTGAACCGAATCAAAAGCAGTACGGGTCCTATCAGTGGATTGATCCATTTTACTGGACGACCAGATTATTCAAAATCATTACTCGAGCTCACAAAAGAGGATTGGGAGTCACTGATCAACAAATTTATTCATATCCCAGCATTGGTGACTAAACACATGGTTACTATCCTTGCACCTGACGGCGCATTGGAAGAACCTGTCAGATTTAAAGAGTCGTCAGGAAACGTGGTAATAATAGGACCCGACTGGCCAAAAGGTGACAAGATTTCTGGATTAGTCAAAGCGCGAGCCGAACTTTTTCGAGGTGCTCTGAGGCCATTTATTGTTACTGCTAATCAGGAGCTGTCTGATGTTTTAGGTTCTAAGATTTGCATATATCTAATTCTGCCTGGAAATTTTGACAATGGCGGGGTGGACGAAGAACAGCTGGGAGATTCCATTTCTAGCCTGATCTCCAGATCTCAGAATCGGCTGCAGAACGAAACGATATTTTGTCTAGGTAATTAACCTATCAATGTATGGATGAAAAAAAATTATATAACCTAAAAGACTGCACAGGATATACAACCTAGTATTAAAAACTATCTGCTTTCGGTTGAACAGATATTATTCTACGAATTAGTTTTCTGACTCAGTTGCTTGATCTTGGCTACCACTTGATATTTCTTGGGCCGGGGCAGACTGCTCTGTGGCCCCATTCACTATTTCAGCTGTTGCAAACCTATTCCCAACTTGTGTTACCCTTATCTTTGCGTTCTGACCAACTTTCCCATCCTTAACAAATATGACAAAACCTTGGACCCGAGCAATTCCGTCACCTTTTCTACTTATTTCAGAAATCTGTACGTCGTACTCCTTTCCCGTTTCTACTGGTTTTGGTCCGAAACTATCGTTTCTTCTAAATCCACCGTAACTCATTCCTTATTCCTTGCTACAACACTTACTCTTACCCTATATAAATCGTGGTAACCGTTAGCTTTTAGCTTCCAATCTTAACCGTCTCATTGCATGCGGATCTAACGGCTTCAATAGCAGATAGTACTGCCAACATACTTGTCCGCGGGTTTTCTGGATGAGGTATGTTGCTTGCAACTATTTTTAAGATCCCAAACTCTCCTTTGACATCTATCACGTGTCGATTAACTTTTATATTCGGATCGGCAATTATTTTGACCTTGATTTTGGTGATGTTGCCTGTTGCAAGTGCTAATGCAGCAAAGACATTCACATTCGAAGGAAACAACTCAACTGCGCTGCGGACATCTCCTTCATATAACACTGTCCTATTACTGAGCTCCTGCAAGGGTATATTCTTGTAGATATCAAAATAAGGAGCTCCAGCCAACGATTTGGGATTTTTAGTTGTTGTAATGGTAACCTGGTCTATATTGTTCCGGGCGGATTTTATTGCATCTATACCAGCGATCGCTCCAGTCGGAATATGGATAACACCAGTGTGTTCTTCAGCCTCTGATTCAAGTTCCTTCATGAACGTGTAATCGACTAATTCTCCTACACTGAAAATGATAAAATACTTTCCATCAGACAGGATCTTCTTGGCGTATTGTCGGACCGCAGCCCGACTAGCTGATTCAACTACAATTTGAGTATTCTTATATGGTTCAGAGTGAAAAAGCAAATCGGGATTAGAAAACAGGTGTGGCTTATCATTCGTTATGGATTTCTTTGCAACTTCCAATCTGCCGAGAGACGAATCAACAATAAAGCTCAGCCGTGCTGGTGACAAGAAGCCGCTATCGATTGATCTTGCAATTTGATGGCCTATCGTTCCGAAACCTATTATACCGACCTTTTTCAAGAGTATCTCAGGCACAACTTAATACTGTACTATTCGCCGCAGCACTTTAGCGTCTAGGGCCTCTCTCAGGTTTTCTCTGACCGGGAGCCCTTCTCTTTTCGAACCGCTTGCTATAGTTATTCTTGTTACGCAACCTGGAAATAGGACTATCTCTCAACTTTCCTTGAATTTTTGGAGTTTGTCCTCTAACCTTTCCAGCCTTGGTTAACGATCCATGGGTTGGCATCTATTTAACAACTATACATAATAACACATATATAAATTCTAAATCTGGCATGTGGTAGAGTGGGGCAAATATGTGGAACTAAGACACTGGATGACTGCAATATATTTTTGGATTTGGGGGGGTTCCTGCTCTTTATTTCGAGCAAAACCGTAAATCAATTACACATCCATCTATAAATAATGATATGGTTAACTCAGAATTAAAGACTAGTTTTTATTCAATGGTGAGGTACTGTGAAATACCTTTTTTCCAACCCTGTTCCAATTGAGACCATGACAATTTCGCTGGTATTTGGGGCAACAATTGCCCACTAATTGGAAGAAGGTTGCAAATCCATCCTGGATTGTACTGCTTTAAATTGCTTGGACTTTCAATCTGTTCAAACTATAATAATGTTAGAAATCGAAAATTATGATGTAAAAATAAGACAGCTGAAGAAAGAGTTGAATGCTGTGATTCTGGCTCATAATTATCAGAACCCAGAAATTCAGGACATTGCAGATTTTGTTGGTGATTCTCTGGCCCTTTCTAGAGCCGCTGCCGGTACTGACGCAGATCTTATTGTATTTTGTGGGGTCCACTTCATGGCGGAGACAGCTGCTATATTATGCCCCGAAAAAACAGTACTGATACCTGATGCTCAGGCCGGATGCTCTCTAGCTTCCGCGATTAATCCTGATGAACTTATCAGATGGAAATCAAGACATCCTGAGGCTGTTGTTATTAGTTATGTCAACACATCAGCGGAGATTAAGGCTTTGTCTGATTACTGTTGCACCTCGTCTAATGCGGTAGAAATTACAAACTCAATTCCAGCCCATAAGGAGATCCTTTTCCTACCAGATATGTTTTTGGGATCATATGTCGCAAGACAGACTAGCAGGAAGAATATGCATATTTGGCCAGGTGAATGTCATGTGCATGCGGGGATGACATTTCGTGATATCAACGAGCGTCTAGAAGCCGAATCCGACGCCGAACTTTTGATTCATCCTGAATGTGGTTGTACTACGTCAGCACTATATCATTATGGAGAAGGTGATATCAACAAATCTTGTCATGTACTCTCTACTGAGGGAATGATCAAACATACATCGTCATCGCATTCCAAGAAATTCATAGTGGCAACTGAAATCGGAATTCTTCATAGGATGAAAAATCATAATCCTAACAAGACCTTCATACCGTTGAAAGAGGATGCTATATGCAAATATATGAAGATGATCACACTCGAAAAGGTGTATCATTCTCTAAGGAAAAATGTCCATGTGGTAAACGTTCCCTATAAGGTGAGGTCAAGAGCCAAACTTGCCATTGAAAGGATGCTCGCCGTATGATCTGATTAGCCCTAGTCTTAACTAATGAGATTTGGTTGGGGGGCATGTAACCTGGAATACTTATAACTATCTAAGTTTATAATGGGATTTGACAGTCATACTAAAATCGACTGCTCTAGTAGAATGTGTCATCGAACCTACCGATATGAAATCTGGATTTAGCCGAGCAAATTCTTGGAAATTAGACTCATTAATCCCTCCTGAAATCTCCACAAGTACACGATTCCTTAGGCCCAAATCTCGTAATTTAGACATAGCCACCTTCGCATTATCCACGGAAAAGTTGTCCAACATTACGATGTCCGCACCAGCTAGAACAGCGGAAATGAGTTCATCTTTTGAACGAACCTCGCATTCTATTTCCAGATTATTCCCGAACTGTTTCCTTGCCTTGCTTACGCAATCACTAGCATCACCCACAATTGCGACATGGTTATCCTTTATGAGGATCTTGTCGTATAGCCCCATTCGGTGAGGACGTCCACCTCCCACCGCTATGGCCTTCTTATCAAATAATCTCATTCCAGGAGATGTTTTTCTTGTAGCAGTAATTAGAGTATTGACACCAAGCTTTCTTAAGAATACAGTGTGTTTTCTGCTATCTGTTGCAACTCCGCTCATTCGCATTAGCAAGTTTAAGGCAGTTCGTTCGGCTTTGAGTATCGCCCTAGCGTCCCCCTTCACCACTATTACTTGCTGATTGTTGGTCGCAATAGCCCCATCTTCAACTAGTTTCGTAGTATAGCAGCCACAAATTTCTAAGGCAATACATGCTTCCTCGACACCACAAATCACCACGCTTTCTGCCGTCCCCTTATACCACAGCTCAGCTTCGGCATAGAAATTTGCCGGTATCACTACTTCACTTGTAATATCACCACTACCTACGTCCTCTTCAAGATATGAAAGAATCAGATTTCGTCGATATAAATAATCAAGAAGCACAACATTTTCCTGACCTCTAGAAGAAGTCATGAAGCTTTCAAAGCATATTTGTGAGGGACACGAAGATCAAGAGTCATGGCCACATGAGAGTTCGAGGGATCAAATACCAGTATCATCCCTGTCCAGTGTGGCGTCAAATCAGTTGAACTGCACACAGGACAAACCTTTCCAACGGTCAATGCCTTACACTTCTTACACGCAAGTTCCCTGGGCATTACTTACTTGAACCCCGCTTTTTCTCCTTTATTGGAACAGTAGACTGAGTTTGTTGCGACTTTAGCACATCCTGTTCAATCCATTCCAGGGCCCCCAAAAACGGCTGCCTACACGTAATTCCTATCTTTCCCATGGCGGCACCCTTACCCAAACTAACTGCGGTTATCCTTCCTCTTAATTTAGCGCCAATTTTGATAGACCTCGAAGATTGATTTGCCAAAATTATCCCTTGCTTCACATCACTCTTAAGAAAGTCGTCTGTTATCTGAGACAGATGAAGTAAGGCATCAGTAGGCCCTATTCTGACAAACGCCCCAAAATCGGTTATCTCTACTATCTCTCCTTCAACTATTTCCTGCAATCTTGGGAAGAAGGTTAAGGCCTTAAAGATTACTCTATGATATGTTGCTCCATCACCTGCGACGAGCTTACCCACAGGATTCGTAGATGCCTCTATAATCATGATAACATACCCAAGCTCAGGGCTAATCATACTCTCATATTTCTCTTTAAGAATTCCAATTGCTGTTCTATTAAGAGACGGGGTTAACCGATCGGGAGGGATTCTTATAACATCGCTCATATGCACGATCGCAAACATAATATACAATTGATAGCGACGGAACATCAATTTATTAACCTTTGGATAACATAATCATACATAGACCTTTCCTGTCTTTGGATATTACAGCTTGAGTCCCTGAAATGAGGCGAGTCTTGTTGGGACGGATCCTTTTCAATTAATAGATATTCTAGTAGGTAGGTAATTTCATTGGAACCTCCGGGATGTTGATGGTTCCAAGCGAAGTATGACAATTTAAATACTTTGGACTTTAAATTACTCGTAGCATATGACTAACGTGGATCAAGTTATGTCTACCCTCAAGAAGATTGTAGATCCAGAATTACATAAGGATATTGTATCTATGGGTATGATTAAGGATCTAAGTATTAAAGATAAGAAAGTATCATTTACTCTTGAATTAACGACCCCTGCCTGTCCTTTCAATAGCGAAATTGAGCAGGATGTGAGAAATTCTATGCAAAGCATAGGAGTAAACGACTTGGATCTCAAGGTTACTGCTAAAGTTATGGAAGGTAGAGCGATTTCAATGGATGAATTGCTCCCCAAGGTCAAGAATATTTTTGCTGTTGCTAGCGGAAAAGGAGGCGTAGGAAAGACAACGGTGGCAGTAAACTTGGCATTGGCGTTGGCCAAGTCGGGCGCTAGTGTTGGCCTTTTAGACGCAGACATCTATGGCCCAAGTGTTCCTCTAATGTTGGGGATAAGAGATTCACCTCCGATTGTAAACAACAAAATACAGCCCATCGTTTCGAACGGCGTGAAAGTTATTTCCATGGGCTTCTTTTACGAACAGTCTCAGCAGGCAGGTATCTATCGTGGACCAATAGTTTCAGGAATCATAAAGCAATTCATAACAGACGTAGAGTGGGGAGAATTGGATTACCTTCTAATAGATCTGCCACCAGGAACAGGCGACGCTCCTCTCACTATGGCTCAAACTCTTCCTATCACGGGTGTCCTCATAGTCACTACACCGCAGGATGTGGCAATGAATGTTGCTATCAAATCTGTTGGGATGTTTAACAAACTAAACATTCCGATATTAGGAGTTGTTGAAAACATGAGTTTTCTTGTCTGCCCACACTGTGACGAAAGCACGTACACTTTTGGGAAAGGTGGAGGACAGAAGATAAGTGATAAGTTTAATGTACCCTTCTTAGGTGAAATCCCTTTGCATCCTCTTATAAGAGAAGGGAGTGACCTTGGCAGACCGGTCATCTTGGTGGAACCAGATTCATTGGCTGGTTTAGCATTTGGAAAGATATCAAAGCTGGTTGCGGGACGTATTAGCGTAGTAGCGGCTGCCGTGAAAGATAGTGATATTGCGGAAAAAGCTTCAACAACACCGATGGAATGAATCACGATGCGAAGCCAGTCCAAAAGGAGATCATTGATCTTCTGAGAAAGCCTCTTGGGGAAGTGATTAGCTATCATCAGGTTGAAAAGCTCAAGATAGTTGAGCTGCGTCAGGCAACCCGCAAGTTAATTACTGTAGGAGATACGACCACCGCAAAAGTTATCAGTTTTAATATTGTCCCCGATGTGAGCGTTGTTGACGGTTTTGAGAAGAGGTTAGTCTCCGCAACAAGCATATCTAAACTGAAATCTATGATCGCAGCTATCTCAGGTGTGGACCTAGTCGAACTTTCCTGTACAAACCAGCCGGGATCAATATCCTTGGAAGCTGTCAAGATTCTCTTTCGTGCACTAATGAGTCACGCCCCAGTCTTGGTAAGAGTAATAGGTGAAGAGGACTTAATTGCACTTCCATTAATCGCGTTCGCGCCGACAGAATCGAGAATTCTTTATGGACAACCTTCAGAGGGGATAGTTGTTGTGAGAGTCGCGAATCGAATCCAAGAGATAGCTAAACATTTAATGAGGAGAATAGGATTCGATCTTGAAGGGGTATGATGAAGTGGTGGCTGACTGAAAAAAATGGGTGATTGTATGCTTCTTAACTCTTCCTGACCCCGAATCATTTACAGCACCTCAAATACGATGATAAGATACGCTCGATATTAGTAGTTTATTGGGACTGATGGCATTCACATTTACATCTTTTAACAGTCACATCAAATGAACAATCATTATTCCCATTACATGGTTCTCCCATAGGCCATTCTCCTGGACATTCAGAGTGCCTTCCTTTCTTACAAAAATATGTGAGGAGCATCAACACAGTTACCTATTCCAGAAGTGCGCCTTAATTTTCTATAGTTATAAAAGGTCGATATTAAACAGTTGGGGAGCGTATATTGACCCTTCTCTCACCTTCCTTACCTTTGCAACCGATAGGTAATGCGGCCAGATTGTGACCATGATTGAACCCTCTGGTACTCCCTCAGGCAACGTAATTACCAAAATGTCCTCATGAGAAACCCCAATTTCGACCAATTTCATTTTACTTTTCTCGATCAGATCATCAGGCATTCCACTGCTGTAAAGAAACACCTTTCCGTCGTATTGCAATTTCCCATTCATTGACCTCATATTGAGCCTTTTATCCTATATGCCTTTTTGTTCACGAAGCAGTGAACAGAGGCTAGTAATAGAGCGCTAGAGGGTGTCTATGTGAAACTTGGACATGCATCCGGTGCACTCATAAATTTCATCGCCTACTTGGCCACTTACATTAAACCTTACAATCGTGGTGCATTTAGGACACCTTCCCTCAACTGTCCTGGTCTTCCGTATCGGCTTAACCCTTGATTTTCTCCGACTACCCAATTTGTAGAATTAGAGATTAACTTATTTATAAATCTGGCCAAAGAAGGATCCGATCAGATCACCCCCCCCTAACTCTAAGCTACCTGCTGCCTCTTTTTACGCCGCAATGTAATGATCCCTAAGCTTAGAAAGCCAATGCCGATAGCTAAGATCAAAAAATCGGCAGGGACTAAAAGTGACCAAACCTCGTTAATCATCCCAGCATAAAGAAACAAGGTTGATAAGAAAATCAAAGCAACACCTGTTATTATTTCACCATTGACCTCCATGACGATGAATTAAGCAACGTCCGGACTTATATACAAATCCTTCACGGTGTCAGTCAGAGGTGTTGTGCAATCAACTCGTGTATGTGAAGTATCTGGCAGCAACTAGTTCACATATAAATAAGACATGACACTCCTTGTGAATTCTTTAGTAGTAAGAGTACCACCCAGATCCTTTGTCTTCTTGTTTTCAATCAGCATTCGCAATATCGCATTCTCTATTCGATCTCCCTCTAACATGACTTGCTTATCGTCGCGCTCTGTTCCCAACCATTGAAGCATCAATCTAGCCGAAAGCAAGATAGAAGTAGGGTTTGAAACATTCTTACCTTGAATATCAAAAGCTGCTCCGTGAACTGGCTCAAACACCCCAAAATCGTTTCCTATATTTGCTGCCGGACCCATGCCAAGTCCCCCGACTACTTGTGCAGCCTCGTCGGATATAATGTCGCCAAACAGGTTTGACGTTACGATTACGTCAAAATCCTGAGGTTTCCGAATAAGATTCATCGCACACGCATCGACGTACATCTCTTCGAATTGAATGTCAATGTTTAGTGATGCGATTTCTGAACATACTCTTCTAAACATCCCGTCGCTTTTCTTCAATACATTCGCTTTGTGAACTAGACTGACCTTTCTCCGTTTATTCCTTAATTTGGCTAGTTTGAAGCCGTATTGAGCTATTCTTTCAATGGCTTTTTTGCTGGTCCGCCTGAGTGAAATAACAGTTTCCTCGTCTGACCAAAATTCCCACCCAAGGTATAGGTCCTCAGTATTCTCCCGGACTACCACAAGATCGATATTGTCATGAAGAGAGTTTGTATTAGGATAGGCTTTTAAGGGTCTGATATTAGCATATAAGTCGAAAAGATGTCTAATGACGAGTATTACATCAGCGGCACTTTCTCCAACTGGTCCTTTCAAACATGCATCTGATTTAGTGATGGTAGATAAAGTGAATTCTGGTAAAGCCTTACCGAATCTTTTAAGTGCACCATCCCCTGCCTCTACGGGAACTAAGGAAAATTTTACTGACGAATTATCATTTATTGCGTTCAGGATACACGTCGCCGAGTCGATCAATTCTGGCCCGATCCCATCACCCCTGAGCATTGCTATGTTATATCGAGTCATCTTAAGGCACCTTTGCTAAGGGTTCACGATTTCCCCATCCCGATTCCATTTGAGAGCTGTTGTATTTCCTTAATAGGGTATAAAAAATTGTATTTTTCAAATTCACTGATCTCTTATCGATTCGAGGACTAAGCCGCTCCTCTGGGCAAAGCAGAAACACCAGTACGTGCCAGCTGAACAATGCCAAAGTCTGATACCAAGTTTTTAAATGCGTCAATCTTGCTCGGAGTACCTGTGATCTCAACCGTTATTGCAAATTTGTCTATATCTAGTATCTTCCCCCGGAAAACGGAGGCAAGATTAGTAATTTCGGCCCTCGAGGTCGGATCCTGAGCTTTCATTTTTATTAGAGCCAATTCCCTATAGACAGTTTTAGTTCTATCCAATACCCGCACTTCGACTACATCGATGAGTTTTCGAAGCTGCTTCACGAGTTGATCTAGTGTACGATCATCACTTCTAGTGGTTATGGTCATTCTCGAAAGGTCAGCGGACTCACTGTAACCCACAGTAATGCTTTCTATATTGAAATTTCTAGCCCTAAACAAATTAGTGACTCTAAAGAGAACTCCCGGCTTATCTTCAACTAAGGCAGATAAAATGTAAACATCGTCGGAAGTCTTCTTTTCTGATACGTACTTGGTTTGACTCATCTGTCTATTAAACCTCAGGAACCCACAATCATATCCTTTAGTCCTGTTCCAGGAGCAACAAAAGGATAAACATCCTCCTCTGGGTCGATTGGAATGTCTATTACAGTGGCCACGTTACTCTTTAGTGCTGATCTAATTCCCTTATCTAATTCCGAAAGCGACTGGACTTTTATTCCCTGAGCACCATATGCGTCCGCAATTTTAGTGTAATCAGGGCAATTATGAAGATGAACTCCCTCGTATCTTCTATCATAGAATGTTCGTTGCCATTGAGCCACCATCCCAAGCATGTGATTATTCAGCAAAATAACTATGACAGGGAGATTTTCTAATACAGATACGGCAAGAGAGTTTTCACTCATGTTAAACGATCCGTCACCAGCAATATCCACAACAGTCGCATTCTGTCGCGCAGCCTTTGCTCCGATCGCAGCAGGAAACCCAAATCCCATAGTCCCAAGACCTGTAGAACTGAAGAAGGTTCCTGGCGAAATAACGTCAAAATGAAGCGACGTCCACATCTGACACTGTCCCACCTCAGTCGTAACAATAGCATTATTAGGAAGTACATCTCTCAATTTCTTGAGAGCCTTTCTGGCAGTAAGATCTCTCGGGTAGTCCTTGATGCTCTCAGTATAATAATCTACAAGCTCCTTCCTTCTCTGCAACCAAGCGTTTTCTTCACTACGCTTGACCATTTTTTTATTCAGGATCTTGATCATAGTTTTCATAGATGATTTTACATCTCCGACAATGGCAACATCAACAGCTTTATTCTTGCCAATTTCAGCAGGATCGATATCCATATGAATAATATTCATACCTTTACCAAACTCATCAAATCTGCCGACCGATCTATCAGAAAATCTTGCTCCAATAGCGAGAATACAATCTGCTTCTAAAATGATCTTGTTAGCTTCAGCATGCCCATGCATTCCTATAGGTCCCATCGCTAGAGGATGATTTTCAGGGAATGAACCCTTTCCCTTGAATGTTGTAACGACTGGAGCCAATAGTAATTCTGCAAGAACTTCCAATTCTGAAAACGCTCCTGCCAGTATTACGCCACCACCAGACATAATAATAGGGCGTTGAGCCGCCAATAACAATTCAATAGCCTTTCCAATGCTGGAAAGATCGCTTTCAATAGCAGGATTATATCCTCTGACTTTAATTAGATCAGGAAATTCTATGTCCTGAGAGTCCTGTTGAACGTCTTTTGGAATGTCAATTAGGACTGGACCTGGCCTTCCACTTTCAGCAATGTAAAATCCCTTCTTAACGGTTTCGGGTATCTCGATAGCCTTTCTAGGTTGAAATGTATATTTTGTACATGGGTTCGCAATCCCTATTATGTCTGTTTCCTGAAAGGCGTCCTTTCCTATCATCTCCAAAGGGACTTGACCGGTGACCGCTACCATGGGTGAAGAGTCTGCGTAAGCTGTCGCTATTCCGGTTATCAAATTTGTTGCGCCAGGGCCTGACGTTGCGAAACATACTCCAGCTTTCCTTTTTGTTCTGGCATACCCGTCTGCCATGTGGGCAGCAGATTGCTCATGTCTAACAAGAATATGTCGAATCTTTGCATCTACCAGCGCATCGTAAATAGGAAGGTTTGCTCCTCCAGGGAGACCGAAAACAATGTCAACTCCTTCCTTTTCCAGAGACCGCATCAGGGCCTCAGCTCCATTCATCCTTGTCACAATATAGCCTTTCCTCCACAACATATCATATGAAACGGGACAAAACAATCTGTGTTCGTTATCTTCCTTTCATCATGCAAGCATGGATTCCTCAACAACATATTTCAAATTATGTATCTGACCAGATGCTAGTTATAATTTATAAGTGTTATTCTAAAGTTAAAAGTCAGGCAATTCACTTTTGGAGTTCGGTTGTCACGTTTGCATTAGATGGCTGATGAATGAAGGTATTATATGCTTCCTCAACATCTAGACCCTCATGGACGATCGATCTCACTGCTTTAATCATAGAGACCGGAGTATTTGATTGCCAAATATTTCTACCCATATCTACCCCGGATGCCCCAGACGAAATTGCGTCATGTGCCAGCTTCAAGGCGTCTTTTTCATCGAGTTTTTTACCTCCTGCAATAACTAATGGTACCGGACAGGACTTCACTACGGTGTCAAAGTCATTGCAATAGTAAGTCTTCACAATATGAGCTCCAAACTCTGCAGCAATCCTACAAGAGAGGCCTAAATATCTCGAGTCACGAGACATTTCCCTTCCCACTGCTGTAACTGCAAGAACTGGAATGCCGTACCTTTCACCCTCGTCGACTAATCTTGCCAGATTTGTTAAAGTTTGATGTTCATATTTGCTTCCAATGAATACTGATACAGCAAGACAACTTGCGTTGAGCCTGATGGCGTCTTCGATACTTGTGATTACTGCCTCCTTGGATAGGTCTTCTCCAATTATGCTGCTTCCTCCAGAGACCCGAAGGACTACTGGGACGCAAGACTCTGGGCGGACAGATGTTCTAAGAATGCCTCTAGTTAGCATGATTGAGTCAGCGAATGGCAAAAGAGGACTTATAACCTCTCTTGGAGTTTCTAATCCTTCTGTTGGCCCCAAAAAGTAACCGTGATCTACTGCGAGCATCACACATCGTTTATCGTCCTGACCCATAATCTGAGACAGCCTGTTTTTCATCCCCCAATTCATGATTCTTCTAGCTTGTACAAAACGACGATTAGACACTATTATTTCTTTTTCTGATTGAATATCACAACCTTCATTGTATCAAGCGCATCATGGGCGCACCTGAAAGCCGTTTCAGAGTCTTTCAACTCAAATTGATGTGTAATAAGGCTTCCAAAATTCAATCTTTTAATACCAAGAAACCCTAAAGCTTGATTAGTTTCTCGCTCGGTCGCTGCGTAAGAAGACTGGATCGAAATCTCGTTTGCATACAGAAATGAAAGATCAACTTCCACAACAGACGATTTTGCAGGAACGCCAAAAAGAATGACTGACCCACCCTTTCTTACTATTTTTAAAGACTGAGTAAAGGCTCTTTGATTGCCGGTGGCAACGACAACAAGGTCAGCCCCTCTACCAGAAAGTACGCCCTTAAGTCTCCTTGTTTTCTCCTCGTCCTTTACAGGATGTAAAACCTCAAATCCCATCCTTTTGCCGAAATCCAACCTAAATTCATTAGGATCAATCAAAACCACCCTATTGACTCCTGCATCCCTAGCTAGGAGGGCGTTCATCATACCTACCGGTCCAGCTCCCAAGACAACAATGTCCTCTATATTCTTCAGATCACATTTAGAAAGGGCTCTAATACAACATGCCAAAGGTTCAATCAACGAAGCCTCTTCATCAGTTACAGATATTGGAAGTTTGAGAACTCCTCCTCGTTTGAGATGCATGGATGAAACAAGGAATTCTTCAGATAACCCGCATGGCTCCAAGTTGTTCAATTGATATGAATCACACATTGTTTCGGAGTCATGCGAGCAGTAGTAGCAAGAATAACATGGAACATGGTGATGTGTAAAGACTCGTTCCATTTCTTTAAAGCCGGTAACTTTGCTTCCTACCTTGACTATCTCGCCGACTGGTTCATGGCCCAATTTGGTAGAACCCATCCCGTATGAGATTCTGGTCTTCTCTAGATCGGAGCCGCATAAACCACATATGTTCATTCGGACGACAATTTCATCTTCCTTTGGATATAGTGCTGGAACATCCTTTACAACGACCCCATCAGGAGATGCTACAAAAACTGCCTTCATGAAAAATCACAATTCTTGCTAAATATACGTGCGCTACCTACATGATAGGTAGAATTCAAGCCTTCCGTCCTGAATACTTTTTGGGTTTTCTGGTAAAGATGCCCTTACACCCCTCACAACAGAAAAAGTATTCTTCCCCATGATAATTCAATGGGATTGCTAGCTCTTGTGATAACTCTATCCCACACACAGGATCCAGAGGCAAGAACTGTTATAGCCCAGTTTTCTTATTTAATCTTTCTTACGTTTAACATTTGATTCATGGACTTACTTCTGGTTAGTGCACACATTCGTTTAGTATACCATGGCAAAGAGTTTAAAATAATTTACAACTCATTTCATATTCAGGAATTCGAAAATACAGGTAGCTCTTAATGTCATTTCCGTCTATAGAAATAATGTGTGAAAAATGTGGGGGTAGAATTATTAGAATCATCAGTATGAAATCTGTCAAGGATGTATTAAGACCCTTTAATGGAAGATGCAATTCATGCGGAGTTAGCTTGAACCCGTCTGATTTTGAGTTGCATATGGAAAGAGCTTAAGCGTAAAATGATTCTCTACCGAGTAGGAAATTAATTATCAGTCGTTTCCTTTCTAAGTAATTTTGAATTTTTCAAGGCTAGGAGCATTGCATTTAGCTTCTGCTCTGTCTCGTTCCACTCAAGAGTGGGATCTGATTCCATAACAATCCCTGCACCTGCCTGGGAGTATGCCTCATTCCCTTTGATAAAAAGTGATCGCAGAATAATTGCAAAATCACATGAACCGTTCGACGAAAAATATCCTAGTGCTCCTGCGTAAGGACCTCTATTCGAAGGCTCCAATCCGTCTATAATTTCCATTGCCCGTATTTTCGGTGCGCCCGATACCGTCCCAGCTGGGAAGAGAGCCTTAAAGGCATCAAACTGATCATATGAATCTCGTAATGAGCCTGATACATGAGTCACCATGTGTTGAACGTGACTAAACTGCCTTACAGACATCAAATCTTTAACGTTTACAGACCCGTACTTACTAACTCTACCCACATCGTTTCTAGCCAAATCAACCAACATTGTATGCTCGGCTACTTCCTTCTTATCATTCACGAGCTCCCTCATGAACTTTTCATTTACTTCAGGTTCGGCAACAACAGGCCTGGTACCAGCAATAGGATATGTCTCTAAATAGCTCTTTGAAACTCGCAACAGCATCTCTGGGCTTGACCCAATAATTTTGACCCCACGACTAGTTTTTAGAAAATACATATAAGGAGATGGATTGATCCGTCTTAGAATCTGATAAACGCATAAGGGATCGCCCTTAACGCTGAATCGCAAATTCCGGGATAGAACAGCTTGAAAAATATCTCCTCGATATATGAATTCCTTTGCTTTTTTAACCATATCCATATATTGATTTCTTGAGACATTATTGACAGGCGAAGAGAAATTAAACTGCTCTCCTAAATCCTCTTCGTCATGACTTCTAATTAACTTGGATATTTGAGCGGAACGCGAAGTTCTCCCTTGATAAAAATAATATACCTTGGTTGCGGCATGATCTACTATGATCCCGTCGGTGTAAATACCGAACTCAAGTATTGGAAAAGTGTCCGAAAGAAATTTCTTTTTCTTATTTTTCGACCTCAGATTTTCCCAGGAATTGACGGCATCATAAGAAATATATCCGACTGCCCCGCCAACGTACCGAAATCGCTGATCTTCCACATGTGGCAGAATACTCTTGATTGGCGATAGGAGATTATCTGTTTTATTGTATTTTGTTGATTCTTCTCCCTCAATCACATTAATTGTATCATTTTCGATAGTGACTTTACTCAAAGGATCGAAGCCAATAATAGAGATTTCCGATAATTCTTTGGGTCCTTGTAATGACTCTAACAGGAAAACCGTATCAAAAATCTTGTATATCCTCTTGAATATTTTGAATTGATCAGATGGCACTTCAAGCCTGACAAAATGGAGATCCGTTTTCATCTTTGAATGCAAAATTTGCTTTATGTGGAATATAGACCATATTTATTTTCAATGGAGATTCAAATTCACAAGTTAGAAATCCTTCAACTCATATTCAGAGCTTATATCTAATGCTGAGGCGAACCATCGTAGAAAGCAGCAAGACACTAATACTTTTTATTTCTTTTTCTAGCACGTTTTCCAGCGTTCTTAGAGGGCGGGAGCCTGTGGCTTTGCAGATAATCAAATTCGCCCAATCCATGGGTGTATTTTTCCCAATAGTTTGATTGTCCAAACAATTCATCCAATTGCGCAGAGGCACTGAAAGATATCTTGTTTAGAGTGAGGTGGAGCGTTTCATGACTTAATAAGGAGCTCGCTATTTCTGCGATACGCCCATCTGAATTGAATTCTTTCCATGATCTATAATTGCCGATAAACGCCCGCGATCTTCCGTAATAGGATACGAACATAAGTCCTCTTCTTCCTGATAGACCTTTCAATTTAAGATCCAGCACCATTTTATCTAGCACAAGCACCATATCTCTGCATCAATTCCTAGATTAATCTATCTTGAAAAATATTGGAAACTGTGAATGTGCTTCATGAATAATCATTTGTCCTTTTGGCAACTATTGAAATGATTTGTAAGGATGTGGATGTGCGTTGCCAATTTGCAAAGGTTTTTTTCACATTATTTTTACAAATAGATCTAATAAAATTTACAATCGGAATCATTATCTTCTTATCTAGTTCATTTGATCTAAAGTCTCACGTATTAGATGACAAATTCAACTATTCGCAATAAGAAATCTATATTGAAAAAACCCCATGCAACGGCTTCAAGCAAATTTGCATTATCTGCAGTGGAAGCAGCCATAGCGGGGGTTGAACCTGTGAATTTGATATCAAAATCTGTTAGCAGGGATCGAGGCAGGTTGACAGTGTCGGATATTAGAAATAATACATTAACATATGACTTGAGGAGATACGACGAGGTCTATATAGTCGGCGCTGGAAAGGCCTCCCTGCCCATGGCAATCGGCCTACTAGATGTGCTCCAACAAAGCGTGGACAATACTTTGCATATTTCAGGATCAATTATCACACCATATGGGACTTCAAAAAGGATCCGTGAAATAGATGTAGTTGAAGCTGGGCATCCGTTGCCTGATGCGAACAGCATTAAAGGTACCGAAAGAATTGTCAGTATTCTTCGACAGGCTAAACCTAGTGACCTAGTTTTTGTGCTATTGTCTGGAGGAGGATCTGCTCTCTTGTCACTTCCGGTGAGAGGGATTACACTGGCTGATAAGAGATATGTTACGCATTCATTGCTCTCGTCAGGGGCTGTAATTCAAGATTTGAACGTAGTGCGAACTATCCTTTCACGGGTAAAGGGGGGGAAGTTGATCCAATATTCACCTTCATCAACTACCTTTTTGACCCTTGTAATTTCGGACGTAATCGGTGACGAAATCGAGACTATTGCTTCGGGTCCAACATATCCTAACTATACTTCATTCATCGATGCGAAGAGAATATTGTTAAAATATGATATTTGGAAAGTTAATAATTCACACATTGAGAGTATTAGGGAGGTCATAACAAACGGGATCGAAGTTGAAAAGAATGAACATCAGAGTATAATAGAAAATAATAGAAAAACTGATTATGCCATAATTGGGAATAATGCTACGGCTTGCGATGCAGCTTCGCAATATTTGAGGTCAGAAAAAATTGATACGCTAGTACTTGGTTCTCATTTTGATGGAGATGTAGCAGAACACGGGAAATGGCTTTCCCTGTTGGCGAAAGGGCTGAAATCATTGTCTGTCCCCTTTGCAGTTGTCCTAGGTGGAGAAACAACTGTTCGACTAAATAAGAAAGGAAAAAATGGAATCGGTGGTCGGAATCAGGAAGCAGCATTACACGCCCTATTATCACTTGAGGCTTTATCTGACCAAGATGTCTCGATTTGCTGCGTAGGAACAGATGGGATAGATGGTAATTCTGTAGCGGCTGGGGCGTTGGTTACGGGCTCGATGGCGGGTCAAGATGGTCCTGGCACAAAGAAGGAATTCCAAAGGTATCTAGAGAATCATGACAGCAGTACCGCTTTCAGGAAGTTGGGTGCCCAGATAATAACCGGAAAGACGTTGACCAATGTGAATGACGTGAATGTGATATGTCGGTTAACAAGCGGCAAATCGAGATAGATAGTGCCATTGTTTCATGGTTTGATTTTGATTGATGCGTATTGTGAATCTGAAATTTTGACTATTTGACCCACTCTTGTTACCAATATCAGGAAACCATTTGAATCAATATTGCTGGCTATCCCATCTATTCGAATTTCATTCATCACTACCTTGATTCTCTTTCCCATCATGGGACAATGCGATTTCCAGCGCTTCGTGATCAATTCCCAATTCCCGGACTGTAGTTCACCATAGTAGTTATTGAAGAGAGCAAGAACGGAGACTAAGAATGATTCTATGGGAATCGAAGATTGACTTGTATGTTCAATTAATGAAGTTGATCGTTTTAACCTTTTTGGCCTTGAATTCAAATTTATTCCTGCTCCAACAACACAGTATTCTAAATCCTCTCCACGAACCGCAGAGCTTACCAGAATACCGGCCACTTTTCTTGTCTTAATAAGAACATCATTGGGCCACTTAATGAATGCCTTTAAGTTGAAATTGTTTGCAATGGTTTCACACACTGCCAATGACATTGCGTAAGACAGAAATATACTGTAGCTAGTCTTTATGCCTGACTTGATTATTACTGAGAACCACAGCCCTCCGGGGGGTGATATCCATCTATTACCCCTCCTACCACGTCCAAATAATTGAGATTCTGATATGACGACCAAGCCATGACAACATGGTTCTGTTTCAGCAATTGAGATAGCATAGTCTTGGGTCGAAGAAATTTCCTTAAAACTTCTAATCTCCCTTCCGAAAACGCACCCGCCAATAGCGACCTTTAAGTGAGCCAATTCAAAATTCATAGGTCTCAAAACTCTTGGTCATAATGTAACTGCGATCACTATTTTATATTTGTGAAAGTTAGCGATAAGAATGAGGGGCTTGGTGACAACAATAAAGAGATGGAAATTAGAAATCCATTATATGCGTGGTCTAGAGTAGTAAGATTAAGGTTCGTACTATCATCGGTCATAGCAGTTATTTTAGGAGTATCCATAGTCTACTATGAGACTGCACAGGTTGACATTTCATTCACTATACTCATTCTTGCAGGCGTAGTATTCCTGCATTTTAGCATTGATCTGTTGAATGACTACTGGGATTACATAAAAGGGATAGACAAAATCACAAAACGAACAAAATTCAGTGGTGGAACAGGAGTATTGCCCAGCGGTCTTCTTAAGGCGAAGCATGTTTATGTAGTTGGCTTACTGTTCCTCGTTATGGGATCTCTTATCGGGATCTATTTCATTGTATTGAGAGGTCCAATAGTGGGAGTAATTCTAGGAATTGCTGTCTTTTCGGTTTACACCTATTCAAATAGGCTGGTTTACCGTGGACTCGGAGAAGCCTTTGTTGCCCTCAAAGGTGCTCTTATCGTGTTTGGCACTTTCTACGTCCTGACAAATTCGGTCGAATTCATTCCTTTTTATAACGGCATAATACTGGGAGTGCTATCGGGTTGTGTTTTGTTCGTAACGTCATTCCCGGACTTTGACGCAGATAAGTCAAAGGGAAGAAGAACGCTTGCGATTAGCCTTGGCAAAGAGCGGGCATTAAAATTGTATCCAATTCTTCTTGTATCACCTTACATGTTGATCATTCTAGGGGTTTTGTTAAATCTGATTGTAATTTACTCATTAATCTGCTTCATTTCAATACCCTACCTATTCAAAGCAATAAACGGAATGAAGAAGGCAGGTCCGGAAGGACTGTTATCAGTCATGGAGTCTACTCTGGTGCTTGCTCGGATTACCGGGATGATGTTGATCGTTAGCTATCTGGTAGCTGCTCATCCGCTCATAAAGCTCACTAATTTGTGATTGAACTTGTAATTGAAGATTCTCGGCCTTGACAGGTTTAAACAATTGGGGGCCTTGCGAATATATTTTTTGGGTCCGAGTGGTATTCTACAGCCAACGCTGGGTCCTTTTGCCTCCCGGTAAGCACCCCTATTGCAATATCATCACTTTTTATCACCTCTTCTTCCCTTAATATTTTGATGCCTGCAGGGACCGCGCCAGATGCCATTTCACAGTCAAATCCGTTCAGACCCACTACTGCCATGCCGTGACTCATCTTTCTATCGTCTACTTGTACTACTATTCCATTTGTAAATTCTATCGCTCGTAGAGCTTTAGCTATATTTGCAGGTTTTCCAATTTGTATCGCCGTAGCTCTAGTTTTGGGCAGTAATGCCTTACTGTCCTTGTACGTGTAGTATCTCTCCAACAGAGTAGTATTGAAATTTCCAGCATTCCAAATAAGTTTTTGGCCTTCAAATTTCCCATTCACTAGTTCATAAAACGCATTTGCACCCGTTGAATTCACAACAACTATCCGAGGGATCTTTCTAATCCAACCCCAATCATATAATTCCATTAGACATTTTCCACAACTAGCAGTATTTCCCAGCGCTCCGCCAGGATATACAAGCCAGTCGGGCGGATTCCAGTCCAGGTTCTCTAAGATCCTGTATACTATTGTCTTTTGGCCTTCTAACCTAAAGGGATTCACAGAATTCACAGTGTATCCATTCTGGAGATTTACCTTTGCCAATGATTTATTGAGAGCATCATCAAAGTTTCCATCCACCTGAATTACTTGGGCACCGAATTGGAAAGCTTGCCCCAGTTTTCCAGCTGCAATTTCTCCTTTTGGGATATAGACTTCACATCTCATATTTTCGTTGGCAGCGTACATAGCTGCCGAAGCGGAAGTATTTCCAGTGGATGCACAGATTATCAAGTTCACGCCAATGGCTTTCGCGTGCGTTATTGCAGTAGACATGCCATTATCCTTAAATGATCCGCTTGGATTGTAGCCTTCCGGTTGTAGCAGGAGGCTGTCGTGTTTCAAATTGACGTATTCTGCAACCCTACTCATCCGGTACGGTTTTGAGAGTCTCCCTTCTGCCCCGTCGAGAGATACAAGTATTTTTGCGCACTCATCTAAGTCTTCTGTATCAATGCCGAGAAAGTTGATAAGATCACGAAAACGCCATACCCCACTTTCATTGTATATGTTTCCACCGTGATTTCTACGTGAGTAGAATACCTCTATCAACTCCTTTTTCGGTTTGTTGAGGTAGTTAATATCTAACAAAGAATTGCAAGAACATGAATAAGCTTCGCTTAGGATATTGAAGGTTTTTCCACATTTTGGGTTAATGCATTTCTTTATCGCAATCTCTTTCATGAATTTGAATTCATCCGAAGTTCATATAAATTGTATTTCTCTTCTTTAATGATTTGGATTGTCCGGCTCTATAAGCTGGAAATTTGTCACAGTATTCAAATTTTCGATGCCTGACCAAATTTTACATGGATGTAAGACAGATCTCAACAACGTAACGAATATCCGAACATATTGTCGTTATAATTTGTCAAACCATTTTTTATTCTATTACGCCGATTCAGGAATTGTCTACCGATGAAGAACCGCTCAGATATTGAAGTTATGGCTTCAATTCTCCGCTCTGCAACTAGCAGTTGGGAATATAAGACAAGTATAATGAATATTGCTGCAATTTCACACTCACAGTTAATAAGGTATCTGGCCGTTGGAATAGAAAAGGGGCTGATTGAATATTCTGAAACAACTGGGCTGTATAAGACGACTAAATCAGGTGTGTTCTATCTCAGAAAATATGAGCAGATGGTGTCTATGCTTCCCTCAGTTCCTGAAATTCTAGACTTTGAAACCGAGTCTAGTTCTCAGAAATCTCGAGATCATCTCTACAATAATGTGAGCTAACCAAATGAAGCATTGATGATGCCAAATCCATATAAGGGCTAGATTTTCAATGCTAACTTCGAATGAGTGATATATAGACTGTCAATCTATTCTATTGTACGTAAAGGATATGCTATGCAGGAGGTTAAAGGATTCACTTCGCTCTTCCATTTGGGATGAAATTTGTAATACCGTGCTTCTCTCAGGTGGACTAGATAGCACTATCATTACGGCCATTCGTAGGCCAGAGTACTCCATCACTATTGGATTTGGTCCGGAGGCATCTGATTTGAAATATGCTGATGCAGCGGCTCTTAGATTTGTTCGAAAGAAGATAACAAGAATTCTTTCAACTCAGGAGTTGCTAGGAATAATCGATAAGGTAATCGTCGCTTTAAAAACATTTGACCCGATAACAATTAGGAACTCTGTTGTTCCTTATGCCGCTTTGGAAGTGGCTAATTCTAGTGGATTTAAATGCGTCTATACGGGTGACGGTGGTGACGAAATATTTGCTGGATATAATTTTTTGAAACGATATTTAGATAACCCATCACGTCTTGAAAGTGAAATTTACCGCTTAAGAGCAATTATGACGTTCCCGACGTTTAGCTTAGGGGAGAGTCTGAAGGTGAAAGTCATTGCGCCATTTCTTAATGAAAACGTAGTTCGTATAGCCGAATTGATTCCAATCTCAGACTTGGTTGGATTCTATAGAGATAAGGTTTGGGGTAAATTGGTCTTGCGGAGATGTTTTCGCTATGAATTAGGTGAAGAGATTTGTTGGAGAAAGAAACAAGCACAGGAAGAAGGGGCTGGCATTACTAGGATAAGACACATAATTGAAAATAGCTGCAATGATTTTTCGTTTGCTGAAGGGGCACGTATGGCTAAGGGAAAAGGTGTAGTTGTAAGGGATAAGGAACACCTATATTACTTCAAATGCTTCACTCGCAATTTTTCGCTAGAAGAGAGGTGTGACTGTCCAGAATTGACCTGTTCTGGTTGTGGAAATTGCGTTTCCTTTCTATCAAATTACTGCGAACTTTGTGGGCAATTCCCTGTGACAAGGTGAGCGAGAGCGAGATCCAGTCCTCAGAAAATCGAAAATACCATAACTTAGCATTCCGAGGCAATATTAATTAACCTTTTCTTTATTCTAGAAATGGTTGGATAGCTATAGCCTTTCTCTCGATATATTTTTATCATCGATTTCCAATTTTTAATTCGACGTTTAGCTTGAATTATGGTTATCATGTGGGTTTCTCTCTTAACGATACTCTTTCTCCCAGGAAACAAATAGCCCCCAGAAATTGCCATAAATCTTCTATATGCAAATCTTAATCCGAACAGCAGCGCGGGGGCGGGTAGAAATTTAAGGTATTTGGATATCTCGGCGTACTCCTTATCTGATAGTTCAATATCCAGGATAATTTCTTTCATTGAATTATTTACACTAGAAAATTATTAAAACCTTTCAAATTTCGTATTTTGAAATGTCTTGTCGTGTACAAATGAATCCGAAAGTTAATTATATCAATTCGTATTCTCCCTTAGATCGATGGCGGACGACATTGAGTTTATAGCTGAAATGGAGAACAAAGTCAATTCGGGGACAGAAATACTACTTCAAGAAGCTCAGCGGCTCCTAAGTACAACTGACGTCCAAATTTTAGCGGAAACTGCTAATAGAATAGCCCGAAAATTTAGTAAGGATCAGATAGACGTGGAAATGCTCCTTAATGCAAAGTCTGGCAGTTGTCCGGAGGACTGTTCTTTCTGTGCTCAATCTTCATTTTATGAAAGCAAGATTATTAAATATCCACTACTTAAAAAAGAGATGATCCTAGGACGGGCTCAAAAAGCCAAGGAATCTGGCGCAAATAGCTTTTGTTTGGTATGTGCATACAGATCGCCACCTGAAAACGATTTTAATTATATATGTGATATAATACGATGTATAAAGAAATATTTAGAGATTGATGTAAATGTTTCTTTAGGTTTCATGACCAAGGAACGGGCTAAACATTTGAAAATGATTGGAGTAAAGAGATATAATCACAACCTAGAAACCTCCGAAACGTACTTTTCCCAAATATGTAGAACTCATGATTTTTCAGATAGAGTGAATACAGCACGCATAGTTAAAGAAGCCGGCCTTGAGCTATGTTGCGGTGGTATCATAGGCATGGGCGAAACCACAGACCAGAGGTTAGAACTTGCGTATTCTATCAGAGATTTATCCCCTGACGAGGTGCCAATAAATATACTGATACCCAAACCAGGGACGCCTTTTGAAAGCCTTCATGGCGTTAGTCCTATCGATGCAATCAAAACAATCGCCGTATGGAGATTCTTAATGCCAACCCCGGTTATCAAGATTGCTGCTGGAAGGGAAGCATATTTTAGAGGTGACGACAATTTAGCATTAATGGCTGGTGCGAACGGCATAATTACAGGAGGATATTTGACTACAAATGGTAACGAACCCAGTAGAGATTTACAAATGATTCAGGATATTGGTATCAACCAGGGGTAACCATTACGATTCTGTGAAAAAGGAACTGGACTACTTAAAATCTTGTAATCTTTACCGGCGCTTAAATATAGACGATAGTCTTAAGGGGTCAGTTAGAATTAGACATAACTATCAAGACGATATTTTGAACTTTTGCTCCAATGACTATCTGGGTATCTCAACCCACAAGAAAGTGGTGCAAACCACCAAGAAATCTCTAAAGCAGATTTCTCCCTGCAGCTCGAGGCTAATCACTGGAAATACTCCTGAATTGGAGCGTCTTGAGGATATGCTGGCTAATCACCGCAAGACTCAGACGGCATTGGTGTTTCCAACAGGGTATATGGCAAATATTGGCACAATCACGGCGCTGGGGTGTAAGAATTGTGTCATCTTCAGTGACGAGCTTAACCACGCAAGCATAATAGATGGATGTCGATTAAGTGGTGCTGAAATTAGGGTTTACAGGCATAATGACATTCCTGATCTCGAACAGAAAATTGAGCTGAACAAGGGAGCCCCCAGAAAGATAGTGATCACCGAGGGGGTTTTTAGTATGGATGGAGACTTCGCAAATTTAAAAAAAATATGCGATATCTGTCATTCATATGGTGCGTTATTGATTGTGGATGACGCGCATGGTGATTTCATATTTGGAAGGCCGAGAAATCATTCCTACTCAGGAATTCCAGCTTATTGTGGCGTCAATTCGAAAGTCGATTTTCACATTAGCAGCCTTAGCAAAGCGTTAGGATGTTTTGGGGGGTACGTTGCCACCTCAAGACAAATGCGAGAACTATTGATAAACAGATCTAGACAGTTTATCTATACATCTTCTATCCCTAGCCACCTGTGTGTGTCAGCAATGACAGCTATGGGGATTGTAGAAAGAGGGCACTTGCAGAATAAATTATTCCAAAATATAGAGCTTCTCGGCGGAGAACTTTGCAAGCTCGGTCTCATAGCTGACCTGCCTCGAACTCAAATTATCCCAATCTTGATAGGTTCCGAAAAAAATGCCATTAGGTTTTCTAATCTATTGTTGAGAAAGGGTATTTTAATCCAACCCATAAGATTCCCTACGGTCATGAAGGGTTCATCTAGAATTAGAATTAGCATGTCAGCCTTACACACTCTAGCTAATATATGGAATGCAGTTGATGCTATTAGATATGCAGCCAACAAATTGAAATTGATCTAGGAGCATACTTCTTTTCATATTTCAGAATTCGAAATTAGAAATACCGTTCAAGGAACAAACAGGTAGAAGTAAATTTATGGAAGGTAGATTTGAACAAAACAGTAATGAGTTGGAATTAGTAAAATTGAGTACTAATTCTCAAAAATTGCCGCTGACCGATCTTAGTCAGGAAATCGGATCCGACACCCAGTAATATTTCAAAAATTGAGTTTTGAAAGATGTTTTTACAGAGTTCATCTATTTAGTTCCTGAAATCCAAAAGACCTTGGGCAATTAAATTTTCGATATTTTTTAGAGTGTAACTGTTACGAATTCTTGGGATTTCAATTACTCTCTTTACCCCCGTAAATGTAGAAAGCATTATTGGGAGACGGCGTTGTACTTTAGAAGTTTTTTCTGGGTTCTTATTGATGATTATTGCATCTACCCGAATTTTCCTATTGAGGCAAGCTTGGAAAGTGAGTAGTGTATGGTTTATAGTGCCCAGTTTTGGTGATGTCACAATGATGACAGGAAATCCAACCATCTTAATAAAATCTAAGATAGTCTCCTTCCTAGAAATAGGCACCATAACCCCTCCTATTCCTTCCACCACAAGAAACTCATGTTGTCTTGATAGTCTTCGCAATTTTCTAGCTGCAAAACCTAAGTTGGGAGTAGGCCTTCCGCTCATTGTCGCCGCAAGAAAAGGTGCTGTTCCAATTTGATAGAAATAAGGATTTATCAAATCATAGGGATCAACTACCTTGGCAGCACGAGAGAGTCTCCATGCATCTTCAGAACCGCACGTTGAGGAATATCGCTTGTACGACGTAGCAAATGGTTTCATTACTCCTACGTCAACGCCGTGTTCCTTTAGGACCTTCGCTATCGTGCAAGCTATGAATGTCTTTCCAATATTAGTATCGGTTCCAGTCACGAATAATCCCTTCACAGAAATTTAATAGTGATGGAGTTTGCTTTATTTCAATATGGCTCTTATGAGCAGACATCACATTTGGTATCCGTATGCAGATATGAACCAATGGGATAACACAACGACCAAGATAATCACCAGGGGAAGAGGGTTCTATCTTATAGATTCAAAAGGTCGAAAGTACCTTGACGGTGTCGCAAGTATGTGGTGCAATGTTTGGGGCCACGGAGAGAAAGAGATCATCAGAGAAATGAAAAAACAAATCGACTCTCTTCAACATTCTAGTCTATTCAGTATAGCAAATAAGCCATCCATAGAACTTTCCGTGGAACTATTAAAATTATCTAAAGGGATGGAACACATTTTCTACTCCGATAACGGTTCTACTGCAGTAGAAGTTTCAATGAAGATGGCCATTCAATACTTTAAGAATAAGGGCAGGCCGGAAAAGAGACATTTTGTCTCCCTTAAAAATGGCTATCACGGCGACACAATCGGGGCGATGTCAGTGGGGTATGTCCCCCGGTATTTTTCCGCCTACAGGCCACTACTGACACAGGTGACCCGACTCACTACGCCCTCCCTAAAGTTAGGCGAGCCTGTATCTGAATTAGATAAGATCCTTGAGGAAACCGAATCATGTCTTAAGAAAGTTTCCTCGAAGACCTGTGCAGTAGTAATGGAGAGCGGCGCTCAAATTGCAGGCGGGATAAGAATTTATCCAAAAGGTTATCAAAGGGGAATAGCTGAGTTATGCAGTAAATACGGAGTTCTTCTCATTTTGGATGAGATTGCCACAGGATTCGGAAGGCTTGGAAATATGATAGAATATTTGAAACAAGATTCAATTCCAGATATCGTATGTTTCGGTAAGGCCTTGACTGCAGGATACACACCATTAGCGGTTACTCTAACGAACTCTGAAATATTTCGATCGTACCTTGATACGGAAACTAAACTCTATCATGGCCACACATTTTGCGGACATCCTATCGGCTGCGCAACTGCCATTGCTAATTTGAAACTGTATAGAAAAAGGGGTCTGATACGGGATATTTCTCTGAAATCAAGATACATTAGGATGAGGTTGCATGAGTTTCAGAATTCAGCAGCTGTAATCAATGTGCGACACAAAGGAATGCTTGCCGGCATAGATATTTCAAAACGAGGAATAGACGCAATAAGAAGGAAAACACACGAACCTGTTGATTCTTTCATTTTAAAGAATGCGCTAAACTCAGGAGTTTATTTAAGGCCGCTTGGGAAGACAATAGTCTTGATCCCTCCACTCGCCATTGACAGGAAAAATTTAGAGTACTTACTAAGCGTTATCGGCCTTATCATTAAGAAAGTTGAGCATTTAATCTAAACTACTGGATTTGTCGTAATTCCTTATACAAAGTTGCTTTTGAAATCCCTAGATCCTTTGCAATTTTAGAACGAGGAGTGTTGTCGGCAAGTAATTTGACTAGTATGTTCTTATCTATCATTACTTGAGGCCTTCCAATACTTTTGCCGGATTCCTTAGCCCTCTTCATACCATCTTTGGTTCGTTGGACCAGCATTTCTCGCTCCCTTTCTGCAACCCAAGTGAGGATGCCGATCATCAGCTTTCTGACACTTGGTTCCGTGCTTTGAAGGAAAGTTTCCCTTGGCGAACAAGAAATCAAGGGAGCATATTCTTCAATCGCTTTAATCGCGTCAAGCGTATCCCAGAAGGTTCTCCCGACCCTGGAAAGTTCATATACTAATACGGCATCTACGGAATCTGTCTTAATGATCTCAAGCATATCCCTGAAAGCATGCCTCCGAATTGCGGGTATCCTACCACTTACCGACGAATCTTCAAAATACGAAAGTATGTCAAAATCATGGTCTGAAGCCCATTTATCTAAAACAAGTTTCTGATTCATAACGGTCTGTTCCTCAGTACTTACCCTTAGGTAGGCGAAGGCGTACATGACTTAACTAAAGCAAATCAGTTATCAGGTTAATTAAACAAATTGTCAACCTTCCAAGACAAAATGTTCAAAAAGGGTATCTTCAATTTTATAAACGATCCCCATTTTCACCAGCTAATTAGAGTAAAAAAAGCGTTCTCTTTGTTGGACGATTTAGAAATGGGTCCTTTTTTGAACTGTCAGAGATTATTAAATTGTATACGAAATTCGTCAAACATAGGCAAAACCAAATAATGTATTGAAATTCCTTTTGACACATTTTCAGCTGTTACAATATGGGGCCGTTGACTATTTTGCTATTAACAATTCCATAAATTGGTAGCTATAACCCTACCTACAACCGACAAATTACGCCATTCTGACCAAATTACGAAAACTTGAACACGTCATTAATATCATTGTAACATTCTAAGTCCAGCACAACATTTAATTTGTCCAATAATATTCTGCAGTATTGCGCCGCTGTAGCTCAGCATGGTAGAGCAATTCTAGCGTGGTTTGGAAAACTCCTCTGGAGCTTAGCTGGCTGTTAACCAGTGGGTCATCAGTTCGAGTCTGATCAGCGGCGCTTTGATGATTATCGCTCAGGTCGACTGCCGCCGTCAGAAAGATATTATGTCCAATGCTATTGCGTCTGCAAGCAAATCAAGATGTCGATTTGCGACTACGTATCCATTCTTTATTTCATTCGATGATACCCATCTGTTGGAGGAAGAGAATAATCGTTCCTTTCTCAGCTTGTTCTCAAGTAGTTCCAAGTCCAATTCTACTTCTTCTACCTCCCCTGTTTTCGAATACTTCATCGTGAGAATAACCTTTCTAACTAGAACTCTTCCCCCGAAGCGTTGAGAGAAATCTCTGGCACCTTCGTCAATTTCCACTAATTTGAGTTTCATTTGAGTAGTATTGAGGGCATCTCTACTAGTAAGAAGTCGATCATCGACAAATTTATCGTAACTCATGACTCGCTTTAGCTACTTTATTTATTCATCGTATATGAATCAAACCCATCCATTGTTCTGAAACGGAAATGGATCTTTCCATCGGGAGATGCTCCTGTTGCCACCAATTCTACCGCTGCCCCAGCGGCAATCCCTCTTCCTTCTAACACCGAACCCAATAACAAGATCCCATCCATATCTATTAGTGCTACAATTACCTCGCCTTCCTCTAGCCAGGATCTGCTAAATTCTACGATCCTTCCGAGTTTGCCAGCATTAGCTGTTGATGTTCTTCGATAGCAAGAAGGACAGTATTCGTACGGCGGCCAAATCTTCTTCTTGCAAGACGTACAATAAGAAATCACAAACGCGCCTTTTTTTAGTTGATTCATGAAATGTCGCATTAAATAGTACTCCAAATTTCACGAACGGAGGATCATTATTGTTGCTGAGGTCCCTGCTGCTGCAAGATTATGAACTAGTCCTACGTTACAATCACCCACCTGACGTATTCCTGCCTCATGCCTTAACTGACATACAATTTCGCAAACTTGGGCGATCCCGGTTGCGCCGATCGGATGACCTGATCCGAGAATTCCACCTCTGGGGTTTATTGTAATATTTCCGTCTAGAGCATACGATGCTCCTTTTCCTGTTCTCGCAAACCCCAAATCTTCATATGCCATGATTTCCATTATTGTAAATGCATCATGAATTTCTGCTACCTGAATATCTGAGGGTTTCACTTTCGCCATTTCATAGGCGTGTGCCGCTGCCAGTTTACTTGAACCGTTCTTAAAGATGCCTGGAATAGCGCGCGCTACGCTTGCACAGTTGGTTTGCTGTCCTATTCCGTCTATCCAGACAGGCTGAAGATCAAGATTTCTGGCAAGATCCTCGGAGACTAGTAACAGGCTAGCAGCCCCGGCGCAAAGTGCACCGCAATCTAGCAACTTAATTGGCTCGACAAGCTTTCTAGAAATTAATACGTCTTCAAGCGAAATTGGCTCGTTGAACATAGCATTCGGATTATTTACTGCCGATAATCTATTCTTGACCGCTATGGCTCCCATATCCTCTTCAGTGGTCCCATACTCTCGCATATGCATTTTGGCAAAAATCGATGCCCAATATATCGGGGAAGTAAAATTACCTCGGGATACATCCCAGATGAGCTTGGAACCAGGGCTGTTACGTAGCTCTGCACCAACTACTAGAATTGAATCACATAGTCCTGAAGAAATGTAGGAATAAGCAGCTGATAATGCGACAGTACCCGAATTACAAAGATTATCAATCCTGCATGTAATTTTGGGAATTACGCCTAACATTTCGGACGCGATTGCTCCGCTGTAAAGATCATTAGAACAGCTTGAAAACAATAAGCCCTCTATCTTATTTGCTGTTATTTTTGAAGATCTCAAAATTTCCATAGCTGGCTCGCAAGCCAAATCATAAACCGATTTGTCTGTTAGTTTTCGAAATTTGGTGGTAGCATAGTCTACAATTGCAACTTTATTCATTTGAGAAAGTCTCCAATAATTTGATGAATGATTTCTGAGTATCTTCTCCTCCTACGGGATTGATTTGTAATATAGGAAGTGTTATTCCTGTAGAGATAAATCTTTGCATCGAGCGTCTGCCTTGCTCGGAATCACCGCAAATAGTAATTTCGTCCAGGAATTTGTCAGAAACAATTTTAGAAGCTGCATCAAGTCCTCTCTTGTTGTACTCTTCAACAATACTTTCTGTCTCATTCGCAAAACCAGAGTTTGAAATAAGTTTCCGGTAATATACTCCCACCGAGATATAAAACGCCAGCGTCTTTGCTGCTCGCATTCTTGCCTTATCAGGATACTCATCAGAGATTGAGCATACGAATGCCGAGGCCAATTCGAACGGCCTCATTATTTCTCTTCTTATTTTTTGAACTGTGGACCTCAATTCATTAAATGGTCTCAAGTATAGTAGTAAACCCTCTGCGACCGAGAGGGAGAGTGTTATCATTAGCGGATTTACCGCAGCTAAAAATATAGGAATAGAACTCCGGACAGGAGGATGCAAAAGTCTAAAATTCGAAACATTGAAGAATTTGCCCCTGAAGGATACCGGATTTCCTGTCCAGATGAGTCGGAGGAGAGTAACCATCTCCTTCATCCTAGCAAGTGGTTTATCGAAAGTTAATCCATGCCAATCTTCAATGATTGCATTGGTGCTTACTCCCAGTCCCAACAAAGTTCGGTTCCCAGAGAGGAGATCAAGAGTGATCCCGCCCATTGCTATAGTAGAAGGGGTTCGTGAATAGATGTTGAGTATTGCTGTTCCTAATTTCGGACGGCGGGCTACTTGAGAAATCGCTCCTAGTGTGCTGAATGCTTCTCGTCCCCAGGTTTCAGGTACCCAGAGAGAATGAACATTCTTATATCCATTTGCTAGACGAGAAAATCTCAAGATCTCATCGATGGAAAGGAGAGTCCCAAGGCTGTATCCTGTTTTGATTCCTCCACAAGAATACAACTAGTTCCCTCGTGAAACTAATTGGGAACTCTGAATTTCCTTGGTAGCCTCGTCCATATCTTTATGCGAATCAACCGATCTCCAAAAGGAAGTGGAAAATGTAACTCCCTTTAAATTTCGGTCTTTTGCCATGATGGGCAAAGCTGATGTTTCTATGTTTCCATGGTCGGGTAGATAATCGAAGACATTGTTAGTAAAAAAATAGACCCCCGCATTAATCCATTTGTCATTGATTTGAGGTTTCTCAACAAAGCCAGTAACAAGGCCGTTCTTATCCAATTCAATAACACCATACGGACTTTTCAACGGCACTAGGGCTAGTGCAGATGTTTTGGTGTGTTTTAGAACATTCGGATCTAAGTCTGTCAAAATATCGCCATTTACCATAAAGAATCCTTCATTTTTAGAACTGTTGATCAGGATTCTAGCATTCTTAAGGGCTCCGCCAGTTCCGAGTGGCTCCTCTTCTACAGCATAACCAACTCTTACACCGAATCTGTTTCCGCTTCCGACGTAATCAATAATGCGTTCCTTAAGGTATCCTACACATATAACAATCTCATCGATTTCATGATTTTTGAACCATCTGATTTGCCATTCTATTATCGGTCGGTCGCAAACTTCTATCATAGGTTTTGGCCTCTCATCGGTAATTGGTCTAAGTCTTTTTCCTAGCCCCCCAGCAAGTATAACGCCTTTCACGTTAAGATACAACTCCTTTTAATCAATTAAATGCTATGCTTGAGGCAGTTCATACACAATTATTTATTGGTGCTACTGGAGGAAGAATGACATCTTTCAAAACTCGAGATTTGAAATATAAAGAATATCTAGTTTAAATATGCTCCCAATCAAACATTTACTACGTTATTCCGGCTTCTCTAGAATAGATGTATAACCCATCGAGAAAAACCCGTTGGTCCTTGCCCTTTATTTTTGTTGATGACTCAATATTTGCAGCGGTCTGGGACACGTCTTCAATACTCGGTCCAGTTACCAATACGTCATCGCCGCTTGTCTTCACTTTTGTATTACTGCCCACTATCATGGCTATTCTTGGTGCTCTTTCCCCAAAAATATTTTCCACATGTACCTCAGATCCTTTTACCTTAACAGAAATGGGAAAATGCGCAAATACAATTTTTAATCGATAAGTGTAACCTTGCTCTACCCCACTGATCATATTGTTCAAAATACTCTTTGCAGTGTTAATGATCGCAAAATCTTTCTTTCTCTTCCCATACGAGGAAATCCTAATGCTATCTTGAACAATGTCCACCCTTATCGGAATTTTAGACAAATCTCTTCTAAGGATCCCTAGCTTTCCACTCACTTGGATATGGTTTTCTTCTTTAGATACAGTTACCTCTGATGGTATCGTAAGTTCAACACTCATTTTCTCAACCGGTATTTTTTCAGTACACATACCCCACTAGGACTCCACCTAAACCAAGTTGTTGGGCTTCATGATGCGACATAACCCCTTTACTTGTTGAGACAATTAATACACCCATGCTAAATGCAGGTAAGTATCGTCTTTCCCAGTCAAGATAACCATTCTTCCTTACGCTATACTTTGGAGTAACTATTCCACATTTGTTTATAGCAGCTAGAAGTTGGATGCGAAACTTCCCCGCTCTACCATCGTCAATTTGTTCAAACTCGCCGACGAAATGATTTTTCTGCATAACACGCAAGACTTCACTAGTGAATCTGGACGCCGGCACAACTATACACTCCTTTTTTCTTCTAGATTCGTTATTATATAGTGTATTCAGCAAATTCGCTAAAACATTTAAAGCAGGCATTTGACCATCTCCATCCTCCTAATCATTCGTACTTGTAAAAGCCCAAGTGCTGGGCAACCTCTCTAAAACACTGTCTGCATAGGAACAATTTGTACTGTTGTATCAATCCATTATACGCACCACATCTCTTGCACCACCTCGAACCCTTACCATGGGTAATTTTTTTCCTCTTAGTAAGCTCATAATCTCTAGGTTTTGGCATTATGAAACTTCAACTCCAAATCCGCTTGTAAAGAATTCAATTGCTCCATCCTTGCCAATCCGATGACCTTTGCCGATCTTACTCTTAATTCTTTTCTTAGAAATACTGTAGCCTGGCCGTACCAAACTAACGCAAACATTCATACCAAAAATTCCAATATCAGGGTTGTATTTCGTACCCGGGATATCTATGTGTTCACGTATGCCAATAGAGATGTTGCCATAATTGTCGAAGGAATTGATATTCATCTTATTGCCTTTAGCTTCCAGACATCTTTTCAAGAAATCAGTTGCATCCCTTCTTCTCAGTGTCACCATTGCTCCAATTGGTTCTCCTTGGTGGATTCCAAAATCTCGCAGGTTCTTTTTTGCCGTTGTCACCGTCGGAATTTTTCCAGTTAGATCCTCTAATCCATGCTTCGCTCTTTCAACAGGCTCTCCCGATTTTCCAACACCGATATTTATAACGACCTTCCCCACCGAAATCCTTCTCATTATATTTTCCGAATTCGAAATATTCATATCTTTTAACTCACCTGAATTATTGGCACTTCATCACCGACCGGCATGACCATCTGCACCGGTAATTCAACTGACCTGTCACCGAATGAAATTACCGTTCTCCTAGGCAATGAGAAAAGACCTTCACGAATTTCTTCAATTTTTCCAATAGCCCCTGCATTCTCGCCTTTTGTAACAAGGACTACCGAACCTTTCTCTAATTTCATATATGACTTGACCTTCTTAGTAGAGAGATCGAACAAACATGAATCCCCTACGGAATACTGCTCGTTCGCAATCATAGTTTTACCGTCATGGAAACCATATTGTGTTTTTTCCCCTTTAATCGTTTTTCTAAGTGTTACCCTTAGTAGTTTCAGGCTCCTCTCGGTCTGTTTAGAAAGAAGAACTGGGACCAAGAGATTCCTGTTCTTCGGTACTAAACGGAACGCCTGTGATAAAGGAATCAATTCTATAATATCCATCAAGCCTACCGGCCATCCAATGTTTCTCCTCACCACTCCATCTACAGATACCTTACCATCATTGAGCATCCTTTTTACTTCGTCCATGCTCTGACCTACCCTTAATACATCTCTAATCAGAATCCCAAGAGGATAACAAACAGTCTTCGGGTGTGGTCCTGGCCTTGCACGGACAACAAATTGGCCGTGCTTTCGTCTTACCTTCCAAAACGACGGGGCACATTGTCTCTTGACGGTAGTACCTCCTCCCTTCTTTGCCAACTCTATTTCTCTCCTCCTTTGGTAGTACTATTTCGATTATTTGTTGAACGCCGTTTATTTTGTTTCCTAACTCGAGATTTCTTTTCATCCAAATTTTTTTTCTCTGGTTCGTAAATTCTTTGAATCAGAGCTTGTCGATACTTATCATCCAAATCTAAATCAGTAATTACTACATTAGTAGAATTAATTTCTACCTTTACGTTTCCTCCACGCACCTTTTCTCTTTGGATTCCTTCAATAGCGAGACTTCCCCGCTTCATGTTAACTTTTTCAACCTTGCCTTCGATACCACTGTATTCTCCACGTATTACTTTGATTGTATCTCCGGCAATCACTCTTAGGTTGCGCCTTCCGTATTTTTCCCGTAAGGTACGCGAAAGGGGAGACCTGAGCTTGCGTTCAGCCAAGTGCTTTGGGACAACGCCTATTAAACTATTTGTCAATAATTTTATCTACTCCATCCAATATTCAAACGATTAGTGCAGCCAAATTTGCAATCCTCGGCCATTTTTCAGCTGCCTCTGCAGCTACCGGCCCTTTTATGTCTGTTCCCTTGATCTCACCCTCAGGAGTGACCAATACCGCAGCGTTATCTTCAAAAACCAATCTATTTCCATTTAACCTTCTGACAGGATATTTTTGCCTTATTATTACTGCCCCAAAAATCTGCTTTCTTAACTCTGCTGGACCTTTCTTGACGGTTACGGTTACAAAGTCACCTACTGCAGCTGACGGTAATCGAGAATGTCGTCCCTTAAATCTCTTTACTTGAGCAATGCGAAGAATCTTGGCACCGGTATTATCAGCACACACTAAAGTAGCTGTCATAGGCAGCGCTCTTGTGACATAAGGCCTGAATTCTTCCACACCTTTTGCTGAAACAGCTCTTGACTTGGAGGACGTCTATTGTTCCACCTCTATCACCACAAAAGCAACAGTCTTGGTCAAAGGTCGGCATTCGGCAATTCGTACCCGTTTTCCTTCAATTACATCCATACATTCGGGAACATATGCATGCATTTTTGATTTGCTTCTTTCAAACCTTTTATATTTTGTTACCGGCCTAGAATATTGATGTTCAACTACAACCATTTTTCGAGCCTTAGCGCTAACCAAAGTACCGGAAAAAACTCGACCCCTAACTGATAGTTTACCATGATAAGGACAATTTTTATCTTCACAAGACCTCCGCGGAGGAGACACAGAAATGCCAATATTTCTAATCATAATTCATCCCAAATTCTTCCTTACAACTCGGTCCTCTGGTCTCCCTATCAGACTATTTCCACTTATAAAGCAACCGCAAGTAGGAAGGGTTAACCTAATATTAATACAACTTTTTGGCAAACTCTTCAGTACCTCACCAGATCTGAGAGTGATCATATTTCTACTTTCCTTAACAATATGTCCAGATAATCCAGAATATGGACCTGAATCGAACGTGCGGGCGAACAGTCCGACTAACTCATGGAAAATCAAATTCTCGCTTGTTATCAATGGTTTTCGACCCTCTCAGTGAGTATAGTCTTTATTCTAGCAATATCCCTTCTGGTCCATCGAATACTCGCTGTTTCCTTCTTTAATGTACCCTTTGCGCCCTCAGATCTCAGCTTTGTTAGCTCTGAGGATAATTCATCCAGTTTCTCTGTAAGATCCCTATCATTCATTTCGCGTAATACCTTTAGCTTAATTCTACCCATCGTTCTTTACTTCCGCCTCCATAGGTTCAGTTCCCTCAATAGGCTTTTTGTCTTCTGATCCAGTTTGTGCCGTACTTTCCAGCCTCTGGACCTCCGTCGTTTTGTCACTACTTTCTGAATCAATCATCTCGAACTCCTTTGGCATTTCGTTTTTAATCGCTATTTTCAGCTGAATCCCCATCAATCCCATCTTAGTGAGTACATGAGTGACTCCATATCTTACCACCTTGTTAGCTATATCACCGCTTTTTGGGACTAGACCTGCAGCATGCTTTTCAAAATGGGCTCTTTCACTTCTCAGTTTGCCTGCCACAGTAATCTCAACGCCTAGAGCACCTGCATTCATTATCGTGTTATTCGTCCATATTGCCGCTCTTCTGAAAGCGGTACCTCTTTCGATCAATTGTGCAATTCGATTACACATAATCTTAGGGTTCAGCTCAGGGACTTCGAGTTCAGTGACAGAGATCTGAGGATTAGATAATCCAAACTTTTGTTCCAACTTTGATGTTAAATCCTTGATCCCGCTTCCTTTCCTTCCGATCACCAACCCAGGGCGAGTGACACTTAAGGTAATTCTGGTTCCTATTGGTGTCTTTTGTACATCTACGCGTCCGTAACCTGCATCTCTTAATGTCTCCGAAAGGAATTCATCTAACTCAAGATTTCTAAAATTATTTTTCATTACATTATTGATAGCACTCATTCATGAACCCTCTTTTCCTGTGCAACTAACTCAAAATGTATCAACGTATTGTACTTGGGACTAGATCTTCCCATAGCTCGAGGAGTGAACCTCTTTATCTTTGTTCCTTTATGCACTACGGCACTTGTGATCTTCAAAGTATCCAAATCCATTCCCTTATATTCAGCATTTGCCTCAAGATTATCCAACAACTTCAACACTTCTCTGGCTGCTTTCTTAGGATAGCGACCTGAGCAGAAGCCATCGCGGATGTTAGATCTATGAGCAACCTCGTTATTGTATCTTCGGTATGGTACAGCTATTTTCCGGGCAATCACGTCTTCAAGAAATAGGCGAGCTTTTTCGATTGACATTCCTCTAATCGCCACTGCCACTTCTCTAGCATGCTTGTGTGAGGCCGACTTGTCCCTTATAGAAGCTCTTACGTGCCTAGACTTGTCGAAATTTTCTAAAGCATATCCATACTCTGGCATAATAAATTCACTTTAAGGGGACGTATAGACTTGATCTTGATGAACCTACACCTGGAGCTCCGTGCTGAACGCGTTTGTTAGTGATAGAGTATTCACCTACGTAATGTCCCACCATCTCTGGTCTGATACTTACAGGAACGAATTCCTTCCCATTATGGACTTTAATAATCACCCCTATCATATCCGGAAGAATAATCATATCTCTAAGGTGGGTTTTTATCTCGTCAGTCGACGTTCCTTCTCTATTTCGCTTAATCTCTTCGCGAAGTTTTCTTTTTTCATCGGTCATGAATTTGCCCACTCTTTTATCCAAAGATCGTCTCTGTCTTGAGTTCAAAAGTGGCAAAAGCGACTCGATGGGTAATGCCTGAAGTTGTTCAGGTAGATAACCTTTAAACTTAAACTCTCTAACCACGTATATCACCGTCTGCATGATTCATTCCTCTTTTAAACGTACTGGGAAATAACCCTAACCGAACTGACACAGAACTACACCAAGCCCAAGGTCGTAGCTAAGTCCCTTGCTCCATTTGGATCACTGAACTTTAGAGCAGCCTTCTTCCCTCTAATCGTTCTAGACGTGTTAATATCCGCCACCTCGGCACCGTACAATACACTCATAGCTTCCCTTATCAGCTGTTTTGTGGTCCTTTCTCTAACTATGAAAACCAATTTGTTCTCCTTTTCGATCATATTGAATGTTTTCTCAGTAATATATGGTTGAATAAGAACCGACCTAGCATCTTCTACAGAGAGATGATCCTTTGCAGATACATCCTTACTCATTCAGTCTTATTCCTCTTCAAGTTTATACTCAATCCATTGAACTGTACCAGGGATTCAATAGCATTCTGTGAATACATGGTCAGCCTTATTGGTTTGGATCCAGGCAATAGGTCCATTACATTCAAACTATCCACAGGTTTCACATTAACTCCTGCTAAAGATCTAGATAGTTTCATGATGTTGCTGCTCCTAGATACGACTAACAGAACACTCACACCAGAAGATCTACCATGTCTTCTCGAAGTTCCCCGCACAGTTCGGTTTTTCGACTTTGCACGGTCTAAATCCGCCTTCAGGCCCAATTTTATCAAAGTATTATTAAGATCATTTGCCTTATCTATCGATTCAATCTTATTTGAAACAACTAGAGGGAGTTCGAGACTTTCCTCAAGTTCATGTCCACGCCGCGTTACGAGATCGCGTCTTGAAGTTGCTGCAATTGCGGAACAAAGTGCTAGGATTTTCTCTTTTTTATTAATCTTCTTGTATATTCTCCTGAAGGAAACTGGAGGATGCGCAACTCTTCCATGTCTTACCCCGGCGACCCCTGCGGCTTGACCTGCTCTGGGAAACCCTTGTCCCTTGGCTCTTGCAATTCGTGCAATCCCTAGACCTGTATTGCGAGACTCAGCACTAACAATTTCACCCGCATAGGGATATCGACCCTGAGCTTGGAACGAATGCGAGAGTAAGCTGACGTATGTTTTGTGAATTACGGCAGGATGATATGGTGTAAGAAAGACTTGTGGTAATTCTATCGATCCTACATTAGTACGATCCAGATCTAATACTTTCGCCTTCAAGCTACTTGACCACCACTTCTACGATTTTAGGTTCAAGTATTTTCATATTCTTATGCCTAATTGGCATTCTCAGCTTTACCAATCTTTTTGGAACTCCTGGAACGGAACCCCTAACGACAATAAAATCACCATTTAATGCTCCAAAGTGCTTGAACCCTCCTTTCCGGTTCACGTCAAGTCCTTCTTCAGAAGTGTTTCCAATTAACAATATCCGCTTATTATATTCGATCCTTTGATGAAAGCCCCGTTGACCCTGTCGTGGTACAGTAAACATTACAACAGCTGGAGATATGGGACCAAGCGTCCCCACCGCACGAACACTTTTTCTCGACTTATGCTGCTTTTTCTTGACTCCAAACCGGGTAATGGGACCTTCCACGCCTTTTCCCCGTGTAATAGCGGCAACATCTATCGATTGACCCGTTCGAAATATATCAGTCACTTTTAGTTTCTTACCCATAATTGATTTTGCATAGTCGAAGTTTTGCTTTATATCACCGCCTGTGAGGTGGATTTCAAAAGTGTATGATTTTTTTTGGGATAATCCGGCATCTTTGGGAGACACTGAAACTAATACATATACATGACTAACATTATTGAGATAACCTTCTGCCTTACTCATAGCATCTTCCAAGGAGCCTTGCTGAACCTTTTTTTTCTGATCCTTAATGGATCCTCGAGACCCGATGTCAAACAACACATGCTTACCACTGTAATCGACTCGATATCCTCTTATGCCAACTATAGTTAACGGCGGAGTCGCCAGTAATGTAGAAGGGTTTGCCAGTTGCTTACCGAAGTTGGGCGTTCTGTCTCGATCATCAACAGTCACGACGCTCAACATGCCTACCTTAAACCCGGCAAAAGCCCCAAGAACGGGCTTAGTTTCTGTACTTCGGGCCCAATTCCGAACTCTCGCTTCTAGGCTTCTTGCTCTAGCTCTAGGTCTGAATGCAACACTCCCCCTTCGGGGAGCGCTATATTTTCTATGGCCCATGGATAGACCATCCCTCTCCATACCCCTTTAATAAATTTATATAAATTTACTCAAAATTCAGGTCTTACCAGCTTGTCGATTGCCGAGTTACCCTCGAATGCTATTGATTATGGCAAGCGAGCCCAGCAGAGCTTCCTCCAACCGGACAGTATTGGTGCCTTGCAGCGGGAACATATTGATAACCAGCGATGAATTAACGAGATTCTCATCTATTCTACTTACAATCTCCCAAACGTCTTTTCGTGGGGAACCAAAAATCACTACTACCTCTGATGTATCTTTAAAATCCTTAGTGAGGGAGGGGATTATGAGAGATACCGGCTGTCCCCTTCGTGAAGTAATGAGGAATCTTACATCTGAGACTTTTCTTGTGATTTCTGATAGAGTGACGATACGGATTACACGATAACCCCAGTACTCGCTGTCAGTTGCCTTTCCATAGATTTCACTGGCGACCAGCTGTCCTTTCTTAACTGACAACTTGAAATTCGCCTTTCTCGATATTCCGGTATGGCCTACAAAAGGAATAGTCCGTTCCAAACCAACATCTACTACCCAAGTATTCTTATCTCTCAGTAAAACTCCCGCCCGGGTCTCCTCACCTCGAATCTCGGAGGCCCTCAGGAACTTCTTATGATGAGGGGATTGTATAGGGGGTAGCATCCCGGCAAATTGCAACAATTTCATTTTAGGATATAGCAATTTCCTCAAATATTGAGGAGTATCCAAGTATTCAAGCAGCAAAGTAAGTAATTTAGAGTCGTCTGGTCGAACGGTTGAGGATATGTCATGATATACATAGACCTTTTCTACTCGAAAAATAGATAGAGCCCGGGCAAATTGAGCCACTCTTAAACTCTTTTCCAAAAGGGATTTCGAATCTATTAAAGAAGAATCAGGGATCGCCACAGATAGAGAGGCTTCCATCTATTCTTTTAGTAACACATCGACTTTGGATTGTAGCCCCCCATCGGCACCAAAGACAATATCACGTACCAAGCCGTTTCGATCTATAAGAATAGTAGAAGGGGTCCCTCTGAGTCTGTACTCCTCAAATGTAAGAGCTGTAAACTCCTTGGATACAAGATAGTGTTTCGCGCGATCAAAAAGGATCTTTTTGTCCTGTTTACTGTATGTCGGGTATCCGCTTACGTTTGTTTCAAGAAAATCTAGTATTTGGCTTTCTTGGACATCGCCAGATCTTCTAATTAAGGCATCCATTGCGACCGGGTGCGGGATGGCATAAGAGAGCTTGTTCCCATTCTCAAGTTTGCCATACATTCGAAGAGCGAGTAGTGTTTCGCCGATAACTTCACCTTTCGTTAGGAGCAGTTTCAAATTATCCAAGGTATTCTTGTCATAGTCCTCAAAAGCGGTAGCGATTCCTAGCACTTTTACCTCGCTCTTGTCAGTGCTATCGTAAACCGCGATAGTCTCGGGTAAGCCGTACAAGAAACAACCTGGGCAGTTAACCTGAAACACTTCAACAATAATGACCTTGCCTAGTTCTTTATCGATATTAGTTGGTACCCCCTGAACCCACTCGCCAATTTTTAAATTCGGCGCTTTTTTCTTTATAAGCGAATCCAAGATCGTAACAAAGGTCCTATTATCTATCTCACACAGTTTCTCTTTGTTTGGCTAACTTGGCATAGCTTTCAAGTTCTTCATCAAGCACTTTCCTCATAGTCTTAGTATTTGTATCAATGACAGCCATTTTGATATTCCTGGTACTATTCTTGTCCTCGCTCACCAAATAAATTGACTCAATCGCTAGAGATCCACACTCCTCGAGACTAATGTCCATTTTGTAGCTTTTTTCCAGATATTCAGTAACCTGATCACTTCCCGCTCCAATTGCCACAGCATCATAACCGATGTAAGTTCCGCTAGGGTCAGTCAAGTATAATGATGCACCAGTTTCGTCCACCCCAGCTAGAATCAGGGCCACTCCAAAAGGCCTTACACCGGCATACTGTGTAAATTGTTGAGCCATGTCGGCAATATTCTTTGCAACGCCCTCAACATCAACAGGTTCATCGTAAATTAACCTATTACTCTGTGCAAAAAATCTTGCATGATCAACCTGTGATCTTGCGTCTGGAATATACCCAGCCGCAGCGACGCCTATGTGATCATCAACTTGAAATATTTTCTGAGTAACAGTTGAAATTTGCAATTTTCGTGTCTTTTCTTCAACTGCGAGGATGACCCCTCCTTTGTACTTCAATCCGACTGCAAGAGTACCCCTTCTAACAGTCTCTATTGCATATTCTACCTGGTAAAGCCTCCCATCAGGAGAGAAAACTGTAATAGCTCTATCATATCCCGCTGCTGCTGGTAACAATTCATTCTAATCTACTTAGATGAGTTCAATTTAAATTTACCTTGGGTCACTTATATGACTGATTACGTAAGGCAAACCTCGGTTATGAAAGTGGAGAGAGTCACTTTTTCAGGTCATAGGAACATTAGGTGCTTCCATAACAATACGATAGAGATTACAAAAGCTGTATCATTAAGCACAAAAGGGGATTGTATAGCTGGAGTTTCTGCAAGCAAAGCGTGCAACGACTTTGATAATGAGTTCAAGGCAAAATTATCCGAGAAGGGGAGGAAGGTTTACCTTGAAATTATTGTGGCTGACATGACCTTTAGGATGCATGGTTTCACGGATCAGCGTTTGACATTATCGCATGGCCACGACATTGTAATCAGAAAGAGTAGCTTTGTATGCCCTCGAACTTTGTGTGTACTGTGCGACAAAGCTTCCTCCGATATCCCACGAGATCTTGTAATGAAACTACAAAACCCTGGCACGGTAGCCGAACTAAAGATAATTGTAGAGTAGCAAGCGCGTGAAATATCAAGTTGAATTTGCTACATTTTTTCCCCGGAGATTTTTTCATATACGTAGATGTACCGATCGCTAATTTCATTGATTAGAAACTCAGGGATTCTTGGGGGCTTAGGGGATTCGCCTCTCGACGCCAATCGAAGCATTTCTTGTTTGAACCCTATTTCAATTAGCCAATCTCGTAACAGCTGTTTGTCGTAGCTTCCCTGTGTTTGACCAGGCTGATAGTCTTTCTCAAGCCAGATTCTAGATTCATCCGGTCCTATAGAGTCCGCGAGGGTTAATTCATTGTGGTCATCAAAACCAAACTCGAGCTTGACGTCAGCAATTATGAAGCCCGATTGTTTTGAGATAGAGCCCATGGCGTCGTAAATCGCTAATGATATATCTTCAATCTCTTTAAGAGTACCACCCATTAAAATACCCGATTCTAGAACTTCGTCTCGTTCTACTGGAACATCATGATACTCTGATTTTGTTGTTATCTCAAAGATCGGATAGGGTAGCTTTGCACCCTTCTTCAAAGTCAAATCCTTTCCAAAAAGATATTTGAAATCGCTGGCTATGGTATATCTCTCCAACATAGATCCATAATAATAACCGCGAACAATGAATTCGTATGGGATCATTGATAGTCTCTTAACTTCCATTGCATCTGCTTGTTTCATTCCTACGAAATGATTGGGGACATCCAACTTCCCGAACCAGAAGTTCGCGAACATACATAATACCTTGCCTTTATTGGGAATCTTCTGATCAAATTTTATGTCGAATGCCGAAACTCTGTCGCTAAATTTCAACAACAAATTTCCATTCTCGAGTTGGAAAATGTTTTTGACCTTACCCTCGCGCAAAAGGCGCATAGTTCTAATCCTCAGCTGGAGTCATCATTCCAATTTATACTTATTTCAGCAGCCGCAATTCTTAGTTTCGAGGAGGTCATGGTGGGACTTGAACCCACGACCTAAGGTTTACAAAACCTTCGCTCTAACCAAGCTGAGCTACATGACCGGTACATTAGTTGAACCTAGTCAGTAGGTATTTAATAAGTTGTTCATCAAAATTATCCGTTGTTGTCTGCGAGCTATTATTGTTTTTCCTCAGGAGATCAGACATGATTAGAGCCAATAATGGGAAAAAAAAATACGTAGTATTGGTGTCGATAGCAAATAAGAAATATCTCCCCGATCCTGAAGGAGAAACTATCTTAAAAGATCTAATCCTAAGAGGAGGTTTCGAAGAAGTCGAGGCAGTAAGGTGTTCAAAAACCATAAATATGGTGGTTAGATCAAGAACGGAAGCACAAGCGAGGAAAATGGTCTTAAGGATATGTGCTGAATTGCGACTCTACAATCCTGTCGTAAGTAAATGTTTTGTTACAGTTACATCTTCCTCGAAAAGTTGAAAGCCCATCTTTGGGCGGGCCTGCTAAGTCATGAGTCGAAATCCCGGAGTTATGAATCGTGGATTCCAAAGTTAGGAATACTTGGCTTAATTTGTTATGTCTCTACCCATATAGTTCTTTACACTAGTTTTCGCCCTTCGCCAATACGATAATGATTTAAGGTTGCACGCTATTACAACCGAGCTTAAAAAAATAATCCCTACTGCCACCAGTTCAAACCTCAAGCAATACCGAGAAGGTGCACACATTAAATATCTGTCACTTAATAGCTAAAAACAAACCTAACGATGAAAAAAATCGGTGTCATTGTATTTCCCGGTACAAATTGCGATAGAGATGTATTCTACGTTTTATCTGAGGTAATGCATCTCGAAACCGAATACGTTTGGCATAACAGACAATCCTTGGATGGCTTTTCAGGGCTAGTACTTCCAGGGGGGTTTTCTTATGGAGACAGATTGAGAGCTGGCGCAATTGCAGCTCACAGTCCCGTCATATACGAAGTGAAGAGGATGGCAAAGGATGGCGTACCAGTATTAGGCATTTGCAATGGATTTCAGATATTGATTGAATCAGGTTTACTTCCTGGGGCTTTAGTGAAGAATGAGCACTTGAACTTCGCATGCAAATGGGTTGATGCCAAGGTTAAGAACACGTCTACTCCATTTACAAAATTGTTCGAAAAAAATCAGAAGATAAGGATGCCAATCGCTCATGGTGAGGGCCGCTATGTCGCAGGTGGTTCAACTATAAAGGAGCTAATACAAAATGATCAAATAGTGTTGAGCTTTTTGAATGAAAATCCCAATGGATCACTCGAGTCGATTGCATCAATATGCAATCCCGAAGGAAATGTAGTAGGGATGATGCCTCATCCTGAGAGAGCCTCAGAACTGGTATTATCACCGGTAGCCGATAGCATAGATGGTTTAACTATTTTCCTATCGCTGGTGCATTTTTTAGATGATACTTACATGAAGTGAAGGTTTGTGGCAGAGAATTGAGTGTACTGACAAAAGCTGAATTCTCAAGGTTGAAAAAGTCTTTGAATCGACATCCTACAGAAACTGAATTGCAAATGGTCGCCGCTGAATGGTCTGAGCATTGTTCCTACAAATCGTCAAAAAAGTATATTTCACGCCTGCCTGTATCAGGAGCCCGAATCGGGAACGACAGCGGCTTTGATGCAGGGCTCATCGAAATAGGTAATGATCTTGTTCTGTCGATTCGCATTGAGAGTCATAACCATCCTTCTGCTATTGAACCATATGGAGGTGCAGCAACAGGAGTTGGCGGTGTGATTCGAGACATATTATCGGTGGGGACCAGGCCAATAGCGCTTATGAACGGACTTCGTTTCGGAGACATTAATGGACACGACTCAACGGTAAATCAGCATACACGTTGGCTTCTCCGAAATGTGGTAAGAGGTATTTCAGATTACGGCAACTGCATAGGGGTTCCTACAGTAGGCGGAGAGCTTGAGTTTGATAGCTCTTTTAATTATTATTGTTTGGTTGATGTTGTGTGTATCGGCCTAGGTAAGACGAATGAAATAATTGCGAATCTTGCAGACATTGATGACCTACTTTTTCTGGTAGGTGGGTCTACAGGCAGAGATGGTATTCACGGAGCGGAATTTGCGTCTGCTGGGTTAGTTCACGAAAACAGATCAGCAGTCCAAATACCAGATCCTTTTCTTAAAAAGACACTAATCGAAGCAATCTTGGAGGCGAATAAGAATAGATATATCAAGGCAATGAAAGATTTAGGAGGTGGAGGTCTAGCATGTTGCTTGTCAGAAACGTCTCACAATCTAGGGAAGGGCTTTGATGTCGATCTCTCTCATGTAAGACTCAGAGAAGAAGGAATGAGTCCTACGGAAATTTTGATCTCCGAATCTCAAGAAAGAATGCTCTTGATTGTTGGACAGGAAAATAGAGAATTACTAGAAGAAATATTTGCTAAATACGAGATAGACTTTTCCATTATTGGAAAAGTATGTTCCGGTCAAAAGATAAAGATAAGGCATAATTCTGAAGTAATAGCGGACATTCCAGCACATACTGTGACATGTGCGCCACTATTGAACAGAAAATCGGCACGTCCATCTTATCTGAAAAGGAAATATGGTCCTAGGATGGATTCACCGAGTGACCTTGGCTCGATCTTGCTTGAAATGTTGCGTAGGCCTAATATTTGCAATCGTTCCTGGATTTATGAACAATATGATTCTGAAGTTGGGCTAAGGACCGTGTTAAAACCAGGAGAAGGGGACTCTTCAGTTCTGCGGTTAGGTGACGGAAAGTATGTTGCACTATCCATAGACGGTAACAGCAGACGATGTTACTTCGACCCATACCAAGGGACACTTGGGTGTATATCTGAAGCTGTTCGTAATGTGATCTGTTCTGGTGCTTCCCCTGTAGGACTAATTGACCACCTGCAATTCGGGAGCCCGGAAGACCCGGAAATATTCTGGACATTTGAGCAGGCAGTAGCAGCGATTAAGGACTATTGTGATTTCTTTAGCCTCCCTGTGATAGGTGGGAAAGTTAGTTTTTATAATGAGAAAAATGGCTTACCTATAAAACCAACTCCGGTCATAGGAGCGATAGGTATAGGTAACAATTTGGAGAAAGTCGCCAAAGCTCGACTAGACACACGTTGCAGTATATTTTTAATTGGTCACACTAGAGAAGAGTTGGGTGGATCAGAATATTATGCATCATCTCACAGGACCGATAGTGGAAACATTCCCATGCTACACCTAGCTGAGGACAAGAGAAACGCTTTGGCCGTTTCCAATCTAATATCTAGTGGTGTTGTGAAATGTGTTCATGATTGCTCTAAGGGTGGCATTGCTATAGCTTTGGCTGAGGTAGCCATAAATGGAAATACGGGATTTGATATAGACATTTCGTTGGCATCCAATACTTGCAATAGAATTGACAGGCTTATGTTTTCTGAATCCAATTCACGATATGTGGTTGCGACTGAGAGGCCAGAAGAGTTGATTGAAATATTAAGAGATAGCAGGAGCCAAGTCCATTGCAGTATGTTAGGTTATGCCTCTGATTCGTCAGCTAATGACACTATTCAATATCGTGGTGGACAGAAGATCCTAGTTAACCTTGAGCTGGAAAAATTAAAGGTCGCTTATAACAATTCTCTCGAAAGCAGGTTAGACGATGTTAGGGTGTGATGCCAAAGTGTATACGTATATGACCTTTTGAGATTCACGATCATTGGAAGGGATTATAGTGGGGGAACGAATAGATTGCATTTGATGAAGGGCTGGAAATGATCCACGAAAACTGTGGTGTGGTCGGTATTTTTTCTATGGATAGAATTAATGTGATACCGTTTGTAATTGATTGTCTGCGAGCGCTTCAACATAGGGGTCAAGAAGCCTGGGGCATGGCTGTTCCTCAGAAAGTTCCTTTAAAAAGAATTGGATTGGTATCGTCTTCTGCGAATGAATTTGCCGCGATTACGAGGAAATACGAATCTCATGCAGCTATTGGTCATGTCCGCTATTCTACTACTGGCAAGAGCACATTGAATAATGCCCAGCCGATCAAGGTAAAAGAGCTCTGCATCGCTCATAACGGGACAATTGCGAATGTCGACCAGTTGACATCAATGGTAGGCGGTTGCTCTTTTACTCCACAGTCGATGACTGACACATTGGTTGCAGCTCAGCGTCTGGCAGGTCATCTAGCGGAAAAGAAGGACATAACCGAAGCACTTGCTATTCTAAAGCAGGAAATGATTGGTTCGTTCTGTTTCACATTTTTGACCGGTGACGGGTCGGTCTACGCAGCAAGGGACCCTAAGGGATTTAGACCCCTTGTTGTCGGATTCCACAAACCATCAAACACTTACATTGTGGCATCGGAATCTTGTGCCCTCTCTGCTGTAGGGGCATACCTGCTTAGAGACGTAGAGCCAGGGGAGATACTTCAGATCGACGATTCTGGACTTAGATCAGAATATTTCGCAAGAGAGAAACCACATGCGCACTGTGCATTTGAATACACTTACTTCGCGCATCCCACTAGTGTTATGGAAGGCGTGAACGTTTACGCAGCTCGTAAGCGTATCGGTGAACTCTTGGCAAGAGAATTCAGAATCCCTGATGCAGACATTGTGATACCAGTTCCAGATTCAGCGCGCCCGGCAGCACTTGGTTATGCGCTCGAAGCTGGCCTTCCATTTGAGGAAGGACTAATGAAGAACAGATATAGCAAGAAGGGATCGATGCGAAGTTTCATTGAACCATTTCACGAGACACGAGTGGAAATAAATAAAGGGATTATTCCGCTAACTGACGTAATAAGGGGAAAAAATATCGTAGTCGTCGATGATAGCATAGTCAGGGGGATAAGTTCTACCTCAATAATAAAAATGCTTAGAGAGTATGGAGCAAATAAAATTAGTATGATAGTTACCTACCCGCCCGTCCGTTACCCTTGCTACGCGGGCATTGACTTTCCTTCCCAGGAAGAACTCTTGGCATACCAACAAGTGCAGGAAGACGCAGTAGGAATTACGGATATCGCAGATAAAGTTGCACGAACTTTGGGAGCAGATTTCGTAGCCTACAATAACACATCTACACTTGCAAGGGCTATTAATATACAAGAAAAGGAATTGTGCTTTACATGTACAACCGGTGATTACTCGCCATTAGGAGTCAAACCGTTATTTAAATCTCGAGCAGTTTTGAAGGGCAGATCCTAGGGACTCTTTGCACTAAAATCTTCTTGAACCTTCTTCGCACTAGCGGTCACCTTATTCCTCATGTCAGAGCGATACCGTTCTAGTTTAGTAAGTATTTCCTGATATTTGATAGCGAGTATCTGACATGCGAGTATAGCAGCATTTGCTGAGCCATTTATGGCGACAGTAGCAACAGGAATCCCTAAAGGCATTTGAGCTATCGACAGGAGAGAATCAACTCCGTCAAGGCTCGAGGACTTGATAGGTACACCTATGACCGGCAAAAGCGTCAGCGAAGCAATCATGCCAGGAAGGTGAGCTGCGCCTCCTGCTCCAGCTATTATGACCTCTAATCCTCTTTTATTAGCACCTTCTCCATAGGATATCATCTCGTGAACGGTCCTATGGGCAGAAACGACTCTTATCTCATGCTCTACTTCAAATTCCAGTAGAACGTCAGATGCACTCTTCATTACGGAGAGATCTGATTCACTCCCCATTATGATTCCGACAAGTGTACGATTCATAAGAACATCAAATCTTGTTCACAATTCTTAATTTACTCTTTGCTTTTTTCGATTTGTCTATTGCGTCTGAGATAGAGGCCGCTGTTATCGTTACATGTCCAAGTTTTCTCCTAGGCTTCGAAATTCGTTTGCCATACAAATGCAATTTCAGTCCTTCTATGCTTAGAAGCTCATTCAAGCCATCCAAATAGTACTCCCCTTCAAATTCTTTAGGTCCTAAAATATTGACCATCACCGTGGGTGACCTAAGTCTAGGCTTTGGAAGCGGCAGGTTCAAAATTGCTCTAATATGTTGTTCAAACTGAGAAATAGAGCAACCTTCGATGCTATAGTGCCCAGAATTGTGAGGTCTCGGGGCAATTTCATTAATCAGGATCTCTCCATTTGACGTAAGGAACATTTCAACACATAGTATACCAGAACCCTTCAAGACATCTACTGTTCTTTCTGCTATATCTCGAGCCATTCGTTCTGTGTATTTGGATATCCTTGCAGGAACCAAAGTGGTATCCAGAATACTGTCAGAATGTTTGTTCTCTGCCACGGGAAAAGAGGAGACTTCACCGGATTCATTTCTGGCCACCATGACGGATAACTCTTTACGGAAGTGTATTATTTCCTCAACCATCCACTTTCCAAAGCTCTTCCCACTTGCCACATTTGTAACATCTTCTTCATTATATATTAGTCGGTTTCCTCTTCCGTCGTACGAATTTTCGCATGCTTTAAGTATTAAAGGGAATCGCTCTAAGACAGAATTGCTACCACGGGGAATATCTTCGACTAAGGCAAAATTGGGGACAGGCAAATTTTTTTCTTGCAGAAAGACCTTTTGTCTGTACTTGTTTTGAATTATTTTGAGAGTCTCGGGAGCCGGATGGATAACCTTCTTGGCACGACTTAGATCGATAAGAACGTCCGAATCTGCTAATTCTATTTCGTACGTTAGAACATCGACAAGATCCGAGAGTTTTCTTATTGCGGTTTGGTTCCTGAAATCGGCTACGAGCATCTCATCCGCTAGTGAAGAAGCAGGACATTCCGGATCTGGATCTAGAATATGAACTTTCAGTGACATACGTTTCGCTTCCTGTGCAATCATTTTCCCCAGCTGACCGCCTCCGATTACTCCAATTGCCGGTTGAGTTTGAGGGATGATTCGCGTTATATTGTGCAATTGAATGCTAAATCATATTAATAGTCAATAGTTCTACTAATAAACGGTGGTGGGGCTTCCAAAATGCATTGGTAGACTCAATTTGATAAATTCAAATTACACAGAAACAACTTTTTATTAGCATGAAGAGGAAAGCTCAATTATTTCAAAAGGTATGCGATGAAGTGATTTCATTAGATGATTCAATACGGTTTGCCGGTATATCGGACAAAGAGGGGAAGCTGCTCGCCGTCTCAGAACGTCAAAATCTAAAGCCATTACTTTCGGATGAAGAAAGAGCACAGTACGCAATTACGGCAGCTACGAGACAGTACACTAGATTACGCTGGGAATATCATCTCGGACGAATCCACTACGCAAGTTCCCGATATGAACATCTTGCAAGAGCAACAATTCCTGTTGCTGATGTAAACAGTACCCTGTACTACGTGCTTCTACTCTCCTTCGACCCTAATATACAGAATCTTCACAAGCTAATCATGGGTACTATCATTCCAAAAGTGCGAAAATGGAAAAAGCGGCTATTACTAGCGAACATGATAACAAACTAAACATGACCTCTTTAGCGGGGGAAGTTCTAATAAATTCTAACAAATCTTAAACAACAACGAATATCAGCTTACTGTTTTGCCGAAATCCCGCCGTCAACGGTAATAATACTACCAGTTACCCATTTTGCGTCTGAAGAACACAGATATGATACCGTCCCTGATATGTCTTCTGGTGTTCCTATTTTCCTCAGAGGAAACGAGGTTTCAAGTAATTTTCGGGCATTTTCATCTTGCAAATAAGGATCTATAATTGGGCTTTGTATAGTGGACGGAACAACACAATTGCATCTAACACCAAACGGCCCGTACTCAACCGCAATACATTTGGTTAACATGATGATTCCTGCCTTCGTTACGCCATATATAGACAGTGGAACATTGGGAATTGCCCTGATTCCTAACAATGAGGATATGTTGACAATACTACCACTTTTATTCTTGAGCATAAATGGAAGTACAGCCTTTGTCATTCTAAAAGTCCCAAATAGGTTCGTATTAACAAGCAAGTTCCATTGTTCCTCAGTCATGAGATGAAATGGGGTTGGATCACTGATTATCCCCGCATTATTAACCAGAATGTCGATAGTTTCAAATTTAGATATTATTTGCTCAGCAGCGCTAATCACCTCACCTTCTCTTGTAAGATCTGCCTTTATTGCAAGGACGTTTTTCTTCTCCTGAATCACTTCAGCTACTTTATCGAGGCTTTTCCTATTCCTTCCAATCAATACAACTTTACACCCTTCAGACGCAAGCCTTTTGACAGTCGCTTTCCCTACTCCACCAGCAGCACCCGTAATTACCGCTACTTTGCCTTTAAACTTCATTATCGCTAAAATCGCCTAACTTTTTAAAGAGTCTTTCGCATCGGTCGGACTCTGGTCTTTTTTGTTCCGAACGTAATAATAATACATCGTGGTGTAATTTAATTCACGAAGGATTGGTCCTATCATTATGAAGATATTACTAGATACTAGTGCTATAATAGATGGCGAATTTACCAGAATACTTGAAAGAACTAAGAGTTCAGATTATTCTATCATCATTCCGGTCGCAGCAATAGACGAGTTGCAATCTCAAGCGTCTACGAATAAGGAATACGGCTTTATTGGTCTGAGTGCAATTAAGAAGATTGGACGATTATGCAAAAGTTTGAATATAGAATTGAAGTTTCTAGGTGAGAGACCCTCCATTGATGATATTAGTTTGGCTGCGCGAGGGAGAATTGATGCAATAATCAACGAGCTTGCCTTAAATGAGAAGGCTACTTTGGTGACTGCGGACTATGTACAATCACAGGTCGCAGAAGCTTATGGTATTCAAACTTGGCACATCCCTCGTCAAATTAAGAGCTCTTCACTAGGCTTTGAAGACTACTTTGACGAACATACTATGAGCGTGCATATTAAAGAAGGTGTTCTGCCCGTCGCTAAGAGGGGTATCCCCGGGGACTTTCACCTTGAAACCCTTGATGACAAACCAGCCACTAGGAATGAACTACGGTCAATTATAAGAGAAATTTCTGAGCTGTGCAGGAATCCAGAAATAGGAACGGTTGAAGTTAGCCTAGATGGAGCTATGGTATATCAGTATGGAAACTACAGAATTGCAGTAACGAAGCCGCCGTTTTCGGATGGCATGGAGATAACTGTCGTGAAGCCAATTGTGAAGCTCCGAATCCAGGATTATCAGCTTTCGGACAAGCTGCAGCACAGGTTAGATGAGGCAGCTGAAGGTATAGTCATTGCTGGACCACCAGGTTCGGGTAAGAGCACTTTCGCGAGCAGCCTGGCTGAATACTATGCTGATAGAAGCAAGATTGTGAAGACGTTTGAATCTCCAAGAGACTTGCAGGTTAGAAGTGAGATTACTCAATACGGCCCTTTAGAAGGCAGTTTTGAAAATGCGGTAGATATTCTGCTTCTAGTAAGACCAGATTACACAGTGTTCGACGAAGTTAGGAGGAAGGCGGATTTTGAAGTATTTTCAGACATGAGACTTGCAGGTGTAGGAATGATAGGCGTTCTTCATGCATCCACCTCGCTAGATGCTATCCAACGTTTTATAGGGAGAATTGAGCTTGGAATGATCCCTCATATTATAGACACAATTATTTTTATCAAAAATGGATCAGTAAATAAGGTGTTTGATATCTCTCTCACTGTTAGAGTCCCATCTGGGATGTCGGAGCCTGATCTCGCGAGACCTCTTGTTGAAATCAAGGATTTTGAAACTCAGGAGGTAGAGTATGAAATCTATACCTACGGGGAAGAGAATGTAGTAGTTAATATTGGTAGTTTGGGGAAACCAGAGACTCAACATGATGCTATAAAAAAACTGGCCGCAGCGCAGATCAAGGACACAATTAGGAGATTTGATCCGGGAGCAGAAGTTAAGATCATATCGGAGAAAAAAATTGAAGTCAGGGTCGATAAGGACGCAGTTCCTCGATTGATTGGCAAAGGTGGTTCAACAATAAACGAATTGGAGAACATTCTTGGAGTGAGTATCGATGTAGAGGCGAAAACACTGGCTTTAGGGAAGCAAATAGAATTTGATATTGTGGAAGCTGGTTCAGCCATCACCTTTCTGACAAGCGAGAATGCGGTCGGAAAAGCAATCGACATCTACGTACAAGACGATTTTGTTCTAAATAGCCAAGTGGGTAAGAAAGCAAGAGTGAAGATCGATAAAAGATCAGCGAGCGGCAAAAAACTCATCAATGCGTTTCTTTCAGGGCAGGAAATAAAGATCTTCCTAAGCAAAATAGTTGAGTAGATAATTATATTTCTTGGTTTTCGAGATGTTTGTAGATTTGGACTTGAGTATGGAGGAATATTAGTCTGGCAAGTGGGTATTGGATCATGCGACTCTGTTCTGAGCTTGCAGAAGCTTTATTTAAAAGGTCAGCCCCGTTTTAAGGGGCAGGGGATGTAATTGGGTAATTTAAGAAAAGACTATGTTCTTGAAAAGTTTGTAATTTTCCCGTACCAAATGAATAACTCAGCTAACGCAGATCTACGATCTGGTTGTCCATTCTGTCCTGGCAATGAATTATTGACAGAACGCGCTACCCTGGCTCTTGTAGCGAAGGACGGGATCCTTAAGAGGTTATCTGATACTGAGGAAAGTCCTATTGAAGATTGGTGTGTTCGTGTGTTTCAGAGCAGCAATCCATGCGTGACAACTTTGGAGTCCGTAGATTATACAGATAAGCCGCACTATAGCGAACCTGCTTACGGCTACCATCAGATTGTAGTAGCCTCTCCTGATCACAGTACGAATCTATCTTCAATATCTATTGAGCAGTGGACCAATGTCCTACTTGTCATTCAGGATAGAGTTAGATGGCTGTACACCCAGAAGGGAGTAACATACGTATCCATATACGTCAATGACGGCGCTGCAGCAGGGGCTGCTTCTCCCCATCCACATTTAAATCTCCTAACATTGTCCACGATACCTCCGGTCATAGAGATCGAAGGCGAGGCGGCTCACAAATTCATGAACGAAAACGGAAATTGTCCAGCTTGTATTGCACTAGGCGTTGAATCAGAGGGACCTAGACAGATATTATCTACTGACACATATCTTGCGTTCTGTCCCTGGGCCTCAAGCTACCCATATGAATTCTGGATTTATCCAAAGAAACACATGACGACATTCTCTAAGATCAGCCAAAAGGAAATAAGCGGGCTGGCAATGATCCTGAGAGCGACACTGGGAGGGCTGTCGAAAGCCCTTAACAATGTTCCCTTCAATTTAGTGTTTCATCTTTCTCCTGAAAAAAAAAATAGTAGGCAGATCCACTGGCATATAGAAGTGTATCCCCAGCTGCACACTTGGTCCGGTCTTGAGCGAGGATACGGTGTTTACGTGAATAGGATTGGACCTGAGAAGGGTGCTGAAATCCTTGGAGCAGCTTGCAGGAAAGAATTGGCAGAACTTGTGGGTATAACGTGACTCTATTCTAGTTGTTGGTCGGTACATGGCGAAGTTAGAAAGTTGGACTTCTATTGGGGCCCTAGCAACGGGTTCACTTTTTGTATCGTTGATGATATCGTTTTATGCATTCTTGATTGGAACGGAAGGGGAAGGTCCTAATGTGGATGTCGATCCAGGAGCACTACTTGGTCAAACTATTTCAATTTCAGGAGCGCCTAGTCTGATTTTGGCAGGCGTCGTGTTCGGCCTGTCTTTTCGAAGCAGAAATGTCTTTGCTGGATCGATTCTGATCGTTACTGGCTTGGCACTCATTGTGGGAATGTGGATTGTTGATGCGATGATACAAGATATTAGTATCCAATTCAGAACAACCGGGTTGGAGTATGCACCGAAAATCTTTGTAGCAGCAGGGTTAGGTGTACTATCTTTAGGGGCTTACATCGCCAAAATTGCCCCGCAAAGTAGACTTAGACATGCGAGAGATTATGAACAATAATCCTATCTCACCTCTCTGAGATTAAGAATTGGTTGTAAGAACACAAAATATGACCCCCCGGAGACGAGATGGCCTTTCGTTAAAGCAGTAGCAAATACCGTGTGGATTCAATGAAACAGAGGTCAAGATTTCAAAATTCAAAAATTAAATATCGAACAGATGAGATACTTGGAGAGGCTAAACAGTACGCAATTTAGTTCGGTTCGTTGCGCTATTAAGGCTTTGCTAGAAGTGTGAGGTAGTTCATTGCCGGCAGAATGCAGATGCATACTTAATCTCAATAGCCGATTCTAGTCTTAGTAGCCTATAAAGTCGAAAACGTTAGGGCTCAGGAGATAGATAGTACTATTTTTAATCATCCGATTGATCATATCTTTCCCAGTTTCTTAACGAATTTTTTGTACTCATCTAAATAAGTCTTCTTATCTCCTATGTCTACGAAACCTGAATTTATGGTGAATCCTCGAACTATTTTATTATCATGCAAGGCTTTTTTCACTGCTTCATCCATTCCGTAAGGACTGGATTTAGGTACCAGTTTAAAGAACTCTGGTTCGATGACGTAACAACCGATGTTTATCAGACCAGTAATTTCAGGTTTTTCGTTCCATGAAGATACTCTATTGGATTTGCCCTCCACTTCTATTACTCCATACTTTAAGTTAGTCCTGTAACGAAGCAGAGCCATTGACAAAAATGCCTTCGATTTCCGGTGTTCACGAATCATTCTATAAATATCAAATTCATAGATGGAGTCGCCATAGAGGCAAACAAACGTCTCATTTGTAAGGAATTTTTCGGCAGTCTTTAGTTGGCCAGCCGTCGCTAATGGTCTATCGGCTCTAGCATAATCTATCTTCACTCCAAATCTTCTACCATCTTCGAAGTAATCTTCTATCGTTCTATGAAGATAGCTTACACATATCACAACGTGATCAATCTTGTTTGAGCTTCTGGTTGTTAACCAAGAGATGATATGCTCAAGAAGTGGCTTATTGCCTAAAGGCAGCATAGGCTTTGGAATGAAAAAGGTGTATGGTTGCAGTCTGGTACCTAGCCCCCCTGCCAATATCACAGCCTTCACAGCATCTTTTGACTTCACAAGTCATGTATATACTTAACAATCGGTACGCAAAAAATGATTCACACGTCAAGTATAATCTTTAAGGAATTCGATAAGGATATTGTGAACCTTCCCTACCAAGCGCGACGGATTTGTATCAAATACTAGAATCATAGCCTCTTTTCCTATGTCGCCCAGATGATAGATGACATCTGCATTAGGATTTACTCGCAATGCAGTTTCAATTCCCCAAGGTATCGAACCTCCCTCCGTATTTTTTTTCTCGCGGGGTTCGACGTGCCTATTATATGAGGCTACTTTAAAATTTTTTTTGCAAATCGCAAGGATCTTCTTATCATAGAGTAAATTGATGGCAGATCGAATGTTAGGGTGTACTTTCATATAACTCATAACTGCTGACCCCACGTGCTTTGATGTTCCGAAATGAATAGGTCCAACAGCCTTCGCTCGGTTGCCTACTCTCGCTATTCTTCCTTCTACCGCAGCAACGTCTGATAGCCCTATCGGGCGAGAGATGGCATATGCTATGTTGGACGAAGTTTCCGGTATTAAGGAACCAAAATTTTCAATTGATTCAATACGAGTTACGGCTGTATCAAGGTCTTTGAGGACGAGGAATTTATCCGAATTTGAATAGAGAAACGGTAAGGGATCAACTACTAAAGACCCTTTTCCTACGTTTACCGAATTGGTCATGCCCAATAAAATATATTCATTTGCCAGGTGGCAAGCATGTTTTAACGGAATTTGCCTTGCCAGCTGTGCAGCGACGGCAGATGAGAAGTTGCATCCCAAGCCATGTAAGGGATTAGTAATTATTCTTTCCTTTCTAAACCTAAATACTTGTCTATCCTGGGTAAGGAGAAGATCTGTAATACTTTTAGTTATCTTTGAATGTCCACCTTTTATCACCACATTAGCTGCCCCCATGTCCAAAAGTATATTGGCTGCATCGACTAGTGAATCGGTAGATCCAATTTTTATCCCCGAAATATTTTCTGCCTCGGGCAAGTTAGGGGTAAGCAAATACGACATAGGAATAATAGCTTCCTTAAAATATTCAAGGTCATTTTTGTAAGTCAAGCTATATCCTGTTCCAGTAGAGAGGATCGGATCTACAACTATAGGAAATTTGGCATCCTTGAGCTTTTTATGTACCTCTTCCATTATCTCGGCATTATACAACATTCCAATTTTAACGGCAGCCAGCTTAAAGTCAGATAGTATTGACTCTAACTGATTGGAAACTACTTTAGGTGGAATAGGAAATATATTTCTCAATTCAAAGGTATTCTGAGATGTTATTGCTGTTACTACTGAGCAACCAAAAATGCCAAATGCAGAAAAGGTCTTGATATCAGACTGTATCCCAGCTCCTCCCCCTGAGTCGCTTCCTGCGACTGCCAGTGCCACTTTCAACGCAACAGAATATTGTATACAGGCACCTATAATAAGTGAGTCAAAGAATTTTCCATATCCTAGAGGTCGGGCTTTGATGTGTTTGATATTTTCTTGAAAATGATCTTGTCACAATAAGAATAAATCTGGTTCAATATCGATCTTCTGGATTGAGTCCAGCACCTTCAAAAGCTATCTATGTATTATTAGATGGCGTGGGCGATTTGCCACATCCTTTACTTCGAGGTCTTACACCGCTAGAAGCAGCGCGAACACCTTATTTAGACCAGTTGACCTCCAATGGCTGTTTAGGAAGTGTGGTCAGCGTAGGGAAAGGCATTTCCCCCCAATCAGACATTGCAGTATTTAACATGCTAGGATACGATTTTAAGGATGTTGGATATCCGGGGCGTGGTATCATAGAGGCACTGGGCATGGGAATGGATTTCAAGGATGGTGACCTCGTATTGCGGGGAAACTTTGCGTCTATTGACAAGCAAGGGAACATAACTGATAGGAGGGCAGGCAGGATTATTCAACATGATGAAGCCCTTGAAGTATGCAGGACACTAGAAGAGAATTTGAAGTTTACTCACAATACTATCGTCACATTACAGCCAAGTGTAGGGCATCGAGTAATCGTTAAATTCAGTGATCCTTATCTCACTCTTTCCGCAAAGGTATCGAACACAGATCCGGCATATGATCGGATTGATGGAATGGGAGTAGCCAGAGATAGTACAAGCCTGAAGATCCAAGACTGTGTACCAGAGGAAGAAGGCGATTCTGCGGTCGCCTCAGCACACGTAATTAATGAATTCAGCAAACAAGTAGTCCAAATATTGGCCAACCACCCCGTCAATAATCGTCGCGCGGCTAAAGGATTGAAGCCGATGAATGCGATTTTATTGCGAGATTCTGGAAATCATTTACCTTCGATTGAACCAATTTCAAAGAGGTATGGCTTGGAGTTTGGTTCCGTGGTCGATATGCCAGTTGAGGTTGGAATATCAAGAATCACGGGGATGCACTACACGACAGGTGGAGACATTAACGCGTATGAGGAAAAGGCAAGGAGGTGTATAGAACAAATCAAGAAATGGGATATTGTATATGTACATATTAAAGGCCCAGATGAATTCGGTCATGATGGTGATGCAAGTGGAAAAAAAATGAGCATAGAACAAATAGACAATCTTTTCTTCGGTACTTTGATAAAAAATGTGGACTTATCAGCAACAATGCTAATTGTTTCAGGTGACCATTCCACGCCTTGCATAAGAAAGGCACATACAGATGATCCTATACCAGTCTTATTCACTGGCGGGGCTGTCGAAAAAGACGAGAGTAAGAGATTTACAGAAAAGGATTCATTGCTAGGAAGCAGAGGATCGATGAAAGGAATTGAAATTCTACCATTCGTTACAAAGACATTTTTTGGGAGAAGTGCAGAATGATAAGAATTCCCATCGATAAGTTAGAACCTACCTGACATTAAGTTTCCCTTACAGAGTTGACAGACTCCTTCATCTATGTTGGATTCAATGTTGTGATGTATATCACATATAATCAAAGAGTGGCGGGTATAGTTGCAGAGCTCAATAAATTTCGACATAGTGTAAGGTGTATATGCTTTATTTGACGCCAAGTCTCGGGCTATATCATCAATCGTTTCAATTATTTGATCTACTAAGATAAGCTTAGACATTAATTCTGCGTCTCCTCGAGTTCCTCGAACATAATTGCTGACTGCTGCCTGCGTTACCCCAAGAACTTTTGCAACAACTTCCTCCTTCATGCCATATTCGCCAGTTAGTTTTTGTGCTAGAATCGCCCTGACTGCAGGGATGAGAGACTTTGCTTCTATTTCTGAAGGCATCAGCATTTTGAGGATAATAAAAAGCAACTTTTTTATTATTTAAAGTTTATTTTGAAAGTAAACGATTCGACTGAGTAGCGTATTGAATATTTTTAAATATATGTGCTCAGTGGATCTACTAACGATATGCATATCCAAAATTTTGAAGTAGAAGGGGGATTATTGTCATAAATGAAGATAAAATTTGGATTTACTCAAGGACTAAACGTTGCAAGACTAGGATTAGACGAAACTCAGATAATGACTGCTTGTCAAATGGCAGACAGAATGAACTACGATTCCGTTTGGATGATGGATCATTCTAACGTTCCTCAGTGGAAAAATGCTGTCGTTAATGACGCCTGGTTGATGTTGTCGGCGATAGGGGCGGTGACTAATAATGTTGAGCTTGGCACTTGTGTCACAGATGCTATTAGAAGACATCCTTCCACAATTGCACTTTCCACTATTACCCTTGACAGGATTACCAAAGGACGCTCAATTCTAGGAATAGGAGCAGGCGAAGCTCAAAACGTGGTAGACTTCGGCATTGAATTTGAGAAACCTGTGACAAAATTTACGGAGCAGCTTGAGGTAATTGAAAAATTGTTCAATTCCGATCCAGATAATCGTGTAAACTTTGATGGCAAATACTATAAGCTGATAAATGCCTGCCTGCAGACAAAGAGTATTCGTAAACCTCGCCCACCAATTTACATTGCAGCTGGTGCACCAAAGACATTAGATTTGTGCGCACGTTACGGAGATGGATGGATCCCTATTGGATATACACCTGAACTCTTCAAACATCACGCGTCGGTGATTATAGAGAAGGCGAAGGAACACGAGAGGAGTCTGGACGATTTTCAGTTCGCTAACGACGTAGACATATACTTCACTGAAGATGGCGAAGAGGCATGGAATAAGATGAAGAATGCAGTGAAGGTTAGTTTGTACAAACCAGAATTGCTCAAGGTCCACGGAATCGAACAGGATTCAGAATTCGACTTTCGAAGGTATTTCACAGAGTACGCTATGAACAAGCCCGAATTGATGCAGCAGATGAAACGTGCAGCTCTCAAAATTCCTGATACTATTGCAAGGTCGGCCATTGGTGTGGGCAAATCAGATGAGGTAATAGAAATGCTTGAAAGGTTCATTAAAGCTGGAACTAACCATTTTATTATACGCTTCTGGGGCGATGGCTATTTCAAGAACATTGAGACGTTTGGAAACAAGGTCATACCGTATTTCAAAGATAGGAAAGACAGCTAGGATTTAGCTAAAGTAGGAGTCAATCAGACTCTGATTTTTTGAGAATGGTATCTTCCTTATTGGATTTGCACATCCTTCCTTCCTTCTGTTCTGGCCCCCGAGAGCCTTTGCCTCGTAGCCCAAGGTCCGCAGTTTAATTGCAAAATAATCTGCAAATCCGTGAATCGTATATACTTTTTCAGGATTGCATGACCTCACAATTTCAAGTAACTCGTTAAAATCACAATGGTCGCTTATTGGGATCGCATAATCTAGTCCCATTACCTGCCTAAATTTTGTCCTTGTAGCCCAGCCTGTAAAGCCGACTGTGACAGCATTACAACATGATTTCATGGTTTGGATAAACTCTGCGCCCTTGCTCAAGAAAGGAGATATCATTATCCAAGGTACCCCGCGTTGAATCATTCCCTTTTCCCTTGCTTGTGAAAAGGTCAGGCCTTCTTTCAATGGTATCCCCAATTGTCTATAGACACAGTTCATTTCGTCCACTGATTCATGGACGATTAGCGGATCCCAATCCCTGAATAATTCAGTAAGTAGTTGAGCCTTTCCCAATGGATAGCCCATTAAAATCAGTGGAACGCCCCGATCGTACATTTTCGATATCAACCCATTGGTCTCGTGAATGCACTGCTCCAATGAAGGAAAAATATATTCGGGTCTAGCGAAAGTAGATTCCAAGATTAGATTCTTAGCCTTTGGAGGTCTCAAACCTTTTAAGAACGCCCGTTCACGTATCGAAATGTCTCCGGTATAAAAAAGTTCATCGGGGATCAGAAAACCTCTCGAGCCTAAAATATGTCCGGTATCTACAAGATTGTATTCCTCAGGAGTCTCTATTGGTGTTTCCAAGTCGTGTCCTCTGGAATTAGCTATTACAGCAGTGGCTCGTGAAGCAAGTATCTTCCTCGAACTATTACATTTCTTTCTACGCAATGCAAGGTGATCCGTGTGTGCGTGTGAAACAAATGTAAAATCAGAATTATATTGTCGCTTAGGATCCAAGGAGATTGATTTGCCGCCAACTTGAACTGCCAGGACTCCTTCATTAATTGCAACTTGGATTCTCAATCTAGAGGCCTTGACCCATTCTTCGCCGAAGTATTTTAATGTTGATAGCTGTCACGCACTTTGTCCCACCCGCGCCTAGCCAGGCCTAACACGATTCAGATAAATATTGGCAGACAGGCAACTTGATCTGAACTAAAATGGTAAAACTGGCCATTCTTATATCTGGTCGAGGAAGTAATATGGATGCGATCTTAACTGCTATTGCGCAGGGGCGATTACCGCATGCGGAACCCGTTCTGGTTCTGTCAAATCTGCCTGAAGCAAGCGGTCTTACTATCGCGAGGGAAAAGTTTGGCGTGGATACAGAGGTTCTAGATAATAATGAGCTTAAAGGCTTGAACTACGACAAGAATGTAATGACACTGTTTGAGAAATATGAGATATCTCCAACAAATGGCCTGGTTTGTTTGGCAGGCTTTATGAGATTGTTGAGCTCCGAATTCGTCAACCTCTTCAGAAATAGAATTCTAAACATCCATCCATCATTGCTTCCCTCCTTTCCAGGGTTACGTGCTCAACGCCAAGCCTTAGAATACGGAGTAAAAATAAGCGGGTGTACTGTTCATTTTGTCGACAAAGGTTTAGATACCGGTCCCATTCTCATCCAAAAGAGCGCCCCTGTCTTCTCAAATGACACCGAAGAAAGTTTATCTGATCGTATATTGAAGGACGAACATCTCATCTATCCGGAGGCAGTAAAAATGCTTACAGAAGATAGGGTCGTGATTTCCGGCAGGACGGTACATATCAACTCTTGAGTCCAATCCAGAGAAGAACCAGAGAGGTTTTGGGCATTTGGAATATGACGAAGATATTCTTGACAATATTCATAACAATAGATGCTTGTGTGTTAAAAGTATACTAAAAAGGTGTTGCGAACTGATTAAAGTTGTAAGCGCAAATTGAGCTCTTTCCTTGCGGATAGTAAGACAATCTTGCGGCGCGAAATGTTAGCCAAGAGAAATGGTCTAACTGAACCAGAAATCCACAGCAAGAGCAGGCGAATACAAGAAATATTTACTACAAGCAGTTTCTTTGAAGAAGCTAACATATTGGGAGTGTATTTAGCTCATGGCTCAGAGGTCAGGACTTGGATGATCATTGAGGCAGCCTTTAGAAACATGAAAACGATAGCAGTGCCTCGGGTAATAGATTCAGCATCTATGAGATTTTATGAGATTAATCAATATAGTATGAATTCTCTTCTCAAAGGAAAATTTGGCATTCTCGAGCCAAATGGAACTGAAAGTGACGTCTCCAAAGCTGTTGATCTCCTGATCGTCCCGGGCATCGCTTTTGATTTAAATGGTTACAGATTGGGTCATGGAATGGGATACTATGATAATTTCCTAAGAAATAAAGGACGAATGACAGTAATTGGGCTAGCATTCGATTTTCAAATTCTGAAGATAGGGTTACTACCCCATTCTAAGTATGACATGAAGGTTGACAATGTGGTGACCGAGATGGGCTTCCATTCGTGCGTTCTAGACTGAATACATTCCAATATCTTTTCTAAAGTATTGACTGTGTTCTCCCCAACTAATTTGGTTGACAACCTCATAGACCTGTTGCCTCGCCTTTCTCAAATTAGACGCAAGTGATGTTATGGAAAGCACTCTTCCGCCATTAGTCAATATATGCCCTGATGCATCTTGAGTAGTCCCTGAGTGAAATATGTTAGTATTTTTCGTATATTCATTTTTTAATCCGTCTATGATTTCACCTTTTTGGTACTCCAATGGATATCCCTTTGCAGCCATTACTACACAGATTGAAGTCTGGTCCTTCCATTGCAGCGGTGGAAGCTCGTCTAATTTTCCGGCCTCTGCAAACGACAGATACTCGAATAGATCAGAGTCCATCCTTACCATCAAGGATTGGCATTCTGGATCACCCATCCTAGCATTGAATTCCAATACACTTGCTTTGCCTTTCTGAATCATCAATCCGGCATAGAGGAAGCCAGTAAATGGCACTGAATTAGATTTCATAACCGAGACTATCCGTTCTAGGATATCATCAATGATTCGTCGCTTCATATCTTGGCTGACGTAGGGAACCGGGGAAAAGCTGCCCATTCCTCCGGTATTAGGACCAATATTCCCGTCACCAATATTCTTGTAGTCTCTACATGTGGGAAATGCCTTGATGCTAGATCCGTCCGAAAGAACAATAAGGGAAACCTCTTTTCCTCTAATTCGTTCCTCGATCACAATTTGGTCACCAGCTTTCCCAAAAATTCTCTTTAGCATAATCGCTTCGATCGCTCTGATCGCCTCTTCCTGATTTTCGCATACAATAACTCCTTTACCTCCTGCTATACCGTCAGCTTTTATGACGGGGGCTTTGGATTGCTTTAACACATAGTCTATTGCCTCTTGGGGGTCTGTGAATGTTTTAAACCGCGGTGTTGGAATTCCATTTGACTGTAATAAGCCCTTAGCGAATGATTTGCTTGTTTCAATTTTAGCGGCTCTTAATGTGGGGCCAAAAATCCGTAAATTTCGGGCCGAAAAGTAATCTACAATCCCTAAAGAGATCGGTGATTCTGGTCCTACTATGGTAAAGCAATTCTTACTTTGTGCAAATGCGGCTAACTTCTCGAAATCAATAGGTTGAATTGGGACATTGTTTATGGTACCGGCGTTTCCAGGAGCATAATAAATACTTTCGACAAGGTTACTTCGAGATATTTTCCAGCCCAAGGCATGCTCTCTTCCTCCCCCACCGATTATTAAGACATTTTGGCTCTTTTGTTTCAATAAGTGTAGACAGAAATGCCAAGATGTATTAAATAGTTATGATATGTTATGCTGGTTAGGCCATCCAGCAGCATCAACTGTGTCAAATTATTGCGCCTGATCATTTCAGTTTAAATATTGTACTATTGATTATCAAGAGGAAGGGGCTTTAGTGTGAAAGACTACGACCATGTTATAGTTTGGACCGATTATTTTAATCGTAATTTATCTCGAAGGAAGGGAAGGAAAGTACCAAAGGATGTGGCAATCTTTGACCCTTCGATTCAGGAATTAGTTGGTGCTTCCAAATCAGCAGGATTTGTGGTAAGTAATGAATACATCAATGAATCTGCGAGGTTCCCAAGAAGGCCGTATGTAAGATCAGGCTACGTAATGTTGGAGAAAAGATTGAATTTGAAAAAATCCAACGTTTTAGATGCTTTAGCAGAAAAGATAGTACAAAATCGAGCGAAATTATCAAAAAGAAGATAAGAGAATACCTAAGGAAATTGTGACTATGGTTACTGAAGTCTCTGAGAAGATGTATGCGGAGCATATCTAAGGAATGTCCTCAATAATTGAAGCTGGAGAGGTACTTCATGTTGCAAAGAGTGGTCGATTAATATTGAAGATAGGAATTGGCATTGTTTTGAAATCTGGCGAGAACCTATTCGATAATGCCGGTAAAAAGGTTGGAAGAGTTACTGAACTCATTGGCCCTGTCGACGCTCCTTACGCTTCAGTGCTCTTAGATAACGTTAGGATTAAGGGAACCAGAGGGAGTAAATTGTTTAGACTTCCATTTCAGAAAGGTGTACAACCAAAGAGCGGAAAGAAAACACGATCTTTCAGGAATAAGAGGCGTAGATATGGTTTAAGCTAAACAAACGGCTGGGACCAGCCGGGGCTCTTATCAGTACGTTTTCCAAGTACTGTTTGACCTAGTTTATCTTTTTTAATTTTGCTATCCACCATTCACCAGTCGTCGATAAATCATTTCAGAGGTGATCAATTTCCATCACTTCTGAGAGATGAAGTAGGAGGACCTTCCACTCTTGTCCCTGTAACTGACACCAAATTCTGTAAGTTGCCTCAGGCTATTCGAATCGAAAATTGTTCCATCCTGACATACTAGTTTGTCGTTGATACAGCAACTTCCGCAAATTCCGATTGCACATTTCATGTATCTCTCAAGACTAGCCTCAACTGGAATAGAAAATCGTTCTCCCAACTTCTGAACTCCTTTCATCATTAGTTCAGGTCCGCACGTATACATCATATCAAATTTTTTGGAAGCGAGGATTGATTCGGCCAAGTCCACCGTCGATCCTTTGAATCCATAAGTTCCGTCATCAGTTGAAAATGCAACACAATTATTGAGTTTATTGTCGGCTAGTAAATTCTGGACCTTGTGCTGGAATATTACTTCCTCTTTGGTTCTTGCCCCCATGATTAATGAAGTTTGGATCCGATCATGTACAAGATCACTGAACAACCTCACAAGTGGCACCAACCCAGTACCTCCTCCTATTAGCAGCACGTTTCTAAGATTTTCAGGTATTGAAAAATGATTTCCGTAAGGGCCTCTTATACCAATATGTTCCCCCACTTGTTTGTGGTAAAGTGCTGTCGAACCAAGACCGTATTTTCTGACAGTAACAGCCGCACATTTAAGATTTTCAAAGCTTTCAATCCCTATGCTCATTGGCAGCTCTTCGATTTGCGGGATCCACACCATTAAGAATTGTCCAGGCATGGAAGCCACACTGTACTCATCATCAAATACGATAGTCCGTGTTGTAGCCGTCTCTTCAATTGCCTTTCTTATTCGCACCAATCTTAGAATGTCAGTATCTGTGTGATCTGCCAATTAGTTCCTTCACACTCTGATAACCTTTCTTCTCAAGGTATTTGACTATTCCCCTATTTATGGAATTAAAGATACCCATACCACCAAAGCCTATCGCTGTTCCTACCTGAAAAGATGTCGCACCCGCGATCATGAACTCTACGGCATCTTCCCAATTAGATATCCCGCCACATCCAATGATTGGTACCCTAAATTTTTGTGAGAGTTCATAGACACATCTGACGGCGACTGGCTTAATCGAACTCCCTGACAACCCTCCAATCTTATTGCTTAGAATGGGATTAAAATTATCAATGCTAATTTTCATTGCTCTGAGTGTATTGATCGCTGTGATTCCATCGGCGCCTGCGTTGATAGCAGCTTCAGAGATATCAAGTAGATTTGCATTTCCAACGCCTACCTTCACGAAAACTGGCTTGGTAGTATTGGATTTGGTGGTTTGAACTATCGATTTCACCATTTGCGGATCGTCGCCCACTTCCATACCTAGTTTTTGTACGTGAGGGCATGACAGGTTTATTTCAAATCCAATGATTCTAGACTTATCGAGTTTTCTTGCCATGAGTTCAAAATCTGAAGGATCTGAACCAACCAAGCTCACCATTAGAGGAACCTTGTCATTTGTCTTAACTTCCTCATAAAATGACTCGTGTCCAGGATTGGAAAGCCCTACTGCGTTGATATAACTCTTGCCTTCTAGTACTATGACAGTAGGATTTCTATAACCCTCCATAGGATATTTACTAATAGATTTGCTAACAACCGCTCCAGCTCCTTCATCATAAACTCGCTCAAAAATAGCTTGAGAAATCCCAAGGAATCCTGATGCAAGTATGACAGGATTCCTCAAAGAAATGCCAGCAATCTCCAGATTCAACATATTACTTTCAATTTCCAGATCAAATCACTCTGCGATTCTTACATTATTTCGAACAGATATTTTTGTGATACGCTTCATTAAGATCTAACCGTCTTACTGTAAGCTGCAGATTGGACTTACGCTGATGATAAAGAAATTTATTAAGCATAGAGTAGATTTGTACATGAAGTTAGCATTTAGTACAAATGCCTTCAAGCGATATTCACTTGAAGATTCTATAAGAGAGATCGGAGCTATCGGGTATGAAGGGGTTGAAATTTTGTGCGATGTTCCACATCTATTCCCGCCTCTGTTTTCCAAACAACGCCTTTCTCGGTTGAGTAACTTTTTGGAGAAGCAACACCTAAAAGTTTCTAACTTAAATGCATTTACGCTCTATGCAATCAATGACCTATACCATCCTTCTTGGATAGAAATGGATAAGCGTTCTACAGACATCCGTATAATGCATACAATCAATTGCCTGAAAGCAGCCAGGCACCTCGGAGCAAATAATATCTCTACTGAGGGAGGGGGACCACGGACTGCTAATACAAGTAAAAGAACTGATTTGGTAAAGCTCTTTGCCAAAAACATAGAGCAGGCTGTGAAGATCGCGGAAGCCGAAAAAGTCAGAATCCTAGTTGAGCCAGAACCTGGACTAATAATAGAAAACTCTTCACAAATTACAGAATTTCTGAAGAGTTTTGACTCTAAAAGTATAGGATTGAATTGTGATCTGGGACATTTTTTTTGTGTGGGAGAAGACCCAGCTGAAGTTGTGTATCAACTTGCCGAATATATAGGACACTTCCACTTAGCAGATATTTCTAACGACAGAGTGCATAATCATTTATTACCAGGAACAGGATCTATCAATTTTAAGGATATCTTTGATGCAACAAGATCGGTCGGATATCATGGTTTCATTACTGTCGAACTTTACACTTATGAGAATAATCCTATTCAAGCTGCTCACAGGGCTTACGAATATCTCCAGAGGTTTGTCTAAATAGGTGTATATACTATATTCTAGTATTAGCCCTGTGCTACCGTATTGTAGTAGATATATACCGATGTACTGGTGTACTAGCGTGGGGATGGGGGTGCGGCTGTTCGATGATTTGTATCTTTTCCATTGAAATATGGACTAAAATAAGTATACAAGAGTGGTTTGGATAAAGGATTCCATTAATATGAGATTTGACAATCAATAGCTGGGTGCGATGGAATTCCGCGATAAATGTTACAAAAGGATTCATCCTGAAAAAAAGGGAATTCGCGTATTTGGCGTAGCGGAGAGCTTCAAGAAGAACTCGACATTTTCGACGCTCGGCGGCGTTGTTTTACGTCGTGACATGCTAGTAGATGGCGTCGTCCTAGGAAGGGCTTTGGTTGGAGGAGACGATGCTACCGAGCAGATTATCTCAATGTTCAGGAAATTGGACCGAAACGATGTTAATTGCATAATGATCAATGGTTTGATAATAAGCCTATACAACATCGTCGCTGGAGAAAAAATACTCGAAAAGACGGGGATACCCGTAATTGGGGTAACATACCAAGATTCCCCGGGTATTGAAAGCAGATTTTTTGATAATTTTACTAAATCTGAGGCAGAGAAACGAGTAGAAGCGTATAGGAAATTGGGAAAACGGGAACACATAATACTGAAAACTGGAATGACGATATATGTTCGAAGTTGGGGAATATCTCCTACTAAAACCCTTCACATTTTGAACAGTTTTATCATCCAAGGAAAAATTCCTGAACCTTTGAGAATTGCCAGAATCGTTTCAAGAGCAGCTAGAACCTTTCCTGTTGAGCTAGATGCTGTCACGAATCAACATCGTTTATGATACCGATGGTTGAAAATTTTTAATAGCAAAGTCCTTATCTCCCGTTTAGTCTGAATTACTCCTCAGATGAAATACAACCTGGTCAAAGTTTACTGTACCGGGCTGATTTCTAATAGATACAGCCAGATTATCATTACCATCGTATTACTCTGGCCGCTTCTGCTTTCATATGTTCTTTATCCAGATACGTTCGGATTCTCATGGAACACCGGAAGAGGAGGTTTCTTGATTGTGATGATCCTTACTTTGATTGAAATCTCCGGGTCACATCCTGTTATCACAGGTCGTAAAACAAGTATGCTCGTTACCTTCGCAATTTTGATTGGCTTATATTTCTTCAGTCTGTCTTTTGGCTCTTCGGATATAATTTCAGGTATGGGGAGATCAGCTGGAGTACTAATCATTGAGAGCTGGCTGTCGATGTGGGATTACGTTATCCTATCGATTTATTTTGCAATAAGCTTCGTATTGGTCTTTGGAAGGAAGGACTGGATAAGAATTGGAGGGGGTTCTACACTATTTCTAATAGGGTATGCTACAATATTGCTTCTTGATTCCCTATTTCCATATGACACATTAGGAATCCTTCAATATTTAGTTCCAACCTACCTCAATTTTAATGTAGGAATTCTCTATTCAATTAGCCACATACTGAAGTTTCCGGAGTTCATTTCACAGACCTTTGGTAACACGTTAGTATTATATGGCCCGGATGGGCCTTTTGTGATGAAAGTCTACTGGCCTTCCGCGGGCGTTCACAGTATCATTATCTTTAGCCTCGTAATGTTCGCTTTTCTACTTAAGACTGTCGTCCCGTGGAAAAGAATATTGATTTATTTATTTTTAGGAATACTATTGACTTGTCTTGTGAATAGTATACGAATTACGTTGCTTTCTCTTTACGCCTTAGATCCAAACTCAGACGCGAGCAGTTGGGAACACTTCCATTCCGTCATCGGTGAAATAATATTTATTCCTTGGATGCTGTTATACGTAACTCTTGTCCTATGGATAGAAAAACGGTATTATGGAACAAGAGGAAGGCTGAATTTATTTGGTAATTACTCCAGCAAAGAGTTATAACCACTCTGGTCTTTCAGACTAACTTGTTCAGTATCGCTCCCCATCTCCATTGATATTACATAATTTTCCAAGTTCTAGGCCACGATCGAGTTGCTGCTGAATGGAACTTTGCATATCTAATAATTTCAAAACTTCAGATTTGTGAATAGATGGATCTTTGTATTTGATATGGTGTTCAATCGCCTCCAAATGTAGATTCTAAAAATCTGGATGTAATATACAGTAATAGAAAGCATCTTTATCGATTCTAATTATCGACCTACAGGGCGGAGGGACTTCGTCAAGGGTATGAGGGGGAGGTGGATGGTAGCGTAGTCCGTCATCATGGAAAAACTCTACTATTTTCTCTTTAGTTGGTTGGGATAGATGGGATGGATGGGATAGATCTTCACTATGGCAGAAGGTGTTATTAATTGAAGTTGAGGTATTTGCAATAGCTCTTCTAATTTGATTATTAGTATTAATAGGAGATTTATCAGTTTCAATATTTTCTAAAGGAGTGTCATCATCATGATATATTGAACTTCCATTCTCTGATGATATTTCATTGGTATCACAGTCAGCTGCATCTTTCTCACTATTTTCATCTTCATTATTATTATCTATCCCAACGTCCCCATCCATATAGTTCTGTGCGACTTTTGCTGTTTCAGTTGATACATTATTATTATTCTCAGCCGACTCATGCTGATCATTTACAATCGTTGTACTAAGATCATTTTTGACAAACACATCCATTCCATATTTAGAATCATCCCCATCCTGGATTGGGTAATTACTCCAAATTGTTCCGTGTAGTATGATAATGGTTTATTTGGGATTTTAAATCAAGATAATTACGTTGTTTTATTAATCTCGTAACAACTCTATGCATGCAGCGTATTCATCTGCCTCCCTCTACGATGGCGAATATAATGGGTAATCGCGGACCTTATTTCAGGCCAAATATTTTTCTCATGATACATTCTGATTAGTGAGAAAGAAAGCTGTTTTTCTCGCTTTGGTTTGGAGATTGGTTCAAACCAGTGAACTAATCTATGCACAAACAGAATAGTTATTCAGTCATTCATTGAACGTCCAATGTGTTCAATGCGTTCAGAAAGATTTTCCCTTAGTGTGCGTTCAATAAGCCGTTCAATATGTTCATTCAAAACCGACGTAGCCCCGGAGTCATAATATTGAACCAGACTGGGATTCTACTCCAGTCATATTTCCATCTGCAGATTGATTCATCACCATAATCATGAACCTAGTAAAAACATCATTTTTAGCGCAGGTCCGTCCGTCTGGATGTGAGACAGATCTGACATAATCTCTTATCCTGAGCGGCAAGATCATCCTAGTAACAGCATATCGGCAGACAAAATCACGAAAACTATTTCATTTCCTATGATATTAGCTATTATCTAGTCCCAGAGATTGTGATCCTCCTCAAGGTTTATTCATTCCAATATATGAACCCGAATGGTTTGCGGGCCCGTCGGGATTCGAACCCGAGACAGCCGGATTTCTTCCAAGTGTTAAAAGTCCGGTACTCTACCTGGCTGAGCTACGGGCCCACCTTATAGTAGACCTTTGCATGGCTATAATTTAATCATATATTAATGAGAATATGCAACTCCCATTCCCATGACACAATTTTACAAGCAAAACGTTTTTAATTAGTATTTTAGATTCACTGCTTGAGTTTACGTGCCCGGGTAGTATAGAAGGGCTCCGTTCTAAAGCTCTGTAAAGTCCGGTCTAGTATGGGGGACTGTCACTCCTTCGACCCGGGTTCGAATCCCGGCCCGGGCGCTTAACACTTGTCCTACCGTGCTTGCAAGAGTTGCAAGAATTCTCTACTCTTCGCAGCAATAAAAGATATTCTATTATTGAGTGACAAATCTGAGTCAAGATATCCACCTTGAGGGTTAAATAGTATTCCTCCTGCCTCTTTCGCAATTAAATAACCAGCTGCCAAATCTGTTACTCTAATTTTATCGCGAAGATCAATATACATGTCAATTAGACCTCGGGCAAAAAAACATAATTCAAGTGCGTTCGCGCCTAAATGTCTAACGTGCAAACATTTCGAAATGATCTTGGCCACCTTTTCAGTACTGCCAGTACCCATCCCTGAAATGTTAACTCCGACGACAAGATCGTTCTGAGTTTTAACCTGTCCACGAATGTCATAGTCATTAATCTTTAATCTAACTCCGTTCATCGAAGCACCTTTATTTACGGAAGATTCGTAAACGTCTCCGCTGTTCAAATCAACTATGACGGCATCACTCACTGAACTAAGGTTACAATGTGTCGCATACGCTAGTGAGCAGCATGAAAATGGGATCCCGCGCGTGGCATTAGTCGTTCCGTCTACGGCGTCCATAACTAAGTAACCATCGCCTCCCTTAATTGTACCGCATTCTTCTCCAATCACTGTCGGCCTAAACTCAAGCTTTGCAATCATATCGAGAACGGCACGCTCCGCTACTAAATCAATTTTTGATGACAGGTCTCCTCCTGCGCCTCTTTCGAATGTCACAGCGCTTTCGGGCCTGCCGATGAGATTCCTAGTCTCCTTGAAAACCGCAGAAGCGGCAGACTTCAAGATCTCTATTGTTTGCAACTTATTAAAATCACAAGCTACCCTATGTGCTAAGGCCTCTTTTTATGACATTTGATTTCAGGCGGATATTTCGTTTTCCCTTTTATTCTTCCTAATTAGTTTGTAAATGTAAACCTTGGCGGCCAGGTATATGCTATAGAGATGTGACTTTGATTGCATGTATCTTAAGTCTCTGGTATCAGTTATAAAGTTATTGAGCTGCGCTAGAGTTATAGTTGAATTCAAGCACTACTTGAGAATCTACTCACGCCGCATGTGGAGAATCTACCCACGTCATGAACCTCCAATTGCAGGATAAGTCTTTATCCTAAAATGAAAAGTTATTGACTAACTCCTAACCAATTTAGGTTTCGTTCGCCGTCTCATTAGCCCCCCCTTTTTTTATGTGATTAAGTCGACTTTGACTGATTAGGAATATCATCATTATCTGAACTATCCACTGCCCAAGGAAACCACTTTCCAATTACCCTCGCCCAATTGACACGAACAGAAAGGTACACAATGACAACCAATACAGCTACACTCCCAATGATCCCGAGCGTAAGGTACAGGGGATCTACATCTGCTGAAATGAATGATTCAAAAAATGGCCTTCCCAAGATTACTGAGCTCCACACAATTATTTCATTAAGTATGAACTTACCAGTGAACGTAGCGATAGCAAATTTCCATGGACTGTACCTTGCTAGTCCGAGAGGGATGTACACCACATCGTCTGGTATAGGTGTTAACGCAACTATAAATGCCCCAAAACCTCCATACCTGCGGAGCACTTTCTGAAGAGGGAACATCCTTTGTTTGGTCTTGTTGCTCAGAACACTTCGGCCATAATAACTTGCATAAAAAATTATCATCTTTGCCAACAAAACCCCAACCGCGCTAACCAGAGAAATCAAGTTCGGGTCTAATTGCTCACTTAGAGCGGCCGCTACCAAAACAGGAAAATAGGGAACAGGCACAAAAACTATAATACTTCCAACAAAGCTCGCCGTGAAAACGCCTAGATAACCAAAACTATCAAAGAGGGTAAATAGCCAATCTAGTGTTGTCAATCGAACTACAGCTGCTAACCACCTATATATCTAGTAGTTGCCCTCCGAAATTTTGCATTGCAAAGGGTTTACATGAAAGGATCGTATTCAGTAAGCCTTAGCGAACACTGGAACTGTTTGCGCATTTTTACCACAATAGACACATCTTATCTTGGAATCCCATGCATTATTGCTTTCAAAAGGTATGAGTCTTATGTCTGCTCCCGTTCCTTCCTTAATCGATATCTCACAGGTTTCGTCACCACACCACCCCGCATAAACAAAACCCTCTTGCCGCTGGATCATTTCTTTAAGTTGGTGAAGGCTGCTCGCGTTCGACATTCTACTTCTAAGGGCCTCATTCGCCTTATTGAGGAGACTAGTGTGAACAAGATCCAATAATTTTGTCACTCTTTTAACCAAACTATTTTGAGGAATTGTCTCTTTTTGCAATGTATCCCTTCTGACAACTTCTAGTTCTTCTTTCAAAATCTCCTTGGGTCCGATGTTAATTCGCAAGGGGACACCTTTTTTCTCCCAATCGTTATATTTCCATCCTGCAGTGAATTCATCGCGAGTATCTAAATGCACTCTTATTCCTGCCTTTGTCAGTTCCGATGCAAGTTCCATTGATTTGGGAATGACACTCTCAATAGACTGATCGTTCTTGTAGATAGGAACCATGACCACTTGAATAGGAGCGATTTTTGGAGGCAAAACCAGCCCGCGGTCATCCCCATGTATCATGATGAAAGCCCCTATTAATCTCCAAGATATTCCCCACGAAGTTTGCCAGGCGAAATGCTCTACGTTGTCAGTGCCAAGAAACTTTATTTCAAATGGGACTGAAAAATTCTGACCGAGATTATGGGAAGTAGCCAATTGTAATGCCTTCCCATCTGGCATTATGCCTTCGAGCGTAGAAGTAGCGACCGCCCCAACAAATTTTTCCTTCCTTGTTTTGGTTCCCTTCAGAACGGGGATAGCCAAATAATCTGCCAGGATCATTTCATATAAATCGAGTATAAACCTTACCTCTGCTTCTGCCTCCTGGTTGTTCGCGTGTACTGTATGTCCCTCCTGCCAAAGAAACTCAGAATTCCGAATAAACGGCTTCGTGGACTTTATTTCTGCCCTCATTGCCGAATTCCAAAAATTAAGTTTCATGGGAAGGTCCTTATAACTGGCAACCCAGTTCGAAAATAAATAATAAGCAATTGCTTCTGAAGTTGGACGCAAGGCGAGTTTTTCTTGCAATGAATTATCTCCTGCTTGGGTAATCCAGAATACTTCCGAATTAAATCCCGAGAAGTGAACTTCTTCCCTTCTTAGCAGACTTTCGGGGATAACAGTTGGAAGGTAGGCATTTTGATGGCCGGAATCCTTAAGGCGAACATCAACAATCTCTTTGATGGATTCCCAGATTGAATATCCATACGGCTTTAGTACTATAAATCCTTTTGAAGGGCCGTAGTCGATAAGATCCGTTTTTAATAATACTTGGCTATACCAATCACTTAAGTTGTCGCTTTTTTTCACTGTAATTCCGTATTCTTTTTGAATCTTCAACTATGAAAGGCACATCAGAATCGATTTATGAAGTTTTGGTGAACTACAAAGGGTCTCCTCTACAGTACACCTGTCCAGATATTCTGCTGTGAAAGTTCTTACACATATAACATTGAATAAATCCAACTTCAGATTGCAGTACAGGACAATCTACTGCTTCAAGTTTCATCCGCCTGAGCATACGTGGACTAACACCTTTTAATTTCAACTTTCCCTTGTCGTCCATCATTCCAATGTTCTTGAGTTCATTTTTTGAATCATTCGATAATTTCACCGATTTCTCTACTTGTTTTACTGGAACTAGGAATTTAGTCTCAACCGTCGCTTCTTCATTCATTCATACATGTTTCAGTAATTTCACGATATAATGCTTTTCCTTCAAGGGAATATAACAATGGTTTGTTCGAATGTCCAATTCGATATCTCTGATGCACAGATCGTTCTACACATTTTTTTCTAAACAAAGTTAATATATGGTAAAATTAGAGGTTTGAATAATATCCCCAAGATGCTTGTCGTCTTTGACGTTGAAGGAGTTCTCCTGAATGCAGAATATCTTCCGGTTCTGGCTCAGGTCATGGGCCCAGAAAAGGAAAAAGAGATCTGGAACATTACAAAGCAGGGAATACGCGGCGAAATCAACTGGGAAGAAGGTCTAATAAAGCGTATTCATGCATTGAGAGGTATTCGATATAGTGATGCCAGAAAGATAGGGGAGAATCTGCAGATTATGCCTGGCGCAATAGAATTGTGTCAGGCGTTAAAGCGATCTGGCTGGAAATTGATCGCTGTTTCTGGTGGCTTCACCATTATAACAGATAGACTGAAAGAAATGCTTGGTTTAGATAGAATATTTTCTAATGAGCTGATTTTTTCCGATGGAGTTCTGCATGATGTCATTGTCAGAGTTACTTCTGATAAGGCAGCTGCGATAAAGCCTATATTGCTGGAGTGGGGAGTTAAGAAGGAAGATACTGTTGTCGTCGTTGACGGTGCAAATGATTTGAAACTCTTCTCCCTCGCAGGATTTACAGTGGGGTTTTGCCCGGTAGATAAAATAAGGGAAAGAGCTGATGCGGTCATTGAGATTCGTGATTTGTCACTTCTATTAAATTTACTTGAAAAAAGGTTTGGTAAGGCCGTTTTGGCTAATATATAAATTTCAGATCGAGATAATTGTCAATCCAACCCTTACAAATCATACCGCTATCAGTAGAAGAGAATGTAACGAGAGGTGATGATATTGGCACATTAATATTGCGTGCAATCAAGACAAACCGAGTATCCATTAAGAATCATGACGTGGTGGTGGTTACACAGAAAATTATTTCAAAATCTGAGGGTCGCATTTCAGATCTGTCGACGGTGAAACCGTCGAATTACGCATTGGAGTTAGCCACCAAGACAAAGAAAGACCCTCGATTTGTAGAATTAATTCTCATGGAGTCCAGGAATTTAGTTAGGTATTCGGAAAACCTGATTATCACCGAAACAAGACACGGGTTTATTTGTGCTAACTCTGGAATAGATCAAAGTAATGTAAGTAGTCCTAGAGACGACCTTGTATTGCTGCTGCCTATTGATCCAGATCTTTCTGCTAAACTTATAAGACAAGTAATCGATAAAACGATTGGCATAAATGTTGCCGTTGTTGTGTCAGACACATTCGGAAGGCCTTTTAGATTGGGTCAGACAAATGTTGCGATTGGGGTGTCGGGGATAGACTCGTTAAAAAGCTATATAGGGCAAACCGATATGTACGGCAATATTCTCAGGATTACCGAAATTGCGATCGCCGACGAACTTGCATCAGCCGCAGAACTCGTAATGGGTAAAACTGGGAGGGTGCCTATAGTCATTGTAAGAGGGTATGAATTTTCTTCCACTGAGAGCAGTACTGCAAGGTCGCTGGTAAGGGACAGTGTGCACGACCTTTTTCGATAGATGATTCTTACGTTGTCAGAATGTTTCTAAACATTTAATATCTTGAGAACTCAATTTAGTCTGTTCCTTGAGTGCCAAAAGTGACATTATCCCCACAAAGACAATCGATGTGAGGGGGTTGTATTGCCCTGAACCAGTGTTCAGAACCAAAATAGAAATGGAAAGACTCGCTAAAGGGGAGATAATCAAAGTAATTGCTGACGATCCTGCTTCTGAAGAAGATATTTCAAGATGGGTCAATAGGAATGGTCACGAGTTGATTTCACTAAACCTGGTCAAACCAGATCTCGAATTTATGATAAAAAAAGGAAAGTAGAGGCATGGCCACTTTAGCTCAAGCAAAAGCTGCTGAACGTATTGGGAACACCCCACTCATAGAACTTTCTTCTTTTTCTACCAAACACATAAAGTTCTATGCCAAACTCGAATGGTATAACCCGTTTGGTTCAGTAAAAGATAGACCGGCATATTGGATGATCAAGGATGGTGAGAGGAAAGGACTACTTAGGAAGGATTCTAGTATCATTATTGAACCTAGCTCAGGTAATACTGGAATTGCTTTGGCTGGGATTGCCACTGCACTGGGCTATAAGGTCGAGATTGTTATCCCTGAAAAAGTAAGTCTAGAGACCAAATTACTTTTGAGAAAATTGGGAGCTAGTCTACATGAAACTACAGATGATCTTTGTCCAAGGGTAGGAACAGGTACTGATCAGAGTATAGCTCTTGCGAGGGCTATCTCGAAACCTAGACCTGATATATACTACATGCCAAATCAGTACGAAAATAATGCTAATTTCTTGTCTCATTATGAAGCAACAGGACCTGAGATATGGGAACAAACCAAAGGTAGTGTTACTCATTTTGTTACTGGGTGCGGAACTGGAGGAACAATCACCGGGACAGCGACATTCTTGAAGGAAAAAAATCCACATGTCCATGTCATAGCCGTACAAGCACAAAGAAATCATTTGTTGCAAGGCTTGAGGAATTTTGAAGAATCCGCTATGCCAGACCTTTTCCTTCGACGAAAACATGTAGTTGATGAATGGTTTACCGCTACCAACGATGAATCTTTTTTGATGGTAAAAGAATTGGCTCAAAATGAAAAGCTTTTTGTCGGGCCCTCGACGGGCGCAGTGATGTCCGCCATGGTAAAGATTTCACAAGGAATGAAAAACGGAGGCTCTATTGTAGGCATTTTTGCAGACGACGGTAGGAAATTTAAGACGCTTTATCAACAATTGAAATTGTTCGATGAGAGCCAGATTGCCAAAATTATAGGCGAGTCAGAACATCTCCCATCACTCGCGTTCGACTCCGATTAGCCTCAAAGCAGTTGGTTTGGAGAGGCGGTTAAGGTTACAATCCGGTTCCGCGAATCTCCACTAGCCATTTTTCGACATCTAAAGCCGCCATACACCCAAATCCTCCAGCTGTGATCGCTTGACGATATCTGTAATCATGCACGTCGCCTGCTGCGAATACTCCATCAACGTTTGTTCTAGTATTCTTTGTTAGAACGATATAACCTCTATCATCCAGCTCGAGTTGGCCCTTAAATATAGATGTGTTTGGTTCGTGGCCTATAGCAACAAAAAGGCCGCCAATTGGTATCTCTCTTTCGTCGCCTGTTCTAATATTTCTGACAGAGATACTGTTGATTTTCTTATTGCCGCTAATATTGGATACCACATGATCCCAGACAAAATCAATCTTGGGGTTTTCAAAGGCTTTTTCTTGGAGAATCTTGCTGGCTCTCAGGAAATCCTTTCTATGTATTATTTTCACTGATTTTCCAAATTTTGTAAGGAATGTTGCTTCTTCAATTGCAGTATCACCCCCTCCTACGACCGCTATATTCTCTCCTTTGAAAAATGGTCCGTCACATGTTGCACAGTATGAGATACCTTTACCTGCAAACTCTTGCTCAGCTTTTAAGCCCAGCTTTCGAGGTGATGCCCCAGTACATATAATAACCGACTCAGTACGAAACTCCTGCCCGTGGGTCTTAATTCCGAAAGGCCTCTTCTTAAAATCGACCTCCACTACTTCATCGTCTAAAAGTTTAGCCCCAAATCTTTCTGCCTGCTGACGCATGTTCATCATCAATTCGGGGCCGAAAATTCCATTTGGAAATCCAGGATAATTCTCCACTTCGCTTGTTGTCATCAGCTGTCCTCCAGGCAGAGATCCCGAGATTAGAAGCGTATTTAATTTAGCTCTAGATGTATATACCCCAGCGGTATAACCTGCTGGTCCGGATCCTATAATTATCACTTCGTATGACTCTGGTCTGTGAGAAGAGTTGTTTTCGCTTCTGCGAGGATCATTGGACATAGATTTTTAGGATCTAAGGAGTACCGACCTGTTAATAATTCGTTCGGAAGTATCGCTGTTAACAGAGGACAAGGGGGCATAATAATTTGAGTTTTAACAACAATGGATCCAACTAAATTAAATTGACACAACAGGGTTGCCCTGACTTATAGTCTTCGATAGAGCACCTTGGTTACAACATAAAGGTCCCTCCAATAAGAATAGCCAGCTATCTCAAATTTTGATGAAATCAAGTCACACACAACCGAAAGAATGAAGAAATGAAGGTCAAGTCTAATGTTCCTAAGAAACGAAAGTAGCCTATCCGATAGCACATAGGACCTTTCGAATCGATTCTGTTCTATCTGAATAATAGGTCTCTATTTACTTTTTTGCGTTTTTTACCTTAACCTTTGGAAATTCAGATAACCCTTTTAGTTTGTCAGTCACGATCTCCGCAACCTTCTTTCCGGATAGAAGCATAGAGCCAAACGTTGGTCCCATTCTAGGGAGACCAAATGTCTCAGTCACACACATACCCGTCGCAACTAGTCCCGGAAATATTTCAGCGGTATTTTCAACCACGGCATCTTCTCCCCCATCTACCCACATAGGATCCATCCCTTTCCAATCAACTAAACCTCTTTGCATCAATCTTCTAACTGCGACGGAATCGTGTCCGGATGCATCAACTACAATCCTACTTTCTAGAGCAATAGGGTCCACGCACGTAATATTTCTTGGAAGTGCTGAAACAGGCATCCAATTTACAACAACGCCACCTACCCGCTTGTTCTTTAGAACCAAATCATCAAACTTTGTGAGTTGCAAAAAACGAACTCCTGCCTCACATGCCGCGGCAATGAGCTTAGAACAGGCCTCCGGACCCCAAGTTGCATATAGGCTATCGCTTATCTTCCTGTACCGTATTCCCAACTCCTCCCAAACCAATTGAGCAGGTGCTCTTACCGTAACTGGATTCATCATGTAACCTCCTACCCAGTAACCGCCACCAAGATAGTTGTTTTGTTCAATCACCAGTGTTCTTATCCCATTATTAGCTAACCCACTAGCAGCAGTGAGGCCAGCCGGGCCGCCACCTATCACGATTACATCTGACTGAGAATATTCCTGCAGTGTATCATTAAACATCGAAGTTATTGTTCTTGTAATTTCGCTTTCGCTTACTTCTGAAAATATCCTTGCCATACTACTAATGAAAGTACTTCGTACATGTAAATATATTATTTACTCCCTCTTTGAAATAAAACTTGTATGTTCGTATCCTTAGGCCAAAATTAAGGCTTCACAGAATACTATTGACCTTTGGGTTGCGAACTCGAAACTGGACCAGCGCGAATCTTGGCATCTAGATTCTCCACTAGGTTTAACAACTCTGCCTTGTGTGAATTAAGATATTCAAGGCCCCTATCCTTCAGCCTTATCTGATACAACCTAAGATCACGGTGGTCGTCAAAAAATTGTTCAATCATAGCTGCACCGTGTTTGTTCGGATTTATTAATAATTCAAAATTATTGGTCGTCGCGTCCAAATCGCCTTTTTCTATTGCCATCCTGGCATCCCCCAGTATTTCACTTATATCTCGCAGCTGCTGTACAGGTGCTGAGATAGTCTTAGTTCTATGCAAAAACCCTGTTCGTTTAGTACTTCCTACTCTTTCTGCGATGGTCTTTGCTAATTCGTAGTATTCTTCCCTCCTGCCAAATGGATAGTAGCCATATCTTTGTTCCCTCCGTACTACTAAGCCCTTCATTGCCAATCTAGTAAGAGCGTAGTCAACTTCCTCTTTATCCATAGAAGTGATCCAAACTATTTTTCCAGGATAATTGTAACCTTGTCTAATAGCTTCAAGAACTACAACTTCAACAATGCGCCTAAATCCTTCTTCTGCCCTCGCGTATTCAAAATCCCTATCACGAACGGCTTTTCTTGCGAATGAGATATCGATTTCGATAGAACGCTTGAGCGCCTCCAATCCGTCTCCTACGTTTTTACTAAGAACCAGATAGCAAGCTAAATTATACCAGGCCATACCGTCGTTTGGATCAAAATCTATTGCATTTTCGCAGGCTTGTATTGCTTTTTCATAATTTTTCAACCTGTAAAATGCTAGTCCTTTCAGGTTCCAAGCTTCTGCATTGTTAATGTCAATTTCAAGCGCCTTATCGTAGCACGTTAAGGCTGGTGTAAACTCGTCCAAAAGAAAATGAGCATAACCTTTTTTAATCCATGCGTCAACATAACTGGGATCTAAACGTAAAGCCAAATCAAAATCTCGAATCGCATCGTCCATTTTGTCGTCAGACATATGCGAAATTCCTTTCTTGTATTGGTCAGTCTTTTGAATATCTTTGATATCCAGTTGCTCCTCTTCACTAGAGCGAGCTGAGAATTCATTTTGATCCTTATTAGGCGTCCTCCTCCTAAGGAAATTGCCCATTTACCTAAACTACTCCATTCGTAGTTAAATACATTTGGAAGTTCACCATAGAATACAAGACAGATCGATCTTTTGTTCCAAAAATAAGAAACGTACAATCATTCAATACATTATTGGTAAGTTAGACATTGGCACACCACTTGAAGTCGAATGAACATAAAGCGACATTTCCGAGCTAGGTATGGTTGTAAGAAATATCATCACAGTCGGAACCGCTCCGCATACAATGATTGTCAATATGATTAGCCAAACGGCGGTCATTTTTTCTACCATATTTTCAATTTTTATAGATTACATATATAAATTTTAAACCTGGCGGGTGCCAATCGGGACAATTATAATAGAAATCTGGGGATTTTGTAGTTCTTTTACATTATTTGGAGTGTTTAATAACAAAATTGATAAGAATTATAAATAAGCTAACTATTTTTTTCCAGGAGATGAGGCTGCTAGAGTATCAAGGAAAGGAGCTTTTTAAGGAATTTGGGATCCCAATCCCCAAATCTTGTATCGCTTTTTCGATCGAGGAAGCTCGCTCGCTTCTTACGAATGGAATTACATTTCCAATAGTACTAAAATCACAAGTCCCAGTAGGAGGACGAGGAAAAGCGGGTGCCATCAAGAAATGCCAAAACATAAATGAAGTTGAAAGTCAATTTTCTGTCCTTATAAACAAGGAAATTGAAGGAGAGTCTCCTAGAGGCCTTCTACTTGAGGAAATCATAACCATTTCTAAAGAATTGTATGTGTCTCTATTCCTCAATCGTAGTGCTAGATGTTTTTCTCTGATCGTATCAGCGACTGGAGGAATGGACATAGAATCGACAGAAAATCGATTTATTGTAGATATTGCTTCCAAAAGCGATATTGAAGATATTGCTTCGAGAATTGCAGGAATGGCAGGTATTGGTAGCGAAAATCATCAGAGATTTGTTGATTTTGTGCAGAGGCTTTATAAATTACTTTGCGAGAAGGAGGCTGAACTAGTAGAAGTAAATCCAGCTGCTCTTCTGAAGGATGGATCGATTGTAGCCTTGGACTCTAAGGTTATTGTTGATGATAACGCTTTGTTTCGTCACCCTGAGTTGATTAAATATGAGGAAGCAACGGAGTTGGAGTCTCTTGCTAAAAAGAATGGATTCTCATTTGTACAACTTCATGGAAATATCGCCATTATTGGTAATGGTGCAGGGCTGGTCATGTCTACACTTGATATGGTATCTGACGCAGGAGGAAATGCCGGTGCATTTCTGGATTTTGGAGGCAGCGCAACTTCCGAAACGATTTATCAAGCCCTTACGGTTATCAGTAGAGTCAAGTCGATTCAAACAATTGTTGTTAATCTATTTGGAGGCATTGTCCGTACCGATCTGGTTGCCCAAGGTATCCTAAGAGCTTATTCAAATAACTTAATAACAGTACCCGTATTCGCCAGAATCTCAGGAGCAGAATCAGTTAAGGCAAAGGAAATACTCAACGACTCAAAGGCTCACTTGTTTGATAGGATCGAGGATGCAATCCATGCTGCCGTGCAGGGGATAAAGTCCCAGGAAGGAAAGACAATACTTTGACTCGCCAAACATATGATTACGACTTGATGAAGATCCTTCTAGGAAATATAGGAGATTCAGACTACAGAAGGCAACCTGTGATAGTGCAGGGCATGACCGGTAGTTTTGGATCTGTTCATACTAGGTTGATGAGAGAGTACGGTACCAATATAGTGGCTGGAGTAACTCCCGGGAAAGGCGGTCAAACGTTCGAAGGCGTTCCCATATACAATAACGTAAGTGAAGCAGTCTCAAATACAAATGCAAAAATATCCGTAGTTTTTGTTCCTGCTCCCCACTTCCTAAACGCCACGATGGAATCGTTGGAAAATGGAATCAAGCTACTCATAGCAATCCCAGAGCATGTGCCCATAAGAGATTCTATGAGAGTAATTGAATATGCAAAAGAGAGAGATGCTAGAATCATCGGTCCAAACACGCCAGGGATCATCGTTCCGGGAACAATCAAGATAGGGATAATGCCAGCCGATCCATTTACCCCGGGTAAAACGATTGTTTTCTCAAGAAGCGGCACCCTTATGTATGAAGTTGCTTACAATTTGTCAAGGAATGGTTTTGGACAGAAAATCTGCCTAGGAATAGGAGGCGATCCGATCAATGGTACCAGTTTAATTGAAGCAATCGAAATGGTAAGGACTGCTAATAGCAATGACCCCATAGTGATTGTAGGAGAAATTGGTGGAGATGCGGAAGAAAAATTCGTAAGCCATTTGGAAGCCAGTGGCATCTCAGGTTTGATGGTAGCATATATCGCTGGTAGATCAGCACCGAAGGAGAAGAAGATGGGTCACGCAGGGGCAATAGTGTACGGTAAGTACGGTTCAGCAGAGTCCAAATTTGAGAGCTTCGGTCGATTAGGCATTCCCGTGGCAAAAACTCCCGCAGAGCTACCTCTTCTCCTCAAAGATAAGGCGATTCAATGATATTATTCAGCTGTTATTTAGAGCACAACTTTACAACGTACTCTTAGAAATACATTCATATTTTTGTTCTGAGATCAAATAATTATTCTGTCTAACTATGGAAACAGAAAAGAGATTTTGTGATCGTTGCATGGCTAAGTCTGAACATGTTTTGATTGTCGACGAAGAAGCAATTATCACATACAAAAAGAAAAGTGCTTATAAATGCGTAAATTGTGGGCACAAGTCATATCGTAGATCTCTTCGTCCTAGCGCTGAGTCGGTGTACTGATTTCTTGCACCCGCATGATCTGGCCACTTTAATTACTGGACTTAAGAGGGCATACGCTGAAAGCCGTGACTTTAAAGGTGCTCCTTATGAGATCTTGCCATTGGATTGTTTGAGTGGGGAGGGAAGAGACGACATCTCAAAGCTCAATGAGTTTGCGCACCATAATCCAATTTTCCATGGTCCGAAAGAAATCGACATTCAAAATTGCAAATGCAAGGTCTTTTCTTGTGAAGTAATAGAATATTGGTTAAGCAGTAAGAAATATGATGCCTGTTATCAACCGTTTTACCCGACCTGGCTAATTTCTTCATTAATCATTTGCCTTATGGCCAGGTTATTGGGTTATAGCGAAATTATAGACATAGGATCGGGAGATGCACGTATCCCGTATTGTGGAGCAATCATTGGATTGCGCGGGATAAGCGTTGAATTGGATGCTAATTTGGCAGATCTGCAACGGCGAATAGTTAACTTGACCGGGGTCGAATTCGAGATACTCAATAGCGATGCGTGCAATACTAATTTCGAAGAGATAAATTTATTGAAACCAATGTTTCTAATTTCAGGACTGCCAGAACAGGGAGAGGTTCTTGCCGAGGCGGTAATAGGGAATCTGATTCATCATGAATTTTCATCTTCCAGTTTAGGTTTTGCCTTAATGGGTAGTCATACGATGAAACAATATTCAAGGGATCGTAGTCTATATGGTTGGGGCCACTTTGTCGCCGAACACAAATTGAGCATACAGGATTGTCTTACATTGCCGACGATGTGGACTAATGAGCAATCCATTGATACACCATTTATCTTTTCGCTGTTGGAGAAATGACAGTAAATTTAATGACTTTTGTATTCTTCATGAATTTATAGTGGATCCTCAGTTTCCAAGTTAAAATTGGAAAGATATCTTCTTTATCTGAAAAACCCAAAATACCAGCCATTTGATGCGCAGGCAGTATTACTAGAGGCGAGGGCAAGCCTCCCAAAGTCGGGTAATATTATCATAAGAGATGTTAGAGTAGCACATCGATTCATTGAATTTGACATGAGTGTCTCTGAACAAAAAGTGTTAGATCGAATTGTACTTAATGCTCTTTCAACAATTGCTGAATTCGTTAGTTACGAAAAAATAAAGGAGGAAGATCTCTCTAAAGAAGAGGCGATTGACAGGGCACGAGACCTCTTTAACAATGAGAGATTTTGGAGGTGTCACGAAGTGCTTGAGAAAATTTGGAGGCAATCAAAAGGAGAAGAGAAAAGGTTACTTAACGGAGTGATTTTAGTTGCCGCAGCCTTCGTCCATTTTCAGAAAGGTGAAAACGAAACCTGTATGGGTATTTTGAGGAGGGCTCATGACAGAATCAAGTCAGGGCAAGATGAATATTACAGAATTAAGATCGATTTACTCGAAGAGAATTTAAGAAAAATTATAGATACAGGTACAATTGTTCCGATGAGAATATGACCTAAATTATCAAGAGTGCGAGAGATTGCAAGTATTCGATAGATATTGGATGCGTAAAACCCTTCGTGTATCAAGGATTTTACGCAATAGATAAAGGGGAGAACCAGTACATGATACAAGAAATGACAGTCGAACTTAGGGTGCATCCATCCTTCTTCAAAGAATTTGCAACTAAAACATGGGTTTCGCCAAATGACATTATAAAAGAAATGATCGAAAACGCATTTGACGAGGATGCAACCAAAGTATTGATAACTATTGTCAGTAATGTTGCCATCGTGATTGAAGATGATGCCGGCATGGATGAAGATGGGATGGATAAATTTCTTGTTCTAGGCTCTCCCCACAAGAAGAATGATTTTATCTCTCCAAGATTGAAGAGAACCAGGACAGGCAGGTATGGCACTGGTCGTTTGTCATTCCTGACGTCCTTCGATAGTATGAAAATGCGAACTAAGAGGGATGGATTTAGAAAATCAATAGTAATTGATTCTTCATCGCTTGATGATCTGTACAAAGGAAACTCAAGATTGAAAGAGCTTAATGAACCACTCCTGGACCGCAATGGTACAGAATTGACTTTAAGTAATTCGAAGGTAAACATCGATCCTGTTAAGTTAATCAAGGAAATCAGAAAATTAGCTATCCTTCGGTATCCCCTATTTGAGGTATATTGGAAAACCGCTAATAGATTTAAGGAATGGGATCTAGCTGGCGCTCAGATGATCACCCCTCCTGACATTCAAGGCCACAGAATTCCTGTCAATATTGAGTCACCCCGTATTGTAGGCGAAATTATTATTGCCAAGAGACCTCTATCAGAAGAAGAAAGGGGTATTGGGATCATGATACGAAATCATATAGTTACTCGTACTTCGTTTGATCTGGATTCAAGATCGAGCAGGATAACCGGATTTGTTAGGTGTGATACTTTGACGTCTCGTTTCGCAGACAAATCTGCGTTGATTGAGGATGATGAATATCATGCTTTTCATGATACTATGAAGCAGTTCATCAAGGACACCGTAATTCCTAGCTTGTCCGAATACGAGGATGTCTTGATCACTAGGGAGGAATCGAAGATTTACAAAGAAATTGATAAAGCACTAGGGCAAGCATTATTTGAGAACTTAGAGGGAGAAGAGGAAATTGAAGGATTTCAGTTAGTCGATGTGGAGGAGGTCAGAGCTGGCGATAATTTAACAGGTGGTAGAATTTCTACTGGAAATGAAGTTGGTTCGCCCAGTCAAACTATCTATTCGACAGACCAGCCTCAATATCCTAATGAGAATCGAGGCGACGTAGAATCTGGCCTTTACGGTAACAGCATTGACTCGGTTTCCGATCGAAGGGAGAAGTCTATGGCTGTTGAATTTGGTACCAAAGGGATAAACGAGGTAGAACAAGTGCCAGATACATATTCCAAGATTGGCATAAATTATGATTCGCTACTCGAAGTATCGCCAGAGATTGGGGGTGAATCCCAGCGCACAACGGGAATATCCACAATTAAGAGGATCAGAAAACCGATCATTAGGAAAACATTCGCTTTAAAGAAAGTTGGATATAAAGTAATTCCATACGAGGATGAAACCGATTCAAGATACAGCTTTAGAAGCGAGAACGTCGTTTTTGTCAACAAGGCTAACTCAGCATATCGATCAGAGGCCAAAAGAGGCGATGAATTTCTCTTGCGACATATAATAAGGATTGTTGCTGAAGCTCTCGCTGAAGCCAAACATCCTGAAGCAAAAGAGGCATTAGAATTGCAGAATAGGCTAATCGCCGAAGCCATCAGGATACACGACCACTCGATAATTAAGAAATAATGATACCAAGATATCTAGATTAACCCCACTCGATAGAAAGGACTAAATCTGACTACATTCGGATATAAGGACGAATAAATGGCTTTTCAATTTATGCCAGGGGCAACTGCAGTTGGGATATCGTTCGCTAACGGTGTTACCCTAGCCGCTGAAAAACGGGTCTCTTACGGGAATTTCGTTATTAATAAGCAAACAAGAAAAATATTTTCTGTCACAGAGAGTGTTGGAGCTGCGTGCGCTGGTATGATAGCAGATATGCAAGTATTGGTCAGACAAGTGGAGGCATTGGCAAAAATTCGAAAGCTCGAAACAAGGCGAAATGTTGCGCCTAATTCTGTAGCGAAGTTGATGTCTGTTATAATGTTTGAACGCAGATTTTTTCCACTTCTAACACAAGTTATTGTTGGAGGAGTAGACACAAAATCGCAAATCTACACATTAGATCCTCTAGGCTCGGTTCTTCCCGATGATTATGCTGCGGTGGGAACTGGAGCTGAAATGGCATTAGGTGTTCTCGACTCCGAATACAAGTCAAGCATTACGGCTGAACAATCGAAGGATCTTGCTTTAAAGGCTATCAGGTCTTCAATTCAGAGAGATTCTGCAAGCGGCGACGGGATAGATTTGTTAGTAATAACCAAGGGTGCACAGGCACAAGAATCGTTAAGCTTCGATAGGTAAATCATACCCCGTACTAACTTTATCAGGGCTCTGGCTGTGCGAAAATGGGCTCTGCTGTTCATTACGTTGTTGATTGGAGTACTCCAATCAGCATACAGGAGGACGCCAAGCTACTCCAATCAACATAGCTACTCCAAGAAAAGAAAGAATGTTTAAAATGGATCTGAAGTTCTAGCAGGAAATAGTTAGAAGAGTTCATGGATTATGACCGCAGGGGCAAGAAGCAAATCATCTGCTAAGCCTGGCACTATCGCAGTTTATAATCACTGAGTATGTCTTTGTACACAGGATTTTTCTTTCCAATGTACCTGACATATTCACCATAAGTCAAATCCAAATGACATTTTTCACATCGCACAAAGCTGAAATTATCAGATAGCTCTGCTATACCCTCACAATCCGGACACTTCACTTTCATACTACTAGTGTGATCTCAGAGCCTCGCTAAAAATCTATGGAAATAGCCTCAAACTTGACGAATCTGCTAGACTGCTTTTAGCTGCTTGACTATAGGTTGTCTGGCCTTTCTAAAGACCCTGAAGCCACAGATACATTTAATTTCTGGCAATCTGGATAGCTCTTCTACTGTCACATGTGTCCCGCAGCGCATACAGTCATAGACTACTCCTCCGAGAATTCCTGAATCAGACAATCCTAAACTTCCTTGTATGCAATAGAAATAAAAGCTTATCTTTATACACTCAATAGTTCTGTCGTGGCGAAAAGGGAATGTATTATCTTTTCTTTCTACCTGATGAGATGATAGATAACACATCGCGATCCTTCAAGTGATAATTGACAGGCAACCTCAATCCATCTCTTGCGTCTACTGCATAGAGAAGACCTCTAGATAGGTCGCTATGGACTGTATGTGCAAGATCTTCAACAGTTGACCCAGCCTCCATGAGATAAACGTCAGGTAAGACCTGCCCGTTTCTATCAGAGTACTTTGAAGGATTAGCGACAGGATATACAGTATTCATTCTTAACAATTTCATAACAGCAACGTTTATCGCAAATTGGACACCTGTTCTCATATATTCCCCAAGAATATCTCTTCTGATAAAATTGAGGGCCCATTTTTGCTTTTCGTTCAATTCCCTCTGCTCCAAGATTTCAAATCGTTCGTCACCGGGGAGGTACTTGATTAACCCCCGGTGTTCGGCCCTCCTTAACGTCAGTTCAGCATCAGCACTCGCAGGCACAATGATTAGATCTTTGTATTCTTCTCTGAGTCTTCTGAAATTATCGGAAGAGGACGGAAGATCAACCTTGTTTGCAACTATCAAAGTCGGCTTTGAGAGCTCTCGTAAAGACCAAACAAAATCCTTGGTAATTTCGGAGCTAAAATCATCTATCTTTGTGTCAGTCAGATTATTGGAAATAATAGAGGCCTTCACGTGATGCTCCTTTACCCCGATTCCTCTAAAAATTTCTGTGATAGAATTAATAGGATCGACTCCGGAATGGATCGAGCGTGCAATCTTGTCACGATTTCCTTCAAATAACTTTAGATACCACATTACTAATTCTTCCTCGATGTCAGCTATATCTGCGATAGGATCTCCAGTGCCCGTTTCGGCCACGCGTCCTGATGCGTCAATGCTTCCTGAGACATCGACTATGTGAAGCAGGGCGTCAGATTGGGCCGCGACAGAGAGGAATTGGTTCCCCAAGCCTTTTCCTTCCCAAGCACCTTTTATTAATCCAGGGAGGTCAACTATCTCTATTGGAATGAATCTCCAACCGTCTACGCAACGCGAATTACGTGGATTGTCATTGACGCCGAGTTCCTTATGTACGCATAATGTAATTGCATTTGCATTAGCGACTGAAGGGACCTTCGTAGTAAATGGATAGTTGGAGATATCCGCAGATGATAGGGAAGCAGAGTTAAAGAAAGTGGTCTTACCAGTATTGGTCTTGCCTATTAGCCCAATTTTTATCATATATAAACGACCTCATTGTTCATATTTATACATCTTTATTGAAACTTGAAGATAGAGAAGAAATTCACTTTGGTCTCGCATTCACGGGGACAGTTATCGCACCATCAGATGCGGACTGGACCAATGATGCATATTTTGCCAAAACCCCGGTTAAATATCGATATCCGATCGGTTTCCAATTCTTGAATCTCTTTTCAATTGTATCACTCTCCACCAAAAGGTCAACTGTTCCTTTCTCTATATCTATCTCTATTTGATCTCCAGTCTTAACAATCGCAATAGGCCCTCCCTCCATAGCTTCTGGCGAAACATGACCAATCATAAGGCCTCTAGTAGCTCCTGAGAATCTCCCGTCTGTCACCATCGCAACCCTCTGGCCCAATCCCTGCCCCACAATAGCAGCAGTTACCGCCAGCATTTCTCTCATGCCGGGGCCACCTTTAGGGCCTTCATACCTGATTACCACTACATCACCTTCAGTCACCTGTCCTTTCGAAATTGCCTCAAATGCTTCTTCTTCTGCATCAAACACCTTGGCTGTGCCTTGAAATCGAGCTGCGTTAAGCCCAGCGATCTTAACTACTGCCCCATCAGGTGCCAATGTACCATTCAACACCTTAAGCGTTCCCTGTGAATGAAAAGGTGCACTTATCGGAGAAACTAATTGACGATGGTCAGATAAATCAACCTTAATGCGATCCAGATTTTCTTTCATAGTTTTACCAGTCACTGTGGTCACGTCACCATTAAAAAGACCCCGTTCGTAAAGCATCTTCATGATCAGAGGAATACCCCCTATCTTTTCTAGATCAATCATCACATAAGCTCCCCCCGGCCTCATATTTGCAATATGTGGCGTTCGCTTTCTAATTCTCTCAAAGTCTGACAGTGTCAAGTTTATACCTACTTCTCTTGCCAAGGCAACTAAATGCAAAACTGCATTAGTGGATCCTCCGATAGCATTGGCCATAGCGATTCCATTTTCAAAAGCTTCAAACGTCAGGATATCCTTTGGTCGAATGTCATTTTCGATAAGCGAGCCAATTGCTTTTCCTGTTGTATAACATGTAGATGTTCTTTTCTCGCTTTCTGCTGGTGCGGTAGAACTGCCTGGCAACGACATGCCAAGTGCCTCGCCCACGGATGCCATTGTATTAGCCGTGTACATACCTGCACATGACCCAGCAGAAGGGCATGCAACATTTTCCAAACTTACTAGTTCAGCCATACTCATCTTACCAGCTTCATAGCTACCGACAGCTTCAAAAACGTCCTGGATTGTAACCTGTTTACCGTTCCAGACACCTGGCAATATTGACCCTCCATATACGAATATTGATGGACAGTTTATGCGAGCCATACCCATCAGCGTACCTGGTAAACTCTTATCACACCCCGATATTCCAACAAGGGCGTCGTATTGATGAGCAATCATCATTACTTCAATAGAATCCGCAATAATCTCTCTACTAACCAACGAGGCTTTCATTCCTTCGTGACCCATCGCGATACCATCGGAAACTGAAATGGCAGTAAATTCTCTGGGTGTGCATCCAATATCTTTTACTCCATTCTTTGCGTGTTGGGCCAACCTTCCGAGATGGATATTGCATGGAGTAGCTTCATTACAGGTTGAAGATACAGCTACCATCGGTTTTGACAAATCATCGTCTGTTAGGCCCATTGATTTATAATATGACCTTTGTGGCGCTCTTGCACCACCTTCGACAACCTTGCGACTTGGTAAGTTCACAAGAGTAAGGATTTGCAATACTTATTTTAATATTAGTGATCCGTAAATAGCATCGAACTACTCAATCGTTGCAGTAATTTTTATTCCATCGAGGCCTTCCACTTTGAATTCTGTTTCGCACATTCCACATTCTGCATTTCCATTAAGGAGATCATTTGATGAAATCTCCTCATTCAAGTAATCACATTTCGGACAATGAAATGAGAACACTAAATCAAAAGTTTCTAGCTCTACTGTTTCTACCATGATCTTATGAAGATAATCTCATGATATTTATGAGATATGCTGCGAGGTAAGCTTGATACAAGAAAGAATCCTTCCAAGCCTAAACAATAAATACACGTAACTCTCGTCCGAAGTCAAATAGATGTCTAATACGAACACCTATTGCGTCTTCTGTGCGATAATCAGGGGCAAGTCCCCCGTAGCGAAGGTCTATGAAGATAACACTTTTTTGGCTTTCATGGATAAGTACCCCATCACCTCGGGGCATACACTTGTACTACCTAAGTATCATTATGATGACCTCTTTCAGATGACCGAAGTCGAGGTTGGGAATATGTACAGAGTAGTCCATACCATTGCATCGGCCGTTTATAATGCCACTGGTGCACAGGGTCTCAACACTGGACAAAACAACGGCAAAGCAGCAAATCAGATTGTTCCTCATGTTCACGTACACATAATTCCAAGATATGAAAAGGATAGTCGGGATGGTAAGTGGCCTTCTAGGAAAGTAACAGACTACAAGGAGCTTGAGGCATTGGCAAACAAGATTAAGAAAAATTTTTGAATTTAGTGGTTCTGCGGTCGATATTAAGGAGGATCGAGCGATATTAAGCGATATTAAGGAGGAACGAAGGATTTTGCTACTCCAAATGCGGTTGTTTAGAGATAGGCTTTAGATGAAATTCCACGAAAAGTCGACACTCTTAAATCATTTTCTTATGATTAGGATTCCAAAAAAAGGTTCAAGAGCTAAAATATCTCCTCATCCTTCCGTACACCCCCTAGTCCTGTCCTTATTTCCTTCGAACATTCTAAACATAGGCTCTCAGAGAACGGGAAGTTCTTCATGCAGTTCTTACAAACTGGCCGATTGCATACTGGGCAGAATTTGCTTCCAGCCCTCGAATTGCAAATGTAACAGAGATTCATTGTCCTTGGAAAATATACCGCATCTATAATCTAAAAGGTTATCGACCTCATTGGTCCTGACGAGATAAGAGACCAGGGTAAAGTGATCTGCAAAATAAAGAGCTTAAGATGAGTATTGGATCAAAAGTTTGAACTGCTTGCCTGATCGGTAGTAGGCCTAAACCTGAGTATTGCTCCCACTTTTCCAAGACTAGAAACTTGAGCCCCTTCTTCTGATTTTCCCGAAATTATTTCCAAAACTGTTCCCGTTGAACTCGAAAGTTCTTCCAGGTAGTCTACAATGTCTCTCTCCCCGATTTCTTGATCAAGATTCCCACAGTTCTTGCATGAACTTGAGAGCAGTTCTTGCCTAGCGGTCAGTAGATGAGGTCTCTCTACTATCTCAATACCGCGGTTCGCGCATTTCCTGCATTTCGTCTCTACTATCGCAACCGAAATATCATCGGTAACTATAACTAGCGCCACTATCCCATTTCGCAGGGCCTTGATGACATCATTAATGCCATAGATCCCCAATCCCTTGTCTGAATAGACTTCCTTCATGAATCTTTTCACAATCTTCTTTTCCTCCATCAACCGATATCCATCCATGACTCCTTCTTCGTTGACTTTGTCTACCAATTCTCTCACACCCTCTTCACCGGAATACGAAGTATCGAGTACGGCTACAACATTGCCTTGAAGCCGATAGTCCAAATATTCTTCTTTGAGAAAGGTCTCTTTTGTAGGTCCTGGTCCTCCCACAATCAAGCCCTTGACTTTATGTTGATCGATCAAAATCCTATGAGCCCTCTCCGCAATTCTTTTGTAGTACTCATTTAGCTCGTTATCCCTTAAGCGCTCGAATCTTCGTGCTGACTGACCACCTTGTCTATGTTTGCCGGAGACACCTGAAGTCAATGTGTCTTCTACTTGCCACCTATCACCCGATAATACTCCTAGCCCAGTTTCTTGAGTGTCAATCGTGAGAAGCCCCATGGCCTTGTCATCCTTTAACATATCCTTCAAATGATCAGTCCAAAAATGGTCGTCACATCGGTATAGCTGGATCTGTACAGGTTTAGGAGGCATAACTGGAAATATTTCGATTTTCTCTGTCCCTATGCCTTTTCCAGTTGGCAGCGCACCACAAAATATAATCAAACCATTTTCCGGCGTCACCTTGAACAACTTCAGTTGCTCTACCGTCCTGCTCAACGCGTCTTGAACATGGGTTCTTGTCAAATCAGACTTAATGTTAGAAGCCGTTCCTGCTTCTGTTCTGAGTTGAGCAATGACATCATAAATCGGTCTTCTAGGAGGAATATAGACAGTAACGAGCTCAGTACCGTGTCCAGAAATACCCGACAGCTCATTGATCATTCGTGTGAGTTTATATCTTCTTACTGAATCCCATTTATTTTCTGAAGTAACGCTCTTAGACATATAATCAAAACATATCACATCAACATGTATGGAATATAAGGTTATCAAACCGGAAAACTTGTGAGTTTTATCTATTGACATAGATTATAAGAGAACGCTACAAAAGAATGGCAAACAATCTATGCTTCCAAACCTGCAGTATATAAAACAGTTAAGGATTAGGCTGGGTCTTACTCAAAGAAACCTGGCTGCACAAACGGGAATCAGTACTTCAATGATTAATCAGATCGAATCTGGGCGATGTAGGCCAAGCTATGAGACTGCCAGGAAGATATTTGAAGTGCTTAATTCGCTTGAGGGGCAGTCATCGATTAAAGCGGGAGACATATGTAGTAGGTCATTGATGTTTGTTCAGAGAAATAATACTCTTCATGATGCTATTGAATTGATGAGGAAACATTCGATTAGCCAACTCCCTGTTTTTCACGACTCGAAATTGATAGGGGTTGTAAGTGAAGACCTTCTAGCGCGAATAATGATCGAAAAAGATCAGAAAGACATCAGACGCATGACGGTATCTGCGATAATGGAACCGCCGCCTCCAATAGTAGATATTTCAGTCCCCGCAAAGGCACTCATACCTCTTGTAAGATTTTCAAAATGCGTCTTGGTAAGTGAAAAAGGCGAGCTTATTGGCGTTATTACGGTGACCGATACCCTTAAAACAGTCGAATAGCCACTTAATCCGTTTCAGAAACTCGTTCCAGGCCGACGCAGCAGTCAGCAATTCTCAAGCAATCGTCGCACAATGCAACCACCTTAGAACGGTCTAGGCTCTTGAAACACAAAGCACATGTTCTTAAATTACCTGTATCTTCACGAGCCAGGCTTTGAGGATCCATTAAGCAAGTACAGGCAATTCCATCCATATATAGATTCATGAAAGGTTGCAATTTCATAAATCATTATAAAAATCTACTACAAGAAAAGACATAGAACACTACCTACTAGATAAATTCATATGTTTTGAAACATGCTAAGAAACACCAAGGAAATATTTTAATAATGACACTCGTGAAAGTTGGAGAAGTAGGGGATTTTAAGGAAAATGCTGGTAGAGAAGTTAAGGTCGGAGAAACTCGCATAGCTCTCTTCTATGCAAATGGAAGGTATTACGCGATAGAGGCCCTCTGCCGTCACCAAGATGGTTCACTTGCCCCCGGAAAGATAGAAGGTGAAGTAGTCGAATGTCCATTGCATTTTTGGCATTATAACATCAAAACGGGGCAGCTATTGGATTATCTGGACGGTGTTAGATTGACCACGTACGAAGTTAAGGTCATTGAAGATCAAATATACCTCGAAATAGCTAAAGAATAGACTTTAGCCAGCATCACAGATATGAGACTCTATAACACGCTTACTAGAAAGATCGAGCAAATACCTCATCGGAATAGCGTCATTAGAATCTATTTGTGTGGCGTTACCGTTTATGATAAATCCCACATAGGACATGCTAGGACCATAGTCGTTGTTGATTTGCTTAACAGACTTCTAAGAGACGCAGGATTTAAAGTGAATTTTGTGCAGAATTTTACAGATGTTGACGACAAGATAATTAAAAGGGCAGAGGGAGAAGCGACTAGTGCTGAAGAAATTGCTCACAAATTCATAAATCAATATAAAAAAGACTTTGACGTGTTGAATATCGTTCAGGCGGAGAAATATCCAAAAGCCACTGAAAATATTGCCGAAATGACGAGCATGATCGCTAAATTACTATCGAATGGTCACGCCTACCTAACAACGAATGGTATTTATTTCAGAGTGAGCTCTTTTCCTGAATACGGGAAACTTTCAAGAAAGCCACTCAAAGATTTGGTAGCCGGGGCGCGGGTCGAAGTTGATTATACCAAAGAGCATCCATTGGACTTTGCGTTATGGAAATTTACTTCTTCAAGGCCATTTTATCCTAGTCCATGGGGAATAGGTAGACCAGGATGGCACATAGAATGCTCCGCTATGGTGGAAAAGTATCTCGGAAGTACCATAGAAATCCATTGTGGCGGAAACGATCTCATATTTCCGCATCATGAAAATGAGATCGCTCAATCTGAGTCCTATTCAAATCAGCGGTTTGCAAAGCTCTGGTTTCACTGCGGGATGGTAACATTCAACAATGAAAAAATGTCAAAGTCCTTAGGGAATATTGTCACTGTTGAGAACACGCTAGCCAAATGGGGAGCAAACGTAATCAGACTCTTTTGCTACTCAGTCCATTACTCAAAGCCTCTTGATTTCAGGGAAGATGTTTTGGTTGAAACAAAGCGCAGCTGGAATACCATTGAAAATTGTGGCTGGGAGATGAGGTTGGCAGCCGGAACTCACGATCCTGGCATGCTTGAACCGATAAGTGATCTTTCAAAGAAAATTCTGGAGAGATTCAAATTGGCGCTAGAGAATGACTTAAACTCATCTTTGGCTCTCAAAATTTTCCTAGAATTTGTAACTTATCTTAACAAGATAGCCCTTTCCAATGGGCTAAGTAAAGAACTTACTGCAATAGCTGGCAAAACATACCACAAGATTATGGACTTGCTTGGTCTGAAATTAGTCTATATTTCAGACAACGAAGTTAAGGAAGTTAGTGCTGTGATTGCTAGAAGAGACCGCCTCAGAGCGGAACAAAAGTACAAAGAGTCAGATGAATTAAGGGCTACACTCCTGGAAAAATACTCAGTTGAATTGACGGATCGTGCAGGAGGATCATTTTGGAAGAAGGTCGAAAAACGCAATTCTCGGATGTAATGCAGTATCTATCAGAGTCAATATCACATGACTGAATAACTTTGGCAGGTGTCTAAATGAAATTGTGGGAATGGAACATTTAATTCTAATAAGTTAGTTATGCTAGTTTACGAAATGCTGTGTCAAAAAAGCGAGCTAAGACCTTTATTGTAATTGGAATAATATTGGCACTGTCATTTGCTGGGATCTATCTTGCTTCTGTTTCAAGTTCACAAATTACTGAGGAAAAACAGTTCCTGGAAAATTACTATTCATTAGTTGATGCTACAACTGGTGTAACTGAAAATTATCATAAGGAAATTGAGAAGTGGGAAAGAGATCAATATGATGATCGCGAGTTTGTCGGGATTACCAATTCGTTCCTATCAGAGTACGATCATTTGGTAAATAGGGCTTCCTCCTTTAAGCCGCCCCAAAAGTACCAGGAAGCTCTCGATCTTTACTTAAAAAGTTTGACTGCTGAGCGTTCAAGTTATATAGTGTTTCGTGACTTTATAGAAACAGGTGACTCAAGGCTCAACGAAACGTCGATAGATTTACTATCAAACGCCACCATATACGAACTTGAATCGTTTAACTTAATAAATTCTTTAAGATAATTTATTAGGCAATCTATCTCCCAAATTCAATATAAATTGACAGAAAGATCTTCGAGATCAAGGTTAGTATTGCAGGGTCGAAAATCCCACGAATGGGCAAAGACAAGGATGAGAATTATCGATCGCATAACTAAAGATTTTTCTGCATCAAAGGCGTTACCATTGGAAGGAATAAGAGTAGGCATATGTCTCCACATCACAAAGGAGACCTCCGTGTTAGTCATGGCCCTAAAAGCATTGGGAGCAGAAATGGCATTATGCTCAGCAAACCCGCTGTCAATTCAGACCGACATTGCGTGCTTTCTAAAAGATCAAGAGATACGTACCTTTGCGACAAGGGGTGAATCCTATGAACAGTATCATGACAACATGTTACAAGTGATAAAGTTTAAGCCTGAAATTGTTACTGATGATGGAGCAGAACTTCACTTAATGATACACCGCAATTGGGCTAGTAATATCATCGGAGGAACAGAGGAAACTACCAGTGGTGTAACAAGACTCAAAGAATTGGAATTTTGGAAGAAACTTAGGTACCCAATAATAGCCGTAAACAATGCGCGAACCAAGTTTTTGTTCGACAACCGCTATGGTACTGGACAGAGCACTGTCGATGGATTGCTACGAACTACATCGGTCTTCCTTCCTGGCAAACACGTTATTGTGTGCGGCTATGGATGGGTAGGGAAAGGTGTTGCATCAAGATTGCGCGGGATGGGAGCAATTGTTACAGTGACGGAAATCGATCCAATTAGAGCTCTGGAGGCCCATATGGAAGGTTACGAAGTACTTCCGCTGCTTTCTGCATGCATGTACGGGGACATCTTCATAACATGTACAGGAAGTTACAGAATTATTAGAAAGGAACATATTGACAGAATGAAGGATGGAGCAATCCTTTGTAACGCAGGACATTTTGATTTTGAAATTGACATTGGTTACATGAAATCACAGGATCAGGAACCAAAGGAGATCAGGCCTAACATTCAGCTGTACACGGTTAATGGCAAGAGCGTCTATTTGCTGGCCTCAGGTCGTGTGATCAATTTAGTAGGTGCCGAAGGACACCCTCCTGAAGTCATGGCATTATCATTTGCGAACCAGCTATTGTCCATAATTTATTTGGCACAAAAAATGGACTCACTAGAAACTAAGGTGTATGACGTTCCAGAACACATAGATCATATGATCTCAAAGTACGCGCTGAACTCTTTTGGCATCGATGTGGATCAAAGTAACTAAGTCCAGATACAAGCCGTTTGTTAAGGATAAGTTTAAAATCCAGACCCAAATCACGTTTGAATACTGGGTACATAACAGCTCATGAAAAGTCTGATAATCACGAGTGCATTACCGTATGCTAATGGAGAAATACATCTAGGCCATATAGCCTCGACTTATTTGCCAGCCGACATATTTACTCGATATTGGAGGCATTTGGAGAGGAAAGTGTATCATCTCTGTGCGACCGATGACTTCGGCACTCCTATTCTAATAAATGCCGAGAAAGAGTCAGTTACACCACAACAATATGTAAAATCCTGGAGAGATAGCGATCTGAAAGATTTCCGATCTTTGAATATCTCTTTTGATTACTTTTCCCGGACCAGCTCGGAAGAAAACATTCAGCTAACGCAAGAGATTTTCAACAAACTTTGCAAGAACGGACATATTTACGAGAGGGACATTGTTCAATTTTTTTGTGAGTTTGACAAGAAGTTTCTGCCTGACAGATACGTAGTGGGAAAATGCCCCTTTTGCCTTTCCGAAAATCAATATTCAGATCTGTGTGAAAATTGTGGCAGAGTTCCAGACAAGATATTGAAACCCAGATGTAGAATCTGTGGCAATGTCCCAATTAAAAAAACAAGAACTCACTATTTTTTTAGACTTTCGACATTCTCAGAACAATTAAGGGATTGGTTGACTACGAACCATAATCTCCAATCCGACGTCACAAGATATGTTTTGAAATGGATCGATGACGGATTAGATGATTGGGACATAACTAGAGACTTATCTTGGGGAGTGCCGATCCCAAAGAAGGAGGCCACAGGTCAAGTTTTCTACGGATGGTTTGATAACCACATCTGCTATATCTCTACCCTCCTCTCATTCTTAAAAGAATCGGGAGATATCAACGGGAAGGAATTATGGAATAGTTCGGAGATTTTTCATTTCATTGGAAAGGATATTGTGTACCATCACTATCTTTTCCTACCAGCTATACGTATGGGAATTGGATATGAATACAAACTTCCTGATTATATTCCCACAAGAGGTCATCTAATGCTTAACAACCGAAAAATCTCAAAGAGTAGAGGCTGGTATATAGGACTGAGGGATTTCTTGCAATTATTTCCTTCCGACTATGTGAGGTTTTATCTTGCTCGAGTAACTCCCTATTCTCAAACAGATATAAACTTCGATTGGGATGTATTCATTGAACGGATAAATAATGAACTCATCGCAAACGTTGGGAACTTTGTCCATCGAACCCTCTCCTTTATCAAGTCAACTTTTGAAGGTTTTGTTCCAAATCCATCTGTCTACGATAGTGATGATCTCTTGGTTGCAAATAGAATCTCAGGTATCGCTGAGCTCGTGGGTACTGCAATCTCAAACAACGAGACCGAAAAAGCATTGAGAGAGATACTCGAGTTCAGTACAAATCTAAACAGATATTTTCAGGGAAAGAAACCTTGGAAGGAAAAACATACGGCTCAAAACGCTCTCTACATTTCTGCAAACGCCGTACAATCGCTAGCTATCTTACTGGACCCTTTTATCCCAGATTCTGCAGAAAGGATATGGAATCAGCTTGGTCTTTCTGGTAGCGTACATAACCAGAATTGGAGCCGTGCATCACAGATGGATATGACGGCAGATCATAGGATCGGAGAAGTTCAACCTTTGTTCCAAAAGATTGAAAAGAGTAAATTAAATCTCGACAAATGGAAGGTGAATTAGAGTTCGTCGATAATACAAATCGTGGGCTAATGATAGGAAGATATCAGCCTTTCCACCTAGGTCACCTAAACCTCGCTGAACAAATACTTTCTGAATGTGAAGAATTGGTTGTAGCGATTGGAAGTCCGGAAGCTAACTTTTCTTTTAATGACCCCTTTACCACAGGAGAAAGAATTACCATGGTGCACGAGACCTTAAAAAAACGAGGGCTACGGATGTCTGATTGCTATGTACTTCCTGTACCGAACAGTGATAATAACTACACATGGTTTGAGGGCATTAGATCCATGATTCCGAAAGTCAAGACGGTATATTCAGGCAATCAGTTTGTTCAACTCCTCTTGCCTGGGAATGTGAAAGTCAAATCGCCCACTTTTGTAAAGTCCAAGATTTTCAACGGAACTCGAATAAGAAATCTAATTGTTCGAAATGGCAATTGGTATGACCTCGTTCCAACTCCCGTAGCATTGTTTATAAAGGAAATTGATGGGGTTTCACGCTTAAAAAAATTGAAAAAGACTCAGGTAGAACAGGAACGTGTATTAGCTTCTGGTTTAAAGAAAAGCAATTAAGTGGACGGTGACGATTTATCCGATGCTTCAATGACCTATGAAAGATGCAAGAATTTGCCCCATCTGTACCAAGTGCGGATCTAAAAAGTTCAAAGTTCTCCGCAAACAAGAAGGGTTAATTGTTCTAGAATGTAGATCCTGCGCTTGGATTATCATCCTAAGCTAGTATTTCTCACTTTATCTCTGGCATGATTGACGGAAATTTAATAATATCTTTCAGCTTTCCGGAGGAGCTTGACATATCTCCATGAGTACCCCGTTGACTGACTTGGGGTGAATGAAGGTTATTTTTCTACCATAAGAACCGCTGCGAATCCCACCTAAAATTTTAGCACCATTGGAGGAGGCACGCTCAATATCGTTTTCAATATTATCAGCCGTTATGGCTAGGTGATGAATCCCTTCACCTTTCTCTATCAGGAATTTTGAAATGGGACTGTTATCATCAAGCGGCTGCAGCAACTCAATCCTAGTATCTTCGAGCTTCAAAATGGCGACCTTAACCTTTTCAGCCGGAACATCTTCCAAATCTACATGGCCTATATTAAGAACGTTCTTAAAGTTATCCAGAGCTGATTCAAGATCCTTTACTGCAATAGCGATGTGATCAATTCGCAACGGTATCTACCTCCTGATGATTTTACTGTTATTAATTTGTATATCCAAGAAAAATTGCTCACCGCCTCAAGGGTCAAGATTCAATCCACCATTTACTCGTCTCTAATTAAGACCAAAACTCGGTAAACTTCTGAGGAGAAGCGGCGGCAGGTTGCATACCTTTAACCCAAATCTTTAGAATGATATCTTTGGAAGGTAGGCTCCAAACACTTCCTTAAAGATGGCGCTAATCTCACCAAGTGTGGCGCGTCTTTTAACTGATTCAATGATATAGGGCATCAAGTTTATACTATCATTCTCCGCAGCATTATGCAGTTCTGAGAGAGCCGAGCCTACCTTTGTCTGGTCCCTAGATGCTTTAAATTCCTTCAACCGTACCAATTGCTTTTTCTCTCCTTCAGGATTGATCAAGTTGAGTTGAGGTTCCCTGTCTTTTGAATCCTGGTATTTGTTTACACCAACAATGATTCGCTCATTCTGATCTATCTCTTTCTTTAACCTGTAAGAATTTTTCCTAATTTCCTCTTGAAAGTATCCCTTCTCCACGGCAGCAAGGGCTCCTCCCATGGACTCAATCTTCTTTAGATAGTCTTGGACCTTCTCTTCGATCATGGCAGTAAGCTCCTCAACATAATACGATCCACCTATTGGATCGACAGTCTTCGTAACTCCGGTTTCATTGGCAATTATCTGTTGAGTTCTTAATGCAACCTTTACGGATTCCTCAGTTGGGAGGGCCAATGCTTCGTCACGAGAATTGGTATGTAATGACTGACATCCTCCCAACACAGCTGCAAGAGCCTGCAGAGAGACCCGCACTATGTTATTATCTACTTGTTGAGCAGTAAGCGACTCGCCGCTAGTTTGTACATGGAATCTTAAATGGCATGACTTTGGGTCTTTTGCTCCAAACTTTTCCTTCATTAGTTTCGAATAAATTCTGCGAGCAGCCCTAAATTTTGCGATCTCCTCAAAGAATTCCATTGTACAGCAGAAGAAAAAAGAAAGCCTTGGAGCGAAAGAGTCAATGTCAAGTCCCCGCTGCAGACAGGTATCTATATACTCTATTGCGTTCGCGAATGTAAAGGCAAGTTCTTGTATGGCGTTTGACCCAGCTTCTCTCATATGATAGCCTGAAATGCTAATTGGATACCATTGAGGCACTTTCTTTGAAGTGTACTGAATCATGTCACCAATCAGCCTAAGTGACGGTCTAGGTGGATAGATGTAAGTATTGCGTGATATGTATTCTTTCAGAATATCGTTTTGAGTAGTACCCCTGAGTTTGTCAGCTGAAACACCCTGCTGCTCCGCTACAACAATGTACAGAGAGAGCAGAGTGGAGGCGGTTGAATTTATGGTCATTGATGTGCTAACTCTATCCATGGGTATGGATTCGAAACAGGTCATCATATCGTTCAACGAGCTAATTGCAACTCCTGTTCTCCCAACTTCTCCCTCTGACTGAGGATTATCAGAATCGCGGCCAGTTTGAGTGGGCAAATCGAAGGCAAGGGAAAGACCTGTCTGTCCATGATCCAATAGGAACTTGAATCTATTATTTGTCTCCTCCGCACTGCCGAAGCCGCTGTACATTCTCATGGTCCAAAGCCTCCCGCGGTACATTTCAGGGTAGATTCCCCGGGTATATGGAAACTCTCCAGGAGGTCCGAGCTTATTGACGATATTCGCTGGAATGTCGGAACCAGAATAAATTTTCCTTACCTCTATGCCAGAGTCTGTTCTCAATGGTTTGGATTCGGCCAAGTTCCTCTACTCCCTACCTCAAGATCGCAGCAGAAATCCGTTCAGCAGCCATGTATGGGTCAATTTTCTTATCAATCACCATAGATACATAATTCTCATATTCCAGGTTGTCTTTGAGAAACGACTTAGCCCTCTGTTCCACCACTCGGAATACCATTTCTTGTAATTCGTTCTTCAACATACTTTTCCTCTTCTCTGTTATGCTTGTTTTGTTACTTATTAATTTCTCATCAATATGCGAAGCTAGCTCCTTGACCCCTTCTCCTGTTCGCGCAGACACTTTCAATACTGAAGGTTTCTTGTCAGTTCCACCTACAAATTCCAGGATGGAATCAAATAAATTCCCAGAGCCTTCTAGGTCGCCCTTATTAATTATATAGATCTCCCCTATTTCGTTAAGGCCGGCCTTAATCGATTGAATGTTGTCTCCGGTCTGAGGGGTCAACACAACGATTGTCATGTCTACGATCCTAGATATTTCAACTTCTAACTGGCCAGCTCCAACGCTCTCAACTAAAATTAGGTCGAATCCAGCAACATCTAGAATCCGCATCACATTCCTAAGCGAATTGGAAACGCCGCCCACAGCTCCTCTTGAGGCTAAACTCCTCATAAACACATCATGATCATCCATGGTTACCTGCATCCTAACGCGGTCTCCTAGGATTGCCCCCCCAGTTATCGGGCTGGTAGGATCAACCGCAAGGATAGCTATTCGATAACCCATGGTTTGAAAATTGTGTACCAATACTCCTATCAGAGAACTCTTCCCCGCACCCGCAGGACCTGTAAAACCTATTGATCTGGATTTACCCGTCAAGGAAAAGATCTCGCGAATGATTTCATGGGAATCATGGTCACTATTATCAACCATTGAAATTGCCCGAGCCAGAGACCTACGATCTCCCTCGAGTAGTCTTTTAACTATCTGTAGCATGACTCAGGTATTACAAATTCGGTATAAATTCATTGGTAACGAATGGAATGTATATCAAATTTATATTTCAATTCTAATTCTCATATTTGGCCTTAAATATAATAAATAGCAGGCTAGACGACAATGACAAGAACAGTAACGACAAAAACACTGGACGCAAATTAGATATACTTCTCGACATCTTTATGAAGTAAGCAGATTGATATGCTAGAGGAGACTGAAAAACACAAGGGACCAATAAGAATCCTTGTTTCCAAACTGGGGCTAGACGGACACGACAGGGGTGCGCTTGTAATTTGCAGGGCATTGAGAGATGCAGGAATGGAAGTTATTTATTCTGGCTTATTCTGTACGCCTGAACAAGTAGCGAAGATCGCGATCGAAGAAGACGTAGATGTAATTGCAATGAGTTTGTTAAATGGAGCTCACTCAGTCTTATTTCCTAAAGTAGCGAGATTGGTGAGAGAAAAAGGGGGAAATAATATCTTGTTGATAGGAGGAGGTATAATACCTGAGGCAGATAAAAAGGACCTCGAAGTGGAGGGCGTAATGGGTAACTTCGGGCCTGGAACCCCACTACCAACTATAATTGATTACATAGCCAGCAATGTCAAACCGGGAAAATAAATTGATGTTTGCAAGCGAAATCGATTTCCAGTTCCTCTTTTCTTTGTTTAGTCCGTCTGTTTTTCGTCCGGCCACATCATCTTTCTCATCTCAACACCTACACGTTCTAAGTCGTGGTTTTGAATCTTTTTCATAAAAGTCTCAAACGAATTCTTACCATCTTTCTCATAAACTCTCACCCATTCATCTGCAAACGCGCCTGATTGAATCTCCTCTAGGACCCTTCTCATTTTTTCCTTGCTCCTTGTGTCGATAACTGTGGGTCCTCTCGTCAAGCCTCCATATCGAGCGGTTTCGCTTACTCTATTGTACATGCCTGTTATCCCGTACCTGTGGATTAAATCAACTATCAACTTAAGCTCATGCAAGCATTCAAAATATGCTACCTCCGGCTGATATCCAGCTTCCACCAAGGTTTCAAATGCATTCATAATGAGGCTATGGGTGCCACCGCATAGGTCCACCTGTTCGCCAAACCAATCTGTCTCAACCTCTTCCTTGAACGTTGTTCTTATTAATCCTGGTCTGGAACTGCCAATTGCTTTCGCAAGACCAAGAACCCTACCCCATGCCCTAGTAGAATAATCCCGCTCGACTGCGACCAATGAAGGGGTTCCGAATCCTTGCAAAAATAACTCTCGCACCATCTGGCCTGGTCCTTTTGGAGCCACCATTATTATGTCTATATTGCTAGGTGGGTTAATCCACTTCCAATGCACAGCCGCACCATGCGAAAAGCTTAACGCAGCCCCTTCCGAAAGATTGGGTCCTATCTCCGCTTTGTATAGAGTACTCTGTTCCATATCCGGGACTAAAACGTGAACTATGTTTGCCGCTTTAGTGGCTTCAGCCACAGTCATAACCTTGTGGCCCTCCTTAGCTGCGAGATCCCAACTCTTCCCACCTCGTCGTAGCCCCACAAGGACATCTAATCCACTATCCTTCATGTTATTAGCCTGTGCACGACCCTGAATTCCGTAGCCAATCACCGCTATTCTGTCCTTCTTCACATCATCTAAGTTGATATCATCGTCATGCCATCGTTGAGCTTTCATGTAATGCCTATCAGTTTCTGGAATATATATACCCCAAGTGAGCCCTTGCCCCCAGTATTGCCAGACAAGCATTAAAGCGCCGGAACATGAAGCTACCTTTTGGCTTTTGATGCTTTGCGCGCCCTAAGGTAATCAACATAATAGAAAAGATAAGTCCGTTCATTAATCCTTAGCATCCAAGGAACATATGACTCACTCGTAACGAATCTAGTCCCTATCCTAAAGCCCGATCTTTGCAATAACTGTCTAAATGATTGAGGAGTTACTCTTTTTCCAAGTTGTGTTCTATTGTAATCATAAGGTGAAGAGAAAGCAACTTCTCCATCGTCCTTTAACAACCTGTGGATTCTATCCAATAATTGTTCAGCATCCATGAACTCTATGATATTCAATGCAGTCACCAGATCAAATTTGTTGGGGAGGAATGGAGGCATTATGCAATCTGCGACTACGAAATCTAAGTTACCCTGTCTTAATGAAGCCATGCGCCTTCTTGCTTCACTAATAAAAGAAAACGATAGATCTACTCCAATCACAAATGCGAATTTCTTGGCTAGTTTAAAAGCCGCATATCCTGATGAACATCCCAAGTCTAGCGCCGCGCCGTCTAAATTTGTTACGGTGCTATGGACCACCTTATCGTAGAGATCGTTGGGATTCATCTTGTGTTTCAGCAACGAGAGAAATCTGTCGGTACTATCAAAGTCAAATTGAGCCCAATTATAAGACTCATATAACGACCCGTCGATTTCATAGGGATTATTCCCTTGAGGTTTATCTAATTTGGTAAACGCTGAGCTCATCTCTTTCAAATATTCTTTCATCGTAGAGGTCTTAGTCGAAAGAATCCATTTTCCAAGTAAAGTAGGCCTACAGGAAATGTATTCTGCAACGTCCTCCAAAAGCAATGCAACCCCGTCAATCACAGGGTATAACTGATTGCATTCTACGCATTTGAGAAAACCTTCTGAACATTCGCTTCCGTTATTAGATTCGAGCGAATCAATAGATAAATTCCTGTTGCGCCCATAGTGTTTTACGCATGCTAAATGTCGAGTTAGTTGTATTCTCATTCCAACTTACCCAAAAATGTCATCTGACTTCTGCGCGCTCGCTCAATAATAGCATTCTGAGTGTGCTGCTAGATTTGAAGTGAATCTCTATCACGGTGTCATGATGAGAAAGCACCTATAAGAATCCTAACGTGACTAATCCAATTGATATCACTTTAGTCTTGACTTCAATTCTACTCAAAAGCCTTGAGATGTTCTATTGCACAATAAAATTTCAAATAAGATTTGTCAGTATCCGTTAATTTATTTATTCGAGTTTTAATATCTGCAACGGCTCTTCTAGTAGCTCCTTCTTCCTTGCCCGACACTAAATTCTGTATATTTTCTGCCTCTGAAAGAAAGTTACTAAAATACGTTGTGTTGAAGGGGTTTTCTCGCAATAGCGATGACACGAGCTCCGGGGAATCGTTTAGGATACTTTCAGTAATCAAGGCTTGCATTCCAAAGCTCGTTCCGGCAACCTTTTTCAAAGTGCTTAGATCGAGTTTGGAGAGCATCGAACCCAATACAAGATTAACGTAATACGTAAGTCCGATGACTACTGCCATGTACTCGTCATGGAGATCAGGATTGTTAATTACTTCTATTTCCGATCGTGGAAAAATGGAACTGAGAATAGCTAACTCTTTGGCACGATTCCTGACAGGGATGAGCAGATTCTTGATAATTCTGGACCTTTTGGTAGCTGGTCCAAACATTGGATGAATGCATAGGCACGTAATGTCCTTTCTGGCAGATCGCAATACGCTGAAAATTTGCATCTTAATGGATGAAATCTCTGATAATGTTGCTCCCTCTTTCATGTAAGTAAGACATTCTTCAACAACTGATACGATGCTTTCAATAGGAACACAGACTATCACCAAATCGGCCTCTTTGACGCAAGCTTTAATGGTTTTGCAGCGATCAACGCACTGTAGGTTTCTAAATGCAAGTCTTTTTTTGTCGAAAACAGCTATTCTTACACTATTCGATTCCGCAAAGTAATAAGTAAACCATCTTCCCATCCGTCCTGCTGCTCCTATGACCGCGACTTTCCTCATGGGAAAGCAGCTAATCATATCTTCATCGATAGACAAGTCTCTAAAACATCCATTGCTTTTTCGATTTGCTCTGCGGGTTGAGTTGCGGAAATTCTAATGAACTTGTTATAACTGTTACCAAATGCGCTCCCAGGAGCGACTGCAATACCTCTTTCTAGCAATAAATTTACTAACGTATTATCATCTAGTGTCATAGTATTAATCCTCGGATACAAGTACATAGATCCGTCTGGAATAGTGAAGCTCATATCCATCTGTTTCAACCTTTCAACTAAGGTATGAAGTCTGATTCTAGTCTCTTCAACGTTAGTCAAGTAATCGGTCTCAAGTGCATTCAGTGCACAATATTGAAGTGGCTCAGCTACACTTGTCATAGCAAATGCCAGTAATTTAGCAACCTGTTTGATTATTAAAGTGCTAGACATTAGGTAACCGAGTCGAAATCCGGTCATTGCATAGGTTTTGGAAAATGATTCAACAATAATTGATCTATCATAATTGTACTCTGAAATACTTTTGAATTCTTTGACGCAATATTTGGAGTATACTTCATCACTTAAAATGTAAATGCCATGTTCTTTCGCCAAAGAGACGATCCTTTCAATCGTATCCGTGTCCAATATCTTCCCCGTAGGATTGTTCGGATAATTTAGAACGATCATCTTCGTAGCATCATTTATCGCTCTCTCTATTTCGTCAACATCAGGGGTCCATTGATTTTCAAAAGTTGTTTTGATAGTTTTGACCTTGACTGAATTTAACGCCGCGCAATCTGAATATGCTGGCCAAGAGGGCTCTATAACCACAATCTCCTCCCCCGGCTTGAGCATTGAAGCAATCGATGCGTACACTCCGAACCGTCCACCTGGTGTCACCATCACCGTTTCCTTTGTAAAGCCATGAATTAGGGCCAGCTTCTCCCTTAACCTTTCAATTCCTCTGGCATCAGTATAGTGATAACAGCCTGAGTTTATAGCATCTGCAAACGCGTCTTTAAGGCTTGGTGGAGGTCCGAAATCGGGCTCGCCAATTTCCAAGTGTATCATCGGCCTTCCAGATGCTTCAATTTGTCTGGCTCTCATCAGAATGTCCATATGTGAACTTGCATGCTCAACTGTTTTCTGTTTTCTTTGAAGACCAACTGACTCAATAAGCAATAGATTGAGTAATCTAGAGGAATATGAAGGGTCCAAACCAATTTGGTGAGCAAGGCTTAATACCGATTTTCTTATTTCGTTTTCAACCTGATCGTCGGTTACGTCCATTCCAAGCTTGGTCTTGATTTCCCCAATCTTCTGTGCCAGTTCCATTCTACGCTTGATCTTTTGAAATATTTCGCCCGTCACAGTTTGAATTTCAGAACGGAGAACTCTCAGCTCTTTGTTTCTAGATACCCCTTCACTATCGGTTATTGCGCTTCCCCCCTAAATGTGATGATGAAATGAGCCCATGCCTAATTGCGTGATCCGCAAGAACCAAAGAGACAATAGCCTCCACAACAGGTGGCGCTCTGGGGACCACGCACGGATCATGTCTTCCCGGGACTTTCAATTTAGCCTGTGTTCCACTAGAGAGATCCAGAGTTTCCTGTGTTTGTGCTATTGATGACGGGGGTTTAAATCCAATTCTTATAACTAAAGGCATTCCTGTAGAAAGTCCACCAAGGATACCTCCAGAATTGTTGGTTCTAGTCACTACTGACCCTTTCTCTAAAACATAGGTATCGTTGTTCTCTGAACCTGGAATTGTGCAACCGTAAAATCCAGAGCCAAATTCTACAGCTTTTACCGAAGGGATCCCAAATAGTGCGCGACTAATATCAGATTCCAGCGAGCTAAAGAGAGGTTCACCCAATCCAACCGGAAGCCGATTGGTAACGCATTCGATGATACCACCAATTGAATCGCCTTTCTTCTTCGCGGCCAATATTGCTTCCTTCATTTTTCCAGCTGCTTCAGCATCAGGACATCTTACCTCATTCCTATAACGGTACTTTAATGCAGACGCAAAATCGATATGTTTTGACTTAATTTTACCAATTGCAATAGCGTAAGCAACAATATCGACTCCAAGAGCAACTTTTAATAAACGTTCTGCGACTGCTCCGGCCATCACAAAAGTGGCTGTTAGGCGTCCTGAAAACCGACCCCCACCACGATAGTCTGCATATCCCCCATATTTTACTGAAGCAGGATAATCTGAATGACCAGGTCTAGGGATTGTCCTGATCTGCTCGTATGGTCGCGAATCCTGGTCTTTGTTCCATATAAGCATACAGATTGGTCCACCATTAGTGAAACCTTGAAAAACCCCGGACAGGATTTCTACTTTATCATCTTCTTTTCGCTGCGTAGTTACTACTGACTGTCCGGGCTTTCGTAGATCAAGTCTTTTCTGGATAAAAGTCTCTTCCAGAGGAAGCCCTGCTGGACAGCCATCTATTACTGTCCCAACACAACGCCCATGACTTTCTCCGAAATTCAATGCCATGAACCGTTCTCCTATTAGATTGCCAAGCATGACTAGATTAGCTCCTTTCAATACCCACATGTATTTAATGTATGTTCGGGCGAATATTTTTACTAAAATATACAGACAATACTCAGAAAAGATGGATCCTCTTTTAACTTTTTTCTGAACACACCGATATATTGGCTCCCATCCTTGTGAGGTCATCTAGAAAGCTTGGATATGATACATCAACTGACTCGGCGCCATTCAACGTAGAATGATTTGTCAGAAGAGATGCAATGGCTAGTGCCATGAATAAACGGTGATCATCGAACGACTCTAACGAAGCGTTTTTGATGACCGCTGGAGGTTGTATTGAAATCGAGTCATAGGTCTCGGATACTATCGCACCTAGCTTTCTTAGTTCGCTTGTGATGTTTTTGACTCTATCTGTCTCCTTGAACCTGGCATGAGATATCCCCCTTATTACAACACGGCCTTTTGCCTTAAGTGCTAGGATCGAGACGACAGGCAAAAGATCAGGGCTGTCTTTCAAATCAAAATCCCCTCCTTCCAACGTTTCTGATTCTTCGGCAAACAACTCTCCTTTGGCGGCGTCCAGGATGATCTTGCCGTTCATTTGTTCGACAATACTGAAAATCTTAGAATCTCCTTGAGGTAAGTCAAAGTTTAATCCCGACAGTTGAATTTTCTCCTTACCAACCAATACTCCGGCTGCTATCATCATTGAGGCTGACGAAAGATCAGATGGAACGTGGAATATACAAGGGGAGTAGAAACCACTTTTTATATTAAAATTTCTTAGATCATTATCCCGTTCAATTTCGATCCCAAATTTGCCCATTGCCGCTATAGTTGACAGGATATAGGGACGGGAGACTAGGTCTCCCTCAACTCTTATCGATACATCATTACGGGCCCGAACTGCCGCAATAAGTAATGATGACAAGAATTGACTTGAAATAGAACCATCTATGGTTACATTCCCTCCTTTCAACCCTCCTCCCTTCACAACAATAGGAGCGGTACCATCTAATTTTGTAGAGAAGCATTCAACACCCAATCTCTCAAGCGTGCTAAGGAGAGGACCCATGGGGCGTGTTCTTAGGCTGCTATCCCCAGTCAATACACAATACCCTGATTCGATCAGAGAACAAACCGATGCAGCTATTCTAATTGTTGTTCCCGAGTTCCCCGCATCGATGACATTATCTGGTGCTTTTAATCGTGTTCCTATAATGCGTAAAGAAGATTCTTCATTAAGGATTTGAGGTCCCAGAGCTCTGCAAGCAGTTATGGTGGAAAGAGTGTCTCGTGAAATTAAGGGATCACGGATCCTGGTCTCACCGTCCGAAAGGAGCGCTAAAAATAGCGCTCTATGTGTGTAGCTCTTGCTTGAAGGGCACCTTGCTTTTCCACCAAGTTGTGATCTTTGGATAGATATCTTAACCATCGAAGTCTTCTACTGTTGCCTTTTGATTGTTAATCTTTGATATTAATACCTGGCCCTCAAAACTGGACAGAGAAGACACTACACTTCCGAGGTGCTTGGAATCAGCAATTGCCACTACTGACGGTCCATTGCCTGAGATCCCCGCAGAGAGGGCATGTTCCTTGATCGCTGAAATGACTGGAGTATAATCGCTACCCAATAGTGCCCCAACCGCCATTCCATTAAGCTTCATTGCGTTCCAATAGTCGCGGTCAGTTGCCATCTTAAAAGCTAGATCAAAGATTTCTGGGGATAGGTAAAGATTATATAAATTTCCCCTCGATACGCGAGACGGAAGTAAAATAACTGCGGTAAGATTCTCTGAAGAGGGTTCCCTTCTTATGAGCTTTCTTGAAAAATTGTCCGTAACTACAAATCCACCAAAATAACATGCGGCTGAATCGTCGAAGGCTCCTGTCAAAGAAACGCCAGCTTCAATTGAAGCATCAGCAGATTGATTGAGCACCTTTACATCATCAATCTCTTCACCAAGGAATTTCTGAATTGCCAGTGCAACTGCACTAGACACCGCACTAGAGCTCTTCAATCCAAAACCAACAGGGATCTCTGATTTGATTTCAATTCGGATTGCATGATCCAGGAGTACTCTTCTTGGTAACGCTCTTCTAACGAGTATGTTCAGCAGCTTCACACCTTGCTTTGACTGCAAATAAACACCCTTTCCCGTAGTGGTAGTCAAATCGGCGACCACTTTAAGGGATATCCCCAACGCAGACCCATGACCATTTGCTACTGCATTTACTACGGATACGGCTCCATGCATAGTCACACGAATTGATCTATTCATTTTGGCTCTTGAAATACCCCAAAGAGAGCTTTTTTCATGGCATGGATAGGCGCTTTCAATCCAGTCCAAATCTCGAACGCTTGAGCTCCTTGCTCAAGTAACATTTCGTATCCATATATGATCCTTGCTCCTTTCTCTTGAGCATTTTCAAGAAGCTTCGTCAGAACGGGTCTGTAAACCAGATCGTATACTGTGCTGCTTTCACTAACCTCTTCACTATCTAAGACTGATTCATTCGATTGCAATCCCACAGATGTTGCATTTACTATGAGATCGAAACGTTTTGCCATTGCTTTTGCTTCTTCAATCGTTGATACTGAGCAGGTCAATCCCTGTAATTTAGCCAGTTTAGACAATTCCAATGATTTGCCGCAGGTTCTACTGGCGACAACTAGTTTGGAAATACCGTTGATGTTAGATAAAGATGTGACAACAGCCCTAGCTGAACCTCCCGCACCGAAGAGGAGTACAGACAAGCCCTTAAAATCTATGCGCCGGTTAAGGAGGGGCTGGAGAAAGCCCTGAATATCAGTATTAAAGCCTTTGAAATTGCCATCGATCCTAGACACAGTGTTAACCGCACCAGCCTTACGCGAGAGTAGATCAACCTCATCTAGGTACTGCAAGACCGCTGTTTTATGAGGAATAGTAACATTGAATCCTGATATCTTGACGGATCTTAACGATTCGATAGAGGATTTAAGTTCATGAGATGAAACCTTGTAGGCAATGTAGACATCGTCGAGGGAAAGTGATTTGAAAGCTGCGTTGTGCATTGCGGGGGACAGTGAATGACTTACAGGATCACCAATTATGCAATATGTCCTCATCTCTTCAACCTCCATCGTGTGAACTATATCTGGTAATCATAGTATGCAACTTTTTCATTTGTTCTATTGTAACTTGACCTGGAGCAACGGGCCTGTCAAGCGAGGCGTAAGTGAATGGACAATTATATTGCAGAGCGCCGAGAACCCTTGAAACTAATCCAATTTCCCCCATACAGAACGCCACAAGATTCACCGACTTGTGGACTGTTTCGTAAAGGTTCAAAACTCTCAGCGTGTCTTCTACGGAATTTGCCATAGTAACCAGTTTATTATTATTATTAAGGGAGCTCATCAGGACCAACAGTTCTGACAATTCTCTTTCCGAGGGTGTTGATTTAAAGTCATGCCAGGACAAAAGCATTGGTAAATTTAATGATTTGATAAAAGTTCCAATTTCAGGAGATTCTTGTATGGTCTCGTATTCTACGTCGATCATCATTGGCAATTGGCTCGCTAACTCTTTCAGATAGTTAAGACGCTGTATTTCGGATCCATCAAATTTTCCACCTTGGCTAGCTCTTCTTAGCGTGTATATGCATTTTGTTTTGAATGGTCGAACTGCGGCTAATGTTTCTGAAAACCTGCTAGTCGAAATACAATCAAATCTAATCTCCAGAAAACTGGCACCCATATTAAAGGCTCGAACGGCAGACTTACTGAATTCTTCAGATTCTATCCCCGTTATGGATGCGCAAATCTTTATCATACGAACTATTAGCACTTCTTGAACATATATTTATGAGCTGACTTTAGTAGTCAAGAAATATTGTCAACTAACCTGAACTTCAACGTATTTGACATGGGTTAGATTGACGAAATTTACCCATGCCTTAAAGGTTGAGTAAACTATCGTGATATGCAGTGAGATGGAATCTTCTTCCACTTGGCTATGAGAGCCTCCGGACGGATATGCAGTTGTTCCTCATCTAGTCTCGAAAGTGCAAGTCTCACGTAATCCTCAATTATATCAATTCCAATATAGTGGCGTCCAAAATGAGATGCGACTTTCGTCGTCTGTCCGCTACCATTAAACGGATCTAGAACTGTATCACCCTTGTATGAATATAACTTCATTAACCTGTATGGAATTTCTTCAGGAAATGGGCATGGATGACGTATATAACCTGGAGGAATTGGAGCTATATGCCAAATGGAATTAGCAATTTCCTTAGTCCATTCTTCATGAGTAGCCGGCAACGCCTCCTTCCTTCTTCTCCCGACTGATACATCACCTTTTCTCAAGACAAGGATAAACTCATGCATAATATTAGCCCTAAAATACTTTGGATATGGATTGATCACAAATGACCCGTACCTGTTGGTGCCCCCCGTAACCTTATGCCAAATTATCTCTTCATGCAGATGCCAGTTACCAAATGGCTGAACAAGTTTCGAAAGTAACATATGTGGCAGAGGCAAGATGGTCCCGTTTACCACTTCACTTCCTATTACTATACAACAGTATCCCCCTTCTTTGGTCGCCCGGTAGATCTTTTCATTAAAGATCTCTTCCATCTCAAGCAGATAATGATCTGTTTCTACTTGATGTTTGCCTCTGTAGTATCCCCCCGTTCCCGAAGCATGCATTTCATAATCGATTGCATTTCTGTAAGGTGGGGAAGTAACTGTCACTTGAATTGAGCCTTCCGGGATGCATGATAATATATTTTTGCAATTCCCGGCAATAATATCATCCAATGGAATCTTCTGGACTAGCATATAGCAGTCTACTTTAGCCGTGTGATGATATTCCAAATGCTTTAAAAAAATGAACTCTCCAAGGTATTATTATTTACACAATCTATTTCTCTAATACATATTCCGAAACTTCCATTCCAAAATGTCGCCCTGAGCTCGGCTGAACAATTCCGAGAACAGAGTCGCCAACCTTCAGATTGGTGACTGGAATCAATGAACCATTCTCCCCTATTAGTTGAATCGTTTCTGCATTTTGAAGAATAACAGTACCCCTTTGCCCATGCGATTCGCCCATAATCATAGTGAGGGGTCTTGTTTCAATTTTTGAGCGACCAACAGTAACGACTCTGGCTCTCCCCCCTTTGTCAATAACAAGCACCTCAGATCCTGATTCTAGCTCTGAAAGGTATTTTGTCTTCTTGCCAGGAACTAAGGTATAGCAGTAAACAGCACCCGCATTGACCCTAAATGGTCGAGGTGATGTAAATGAAGACCCCTGAGATTCGTTATGTATTAGAAAAAGAAAATTCGATCTGCTACCCACCAAGACCCCCTCGCCCAATCCAAGAATTGAAGCAGTATCAATGCAGACGCGTTCTCCTATTCCAGCCTCTCTTACTTCTTGTATCTTCAATATACTAATGCTCAAATTAGAAATATCTATCAACTTCGTGGCACTCTCTATGTCATTTGGGTCTTGGCTTGTTAGTATCACACCATCAACCCCTAGCTCTAAAACTGAGAAAAGGGTCCTTATCTCAGTAGAACTTGATGCCGGAGCATAGATTTTTGTGTTTGTTTTCTGCAAAGTTGCTATTACATTCTCGAGCGGTATGATTTTCCAATCCTGTGTGTCTACTATTATGAAGTTGGCACCTGCTTCTGCAGCTTCGAGGACTTGATCCAAATCATTGTTGCTCTCTATCTTCTTGTAAAATCCTTTGATTTTCTCATGGTCATGAAACTTTCGGAGTTGCTCAATCTCCCGAAATACCACATAATCGGCCTGCCTTGATTCATACATCGTCTTTGCAGGCGTTCCTCGTACTTGCTCCGGATTCGCATAGACAATATGTTGACTTGGAAGGGATTTGAGAAACGAACCTGCATCAATTTCGTTGAAATCCGGCTTGATGATTAAAACTTTATTCCTATTTGTATGCAGAAATCATCCTCGCCTCTTCAGGAGTTTTTCCAGATATGACAATCTGTGTTAGTAATTTAATTATCATGAAGGGGTCCTTGTGTTGAAAAATGTTTCGACCAAATGTAATTCCTTTTGCTCCAGCTTCCATTGCGTCATAACATAGCTGCATGATCTCTGAGTCACTAGTTGCCTTAGGGCCTCCTGCGATTACTATTGGTACTGGACAAGATTTTACGACGTTTCTAAATGAGTCAATGTCTCCCGTATATACCGTTTTTACCATGTCTGCACCCCCCTCTGCGCCTATCCTAGCAGCATGCGCGACGATCCCCGGATCATGTGGATCCTTAACATTTTCCCCTCTAGGATACATCATAGCAATTAATGGGACACTCCATTCATCACATTGGTCAGAAACGATCCCTAATTTTTGAAGCATCTCTGGTTCTTCTTTCGAACCAATATTCAGATGTATGGATACGGCATCGGCACCGAGCCTCATAGCCTCCTCCACACTACCTATGAGTATCTTTCGGTTTGGAGAAGGTCCTAATACCGTGCTAGCCGAGAGGTGAGCAATCAATCCTATTTTAGGAGGCCTTGGCATTGACTTTATGATCCCTTTGTTAATTAAGACGCAAGTCAATCCCGCGTCTTGATAGTCATATATGACTCCGTGAACATCTTCTAAGCCGGATATTGGACCGTTGGTAATTCCATGATCCATAGGAATACACACCATTTTTCCATCCCTTAAGATCCGGTTGAGTCTAATGTCCCTACCAAAGACCATTGTACTATTTCACTTCCATGACCTACTTAAAAGTGATATGTTCTCCACATGTATGACAATGGTTTGTTACTAAGGAAGCATATTATCGTAAGACATATTCTTCCGGATGCAAATGGAAGGGATTCGTGGATGGAACATTGATGAAGTTTCCACGAAATCCGAATAGAATGTAGACAAGATATGGTTCTGGTTTTCGAGATACTTCAAAAAAGATGAGAATTCGAGATGAATAGTTACTTCCTGTAAAATGAATATTGGAAGAATTCTTATGTCCATTACTTTAATATAGAAAGTGAGAAAAATCAATACTTATCAGATGGATACTAGGAATATCGGCTTAAGAAATATTGAAGTTGCAGATACTAAAATCAGCTCCATTGATGGTGAAAATGGTAAACTCATCTATCGTGGTTATGACATCTTTGATCTAGTCAACCATTCTACATTTGAAGAAACGTCTTACCTCTTGCTTTTCGGGGACTTGCCAGATAAGGATAATCTTGAAAAATTTTCTGAGCAGTTATCACATGCAAGGGATCTTCCGCGATCAGTTATCGACAATATGAAGAATAGATCTAAAGCAGCCAGACCTATGGATGTGATTCAATCGGCTATTTCTGAGTTACCGGATTACGATCCTGACATGAATAGCGACGTTAAGGAAACAAACATCAAGAGGGCAATAAGTCTTATAGCTAAGATTGCGACTCTAGTGGCAGCATGGGACCGAATTAAAAAGGGAAATGAACCTGTAGAACCCGTTGGCAGTGATACGAATCACGCAGCTAACTTTCTTTACATGTTGACGGACGAAATGCCGTCTAAAGAGGAGTCTAGAATATTTGACATTTCTCTAATTCTCCATGCCGAACACAGCTTTAATGCTTCTACATTCGCAGCACGTGAAATTGCGTCCACTAGGGCACATATGTACGCTTGCATTGGAGGTGCGATTGGTGCGCTCTCTGGGGAATTACATGGTGGAGCAAACATACAGGTAATGAAAATGCTACTCGATATAGGAAAGGTGGATAGTGTCGATACATGGGTGAAGGCTAGACTCGATAGGGGAGAGAGGGTTATGGGAATGGGTCACGCTGTGTACAAGACAACCGACCCTAGAGCTGATATCCTAGCCAAACTTTCGAAAATTATTTCAAGAAAACGAAATACACCATGGTACGATATAACAGCTCGGGTAGAAGATATCACTAGGAAGTATATGAGAGAACTTAAGAAGCAGCCAATCTATCCAAATGTGGATCTTTATAGTGCGTCATTGTATTACAGCATGGGGATACCAATCGAGCTGAACACTTCTATCTTTGCTCTCTCCAGGACAGCAGGATGGACAGCTCATATTATTGAAGAAAAATTTGCGGAGGCTGCTCCCAGACCAGCACTATACAGACCGAAAGCTTTGTATGTTGGTAAATATTGTGGACCCATGGGCTGTGAGTACATACCTATCAATAACCGAACAGAGAAAAACCAAGGTATACTGGAAATGTGATTAGAATGAAAGTCAGGAACCTATGAAGTCGACCTTTCTTTCTAAAAGAGACACGGCATTGCTCATGAAGAGGATAGAAGCTTCCTGGCCCATGAATGTTGTTCCTAAAATAAAGACTATTAAAGAATACCAAGTAGCTGGAGATGAATCACTCTACAAATCTGACGAATTTACTGCAGTTCAAGTAGGTGAGGAGAAAGACATTGTTCCTTTTCTTGGAGACATCTCGCTTCTAGCTCGCTTCCCTTCGGTTACAGTCGATATGGGTGCAGTTCGCTTCGTCTGCAATGGAGCAAAGGTGACAAGACCTGGAATCACGGCATTTGATAAATTTAAGAAGGGAAGCGTAGTCGTGATCAAGGACGAAGTGCATGGCAAACCTTTGGCCGTTGGTATAGCATTAATTGATAGCGAGATGGCGGTCGAAGAACAGAAAGGTTATGTTATCCAAACTTTGCATTACATAAGCGACAAGATTTGGGAGGCCCACAAACTGCTAAATGTGTAGCCAAATATCTGCAATTTATGTTCAGAATAACGAGAGGTTAATTGATGGTCAGATCTAGTCTCTGCTTATGCAGAGTACTTTATCCATATTAGATTCTATTTCATTTACAAAACCTCGGAATTTGTTTATGTCTACTATAGGAACAAAGTTGGAACAGTAAGGCTGATGAATGGGATAGATGGTGAGCAAAACAGGAACTGCTTTTCGAAATTCAAAGGGACCGCTCACTAGTCTCTCTGTTCTTTGAATTTGTTTCTGAGTGTATGTCAATAATCCACTGCGCCTATTGTTGGCCCAATGTTTGCAGTCGATAGACAAACCTAACTGAGATTTAGTTGCTACAATATCAATTTCTGCCCTAGGTTGGGTGAATCGAACATTGTTCACAGTTCTGAACCCGCAGTTGACCAAAATCTCTGATGCGAACCTTTCAAAGTCTTTCCATGACAAATACTGCGAGATTTTCATGACGTCTGCGCCTAAATTGACTGCTAAAATTGACGTTTTCAATCTATCAGTCGACGAGAATGAAAGAAGCGCTTTGCTAGGGCTTTTGCCTATCCCTCTCTCTAACAGGAATTTCAAGATTTCATTCGCAACAACCACACTTCTAATGCCTGCTAAATCCCTGAAACCATCGAAAGTCATGGTCCCTTCAATTATGGCGCAAAGACAGTCTGCAAGGAGGGTCGCATTCGGACACATTTAGTTTTGACTCACTGACCCAAGAGATCTCTAGCTGATGTCGATGTGGATTCAAGTGTGTCTGGGTTCTTTTTTGTTTTTGTTTCTGTTTTTATTATGGTTGATGCGGAAGATGAGCCAAAATGGTTTTTCTTGATCTCCCAGAGATATGAGATCGACTTCTTTGCTGATGAATCTTTGCTCAAGACAAGCCGCAGATCCTGAGGAGTGTCAAGATCAATCATTAACCTTGTGGATAGTAATACCTTTGTATTCGCCCCCGCTTCTATCGAAGCCTCAAGATGACCATGAAAGCTGTCGTTGTCATACCTAGTATCAGTGATGATGTTAAAGGGGTTCCGTGCAAGCAAGTTAGTTCCGTCGAATTTGTATGAAGGAGATATGATGACACAAGCTTCTTCTTTGGGGATTACCCGGCACACGCCATCTATGTCCTTTGGAAGAAGCAGGGGTAAATCGCATGGTATTGTTATACTGACCCAATTCCCGCTAGTACTCAGAAATTTGTCTGCGTATTTAATTGCACTATTGACACCCCTGTCTTCAGTTTGAAATAGGCATTCCAATCCTAGATTCTGCGTTATCTCCTTCACTATGGGATCGCTTGAAACAACAATAATTTTAGCCAATTCACGGCAGAGTGAGAGGGTGTTAAGTGTGTCTTCCAACAAAAAACGAGATAATTCTCTGCGTTGCTCGCTGTCCAAAAGAACTGAAAGCCTGGATTTAGCTTGACCAAAGCTCTTTACTGGAATGATCGCACATATGTCCATGCTAATATCGATGGTTCCCTATGTAATACCCGCGACGAATGAAGCTAGCTTTCGCTCTTCATGTAACGAGTTCATTGTAATATCGTTAAGATAAACATTTAATCCCAGCTTCCTAATTGCGCTTTCATATGGCCGGTCCACTTTCGAAATAACAAACGAACCTATAATATCGGAGTAATATTTGGCTATCCCCACAGGAGAGATATCCAATTTTAAAGCCTTCATATACTTGGCGGCCGGGCCGCTGAATGCTCGTTTGCCCTCCACAGGTGAAACTGCAATCACCTTCTTCTTGACCTTGGCCAATTCATTTCTTACCCCTCGCACCGCAAGAGATGGCCCTATGCTGCTTATGGGGTTGGCGGGCGCAATAATGATTCTTTCCGAGCTACGTATTAGCTTCAAGCTTCTGTCCGTTAACCTTGAATTTTGAGCTCCCTTGTATACTACTCCGACTACCTTGGGGGCAGCTTTATGCTTGACCCAGAATTCCTGAATATTCATTTCACCACGGCTTGTAACGATGCGTGTTTCGATACTATCATCAGATATTGGAATCAAGATAGCCTTCAGTTTGTAAGCCGATCGAAAATATTCGGTTACTTGAGTCAATGTCATACCCTCTCTGAGCAGCTCTGTTCTGAGTACATGGGTGGCCAAGTCTCGATCACCGATCCGAAACCAATTCTCCAGCCCCAGCTCACCAATCTGGCCTATGAAGTTAAATGTGTCACCATTTATTCCCCATCCACGACTAACGTCGAGCAGTCCCGACAAACCATAGAAAATGGTGTCGATGTCAGGACAAATGTACAATCCATATTTCCATACATTATCACCAACATTCAAGATAACCGCGATTGATCTGTCAATCTGACTGAGCCCTCGTACTAGTTTCATTGAACCAGTACCACCGGAAAGAATAGTGATCAATGGACTGTGTTTTAAGAGAGTACCTGGGAATGTAAAATTTTCGTTCTGTAGTTTTAGTTGTCGTTGTCAAGCGATGCATAGCTGTGTTGCGAAAGTGTTGCAATAGATTATACAGGCTATAGTTGCCTCCTGATTTTGTCCTTATTATCCAACTAATAATTAGCTTCAAAAAAGAATATAAGCAAGAAAACGATGATTTCTCATGTGCAGGCTTCAGTTCTTATTCTTTCCTTTGGTTTGATGTCGGTCCTGCTCTTTAGTCAGATCTTGAGTGTGCATGCAGTTCAGCTGACTTCATCTTTGGTGCCTACTACAGGACATGGCGAAGTCGATTGGAGCGCTATTAGATTTTTGACGATAAAATATCCTCCAAATAGTCCTCTAGCCCAAGAGTTTAATGGCAAATCTGAAACCGTCAGGTTCACTATGGAAGCCGACGAGGATGGCATGCCCCAGCTTATACAGGCATTCAACGATGCGATGGCCTCTCAAAAGAATTCTCCTGTGAGAATGACAAATGCCAGTTTGACCTACACTGGTCAGATGAGAGGAACAGAAGATGAATTGACACTCTCATACAATGTACAGTTGAAGCCTTCATTTATTTCTGATTTTACGTTAGCTAGCGGGAATCAAAGTGCTGACGTAATTGACCTGGATTGGAGATCCATCGACGTAGCGGAACCCCTCACTCTTTCTACTCCGTATGGAGACATTGATGTCAACCACCCGATCGGCCTCATACAGGCCAATCATTCAAGTGTCGCGGAGCAATTAATGAACACTGAAGCATCATCAATTATGGCTGAACCGTTGTTTAATTTTCAGGATGTAGGCAGATCGATGGATACATGGCACTTTCTCTTCGATCCGACCGGTAGCCAAGCTGGCGCTTCGGGATTTCAGGAGATTGGCGGTGCGAGAGTAGTATCAATATATTCTCTTGGAGAAAGCAGCTTTAGAGAAGGGACCTTCCAAGAAACCGAGAAGCAAGCCAGTGCCACCATGGATGGCACACCGATCACTGTTGAATCGACAACTCCTCCAACATCAGCACAGATTACCATAGCCGGTTTCTCGAAGATACAAAAGAGTGGGGAAACGGAGTTTGCTGTCGTAACACAAGAGGCACCAGCCGGAACTGCTACCGCCACAGGAGGATTTCCGATACAAGTACTTCTGGTTCTTGGAGGGATGATGGGAGCAGTTGCTGTTTTCGTCTTGTTAAAGACCAGAAAATAGCTCGCAGATAAGCCAAGCCAGCTCGCTCGCTTTAGTACCAGTAAATTAGGATCAATGTCTTACAGAAGCGAAATCTCCTACCTATCGTTAAATGGTATCAATAACATTCATAATGTTGATCCTGTCCCACTCACTGAATATCCTGGGGATAGTTCCCTCACTTGCACTTCTGTTCATATATTTCTCACTAGCGTGTCCAACGCTCATTTCTTAAGTAGTATCCAGCGTCCACTATCGTCTTTATGACGATTCTTTTATGAAGGAAAGATTTCCCGATAGATACCGTTGTTATTCCTAGGCCAATAGGGACTCGATTTTCATTAAGTATGATAAGAATAGTACTATTTTTATCCAGATTTCCATGGTCTAGAATAGAACCGTGCATTATATCTCGACCGTACAAAACCAGTGCTTCGGCAGCTTGGTTGACTTTAACGAACGGAAAATTAACGCCTACTCGGGCAATCAGGTCTGCTCCCGCCATCGAAGGGACAAAACTCCTTCTTTTCATGTGCCCAATTAACATCCCAATATGGGATAGCGATGCGGACTCTAAGATCATTTTAAAGTTATCTTTTGTGGTTAAATATACCTCCTTAATTTTAGAGCCGTTTAATTTTCTTTCATTAAGGAGTATCTCTTTGTCGAGAACGTAATCAAATATTCCCCAATGATTGAAGCTTCTGCGAAGCACAGTAAGTTCTTGACGTGTTGGTTCTCTATATGATATCAAGCCTGCTCACCAAATAACTATGGCAAATGATCATCAGCACACCCTTAGCTTTGCAATAAAAAAACCAACTGTATTATGCAAATGTGGATATAGTCTGGCCGTATGGCTAAGGCTTGAATGAAATCTTCGATCGCCGAAATGAGTCAAGCCTGGCAGACCATGTCGAACGGGTTCAATGACAATTGTGTTACCTAATACCTTTAACAATTCATCTATCACTACTTCGTTCTCTTCTGGTGCAAAGGAACATGTTGAGTAGATTATGAGGCCTCCTGGTTTAACAACCTTGGTTGCTTCCAAAAGTAACTCCAGCTGTCGTCGACTCGACTCTTCGATATCAGACGGATCGTGGCTAGTTTTTCTTGTCTTGTCTTTGGAAATAATACCTTCACAAGTACACGGGGCATCAAGTAGCACTCGATCGAACTGCATGTTTAGGCTGCCAGCAGATCGAGCATCGAAGTTATACAATGATGTGTTAAGTACCCCACATCTTGACAAATTGAATATAACTGAAGGGAGACGTCTTCGGTTATACTCTATAGCAAATATTGCGCCAGAGTTGGACATTTTCTGGGCCATGAAAGTTGTCTTGCCGCCGGGGGCACAAGCCATGTCCATATTTAGTTGATTAGATGAAATATCGAGTTCCTCAACAGCAATACAAGAGCTGAGGTCTTGAATGTAATACAATCCAGCTAGGTATTCGGGAGTAGCTCCAATTGGTAAGGAAGTATGAACTACTCTATAAACTTCAGGGAACTCTGTGGAACCTAACTCAATATTCCTAGCATCAAGCAAGCTCAGAAGAGAATCTGGATCAATCTTTAAGGTATTAGTTCGAATGTATGTGATTGAAGGAGATTCCATGATGGCCAAACATTTCTCTGCATCAGGCATGTATTCAAGGAAGCGACCAATCATCCATTCCCGGTAGCCATAGGTGTATGCCAGTTCTCTCGAAGTGTTTGTCTGTGGAAAAATTGCAGTTCTCAACTATCCAGATTATCAAATACTTGTGGATTATCCTGTATTAATTAGTACCTAAATACATTTGAAAAAAAGCGGTGTGTAAAAGTCAAGTCGAGAAATGGTGTCCTGGCAATAACCCTCCTTCTGTTTTAAGTGGGATTCCGCTTAGCGGCCTACCTTAGCTGCTGCAGGGTCTTATGCTCAGTTTGGCCTTGCTCCACTCGGGACGGCAGTTTCATTCCAGTTAAGGACACTCAGGCTATTCACCATCACAGCTTTATTACTCGTCCAGACTGGATATCTTTTCTGTTCCGGAGCCGACCGTCTCCGATCGATCATCTCTGATCCGAGTGCCTGCATAGAGGGAGGAGTTTCCTCTCTTTCGAGTAGCCCACACACCAGCTCACCACCTCTCAGCTCATCATTACCCTTAGCCATAATTTAAGTTCCTTGCCCAAAATACTGACGTTGGATATCATACACTTCACTCTCATTCTCAGCATTAGAATATTCTTGCAATACGTGCAAATTGAGTTCATAGAATGTGTGTCCCCATTTGAATTTGTCAAGGATAGTGAATGCTTCCGAATTATGTCCCAATATCAGGAGTGCCCCTGAGAGAGCTTCGACACTTGAAAGCTTCCCCAATTTTGCGTAGTTGACTGGGTTTCCGGCCAATAATGCAGGGAGTCGCCGTAACAAGGGAAAAGAACGCCATTTTCGATTTTGAAGTACTGTATCAGATCGTTCCCACGAACAATCAATGATACACAAAGCTGAAGAGAGGCCTCGATCGTTTCGTGTCAAACAGACTCTCGAAAAGGGGTTCAAGGTCAAAGTATCATGCCTAGGTCGAACGATCGTTTTCAATAGATGAAATTTGGCAAGTTTTGCAGCTGTGCATTTTGATGGATCATCTTGCTTCAATAAGATGGCAAATAGTTTCAAGAGGCAAATTTCGTAATTAAGTATATAGTTTAGTTTTTTATTCCTTACTAATGTTTCAGAATTCAAAAAAGAGGGAAGAATTAGCTGATTGCTAAATCTATTGAGTTCACAAACAGCTGGTTTCTATTGAATTAATCTGTTCTTAACTATCTGCTTAATCGTTTCTACGTCCAAGATTCCATCATCAATTGGAAGCTGTGTTGGTGAGCTTTGCTGCTGATCTGCTAGACCCATTTGCGGCTGTTGCTGTTGTTGCTGAATTGGTGGTTGTTGTCCATACTGTGGCTGAGTTTGACCGAAAGGCTGTGCTTGTTGTTGATCTCCTGCTGAAGGATATGATTCTTGTTGCTGAACTGGTGGTTGTTGTCCGTTCTGTGGCTGAGTTTGACCGAAAGGCTGCATCTGCTGTTGATCTCCTGGCTGCTGAAGTCCGGGCATGTTTTGCAATCCAGGCATGTTTTCGAATCCAGGCATATTAGTAGCAGGAGCAGTTGGAGCATTTTGCATCAATGGACCCAGATCATGTGCCGGATTAGGACCGAATACCTGTCCATAACAATCAACTACGTCATCCTGGGACAAAATGTTGTCATCTGAAGATAGATCTGAAACACATGTCGAATATTCGTCTAGATACTTACCAGGGACTCCATCGTTGTTTGAGTCGGAACTACCTTTATCACCACTATCTCCGTCATTTCCACCATCATCTTTACTACCACTATCCTTACTACCATCATTGTCATTGCTGTTATTATCATTACTGTTGTCCTTTGAGTTGTCGTCGCTACTACTACTACTACTACTACCGTCGCCACTGTCAGCACTATCACTACTTGGCTCAATACTAGTTGTTGCCAATATGTTGGATGGTATCGAAGTACCTAATACCATCATCGATGCTGCAGCTATGACTGCTATAACTAGCAATTCTTTGTTGTCAGACATTGCAAGATTTCCTTTTACATATCTATTAAGCGGTAGGACGAAGATTATCATAACTATACATTCAGAAATAGCTTATTCAGAATCTTATTACTTTAACCTAAGGAACAATCTAGATGCTTTTAGTTGCCACTGTTGGGGTAGAGGAGCTTAATTAATAATATTTCGAAAACGAGGGCTATTAAACGTATACTTGAAAAACTTAGATATCCTAAAATTTCTCAATTATTCTATTTGAAAGTTCAAAAGCAATCTTGAGTTCATCGAAGTAAGTCTCCACGTCCATTTCTTGGATTTTCCCCTCATCTATGTCTATGATATAGATCATATGTAACCTACCATTTAGGATATCTTCGACTTCGATAGGCGGATCTTTGTAATAGTTATCACATACGAATTTTAATTTCTGAATCTCGTCGGATTTCCTTGTTCGTACGGGGAATCTGAAAAGGTTCGGGATCGGCAAAATGCTTACAGGAGTAGTTGCAAGAACAAATTTGTTGGCATGCTTACTGTATCGAGAGATCTTGCTGGCAATTCTTGCAACGTAGTACGCCGTAGGATCCAGAGCATGCTCGGGAGGTATGAAGCCAGTTTCAATTTCGACTATTGCTTCTCCGTCACCTTTGCTCGCAAAGACGTCACAAACCAGAATATCGGTTAACCTTCTCTCAACGTCGACACTGTACCCAAACTCTATCAGATGTTTCGCACAAACAAGCTCCATAACAGAGTGATTTATTTTTACCAAATTACGTTTGTAAAGATCAACTAAGCGGTTTCTAACAAAACCAAGTCTATCAATTGCCTCAGCCGACGAATTCCTTGTCATGCGCTCTGAAAGGGAGGATACGTCAGCAGTAAATCTGAATAAATCCAATCACTGATTCAGATGGCTTTAAAGAATCATTCTCTTAAATTGCTTTCAATTCAAGGCAAGACTAAAAGCCCCCTTCCAATGATACTATGTGATTGTAGAATGGACAAGATCGCAAATGTTACGGTACTAGGGTCTGGTACTATGGGACATGGAATAGCGCAGATCGCCGCAATGGCGGGATTTAAAGTTCTCTTGAGAGATGTCGAGCAGAGGTTTCTAGATAATGCTATGGATAAGATCAAGTGGTCACTAAATAAGTTAGTTGAAAAAAACAAGATGACCAAGGATTCTTTTGAGCAGACACTTTCCAGATTAGTACCTGTAATTGACCTGAAAGAAGGCTTGACTGATGCAGATCTTGTTATCGAGGCGGTACCTGAAGACCTTTCGTTAAAGAGAATAGTCTACAAGGAAGTAAGCTCCTATGCCGATCCTAAGACTCTCTTTGCATCAAACACAAGTACTCTACCAATAGGCGAGATGGCCGACTTAACAGATCGTCCTGGGTCATTTATCGGGTTACATTTCTTTAATCCCCCTCAGCTAATGAAACTGGTGGAAGTGATCCGAGGCCACAAGACCAATCAACGCACAGTCGAAAGGTTGATGGCGTTTGTAGAAGATCTGGGAAAGACTCCAGTGCTTGTACAGAAGGATGTAGCCGGGTTCATCGTAAATAGGATTTTCATACCACTAGTTCATGAAGCCGTCTACTGTAAGGAAAGAGATGGAGTCACATATGAGGAAATAGATGCTGCAATGAAATCCAAGTTAGGTTTTCCAATGGGGATATTTGAACTGGCTGATTACACTGGATTAGATGTAGTCAACAAGGCAACTCATGAAATGTATCTTAGGGATAAAAAGGTCATTAATCCACATCCCTTGGTCGAAAAGTTGTTCGAACAGAAAAAGCTTGGGCAAAAAACTGGAGAAGGCTTCTATTCCTATTCTTCAGGCAAGTACGAACGCAAAGATCTTGTTCAAGCTGACGCCACAGCTTTTGACCCTATTGTAATGCTGGCGGTCGCTTCAAACAACGCATGTTGGCTCCTCTCCAATGGCGTCTGCTCGCAATCAGATTTAGAAAAGGCGCTTCTTCTTGGGATGGGCCTCAAAAAGGAGCTTCTGGCGACTGCACAGGAATTTGGGATAAAAAGGATTGTTGAAAGGTTACAAGAAATGTCCGACAAGTATGGCAATTTTTATGCTCCTGACCCATATCTCATCAAATTAGCAGGGTAGCGATTTTGTGGTGCAGATGCAGCAATAGCAATAACAATTACAAACAACTCCAATTGCCGCCTGCCGTGCCTTCAAACATGCGACTCCAACGCCGTAAGCCTGATCTGACCTGCAGATGGATAGCGCCGATTTCAATTTACGTGCTTTTACTATGTTTTAGAATAGATTGGACCGCGGTTTTAGCGTCCGGAGCCGACGCAATTAGCACTCTTTTCCTTTCATCCAGATACTTACCTGCGTATACATCAGAGACACCCCCACTTGACTGGATTGCAACTATCTTCTTTTTGATCATGTAGCCCACAGACATCTCGATAAGAGTTCCAATGCCCCCACCTACGGCGATTATTCCGTCAGAGGATGTAGCCACTATGAAATCTCGCGCAAATCCAATACCACTACAAATCACGATATCACAAAACTGGTTCGCAAAACTAAAGTTATCTTGCGGAATAATGCCAACAGTATCACCGTTGACTTCCTTTGCGCCTCTACAAGCGGCTTCCATTACTCCTCCAAGGCCTCCACACACCAGCACTGAGCCTGAGAGCGCGATTTCTTTACCGACTTTATATGCTATTTCTTTGGCGACTTCGGTGCAACGATCATCATTGTAGCCGATCACGCCTATCTGAAACTTCCGCACATCTTACCTAGAATAGGCCCGATCATGATATACGTTGCGCTCCCAACTTCAGGCAAGGTAGCATAACCCGGAATGATGGTCGTCACGAACCTACAACAAAATTATGGGCATTGAACTAGTCTTTCCAATGCAACTGGCTTAATCTCAACTCTTTTTTTCCAGCACTCCATCTCCATTTTTCCTTCTCATTATGTTATCTCCTCCCGGTCTTACTTTCTGATTTGGTTCATGCACTCTCTACACATATCTTTTTTGACAAGGAATAGAATCAGGTTCTACATATCAAGTACAGCTTAACACGGTCAAAGGCTCTTGAAGTTAAAATAATATATTGCCCGTGTATTGGCAAGCAATATATGAGTTATCGTGTTCTTGATCTCTCCTTAGCAAATGAAGGAAGGAGAAAAATTCAGTGGGCATTGTCCCACATGCCTGTCTTACAATCACTGACCAGGCAATATGAAGAAAGCAAACCGTTAGAAGGTGTTCGCGTTGCCGGTTGTCTTCATGTGACAAAAGAAACAGCGGTATTGGTTGAATCTCTAAAAGCTTTGGGCGCACAACTTTCCTGGTGCGGGTGTAATCCTCTCAGTACCCAGGATGATGTTGCCTCATCCCTCGCTGAGGATGACAAGATATCGATTTATGCCAGTAGAGGTGTATCAACCCAACAATATTACGAAGACATCCACTCGGCGATGATGATCGACCCTAACATAACCATCGATGATGGAGCCGATCTTACGTTAGAGATGCATAAAGATTTTCAAAGGTTCAAAACTGTGTATGGAGGAACGGAGGAAACCACAACAGGAGTTGTAAGGTTAAGATCTATGGAGAGGGGAGGGATTCTCAAATATCCCATCATTGCTGTAAATGATGCAGAGACAAAACATGACTTCGATAATTTCTATGGAACTGGTCAGTCGGCATTGGATGGAATTATTCGAGCTACAAACATACTGATTTCAGGAAAAAATGTCGTCATCTCTGGTTACGGGCATGTGGGCAAAGGGATAGCTCGAAACGCGGCAGGCTTGGGCGCAAATGTAACCGTTACTGAAGTCGATCCAATTGCTGCTCTGAAAGCAAAATTGGATGGGTTTTCAGTTGCAAAAGTTTCGGAGGTCGCGCCTTCAGGAGATCTGTTCATAACAACAACAGGCTGTAGAGACGTAATCGATTACGAAACAATATTAAAGTTAAAGAATGGAGCATTATTGGCAAATGCAGGGCACTTTAATGTAGAAATTTCAGTCGATACTTTGGAGAAAAATGCTGCTGCTAAAAATAGGATAAACGATCATGTTTACCAGTACCAATTGTCAAACGGGAAAGCCGTTTACCTTATAGCAGATGGCAGATTGGTGAACTTGGCAGCAGCTGAAGGACATCCCTCTGAAGTTATGGATATGAGCTTTGCAAATCAACTTCTTTCGGTTATCCGGATCGCACGGACTCGTGGTTCTCTTGAACCTAGAGTGTATGAAATTGAACGAGAACAGGATATGATCATAGCTGAAGCAAAGCTCCATTCCATGGGAGTATATATCGACCAACTGACTGATGGTCAACAGAAATATTTGAAGGGCTTTGATCAGGGGACTTAGCTCCCGAATCTCAGATTCGTGACATCATAGAATAACAGAGACAGAGTCGAGTGAAATATATTGAAATAGACGGCCTAGCATTGTAAGAGAGGTGCTAGCTCTTCGAAATAATTGGATGGGTAGTCTAGCCTGGTTATGATACCTGTCTCACACACAGGTGATCGAGAGTTCAAATCTCTCCCCATCCACTAATCCAAAAGCTGAGAAGTGAAAAATTGTCTTCGCCTTGATTTTACTTCCATTCAACCCTTAGGTAAACAGTGTAAATTGATTTCATACAGAAATTATCACAGTTATCCAAGGTTTTCATTCATGGTTCAAGTTAACAGTGTCATACTAACAAACGTTACTGCCAAGGCACACAAGAATATCTTTGTGAGCCTCATCGATCTATCTAATGCATATGAGTAATCCTCTAGCTGTTTTGATCCCATCACTTTTATACTTGATATCGCCGAGTACAGTTCCAGCGATGAAAATTCAGCTGATTCCATGGCTCGAAGTGATAATGCTTGAAATGCTTTTACGATCGAATCCTCTTTGCTAAGCTCACCAAGTGCGAAGTAGCCATTCCTAGTCCTTTTACCTGAAGTACTATGAGTATCCGAAGTACAGATTTCTACCATATAATGCTCTTGGGTTTTCAGTTTTTTCAAAATCGCCTCACGTAGGCCATTCTTCATGTTATTAGAATCCGCCCAGCCCAATAGGTTCCATTTATCGTCAATGCATAACGCTAGCACAGCCAATCCAGACTCACCCAAATCGTCCTGGAAATCAGCTCCAAAAGGGATATCCTTAATATTGGCATAGCCGGCTCGAAAGGGGTATTCTACTGCAGTGACAAGTTTGTCCAAACACTGCTCGGCTGTCCTGAGGAGCTGATCTGTTTGCTGAGAATCTAACGAAACACCCATTGCGTTGTGACTATCTATTAAGAGTAAAGAATCAAACCCGATCTTCTTTGAGTAATGATTAAGTTGAGAGAGCACAGAATATGGAACATCCTCCATGCCTTTCGGAGACATGGACAAAATTAGCATACAGACTCGATCGAATTTGATTCCAGTCACGCTGTAGTATCCATCCTCAACTCTGACCGGCCTCGAACAAAGGCTATGTGAGGAGAGCTTTTTTGCTGATTTGAGACTTCTCAAGTATCTGTCCAGTTCCTCTTTAGAAGGAATATTTAATGCGTGGTCAGATACTCCATGCAGAACCATCGCCCTTCCCGAAAATGCATTGTATAGAACATATGGTAGATTGCTACCTCCCACAGACAGGAAAGGGCCAGGATGGACTTCGGGGATAACAAGCGAGTATCCATCGGTCTTGTTAATTGAAAATTTCATCATGAACGTAGAAACAGGCTTTTCGTCTGCTCTTTCTTCGGCAATCCGCTCAAATCTTGTTCCATCTTTTTCTGTCCAAGCGGATAAAAATGCCTGCAAAACTTCAAAAGTGCTCCTGATCTCTGGCCTTCCCGCACGATCTGCCATAACGGCCCACAAAATCCCCATACCAACAAGTACTAACCCGTATCCAAGTGCAATGGGGTCAGAAAATACCTCCGGAATAAATTGAAGCGGTATAAAAAAAAGGAGTATGGTAAATGGAGCAACCAGTCCTACAATGATGGCTCGGACTAATGTCGCTCCAAAAACAGCTTTAAACATACATATCCTAAAACCCGCCACGAAGAGCAATCCTTCCAGAAGATAGTTGGTTGCAGGACCATCATTGCTTATCAAATTAGGAGCCAGCATCCCAATGATCAAGGTAAGCAACCAGATAAGATACGAGAACGCAGATACATGAAACACCTTTGACAGTTTGCTCAGGGAGGTTCCCTTCAATAGGGAATAATCCAAATACGTCAGTGCGAATAGGGCAGCATTACCTACTAAAACATAGAATAAGAGATATGGATAGTTATCTAACCCAACACCACTTACGTAAGCATTGGTGAGGACAACAAGGGTGGTAAAGGCGCAACATGTAATAACAAAAGAAACTTTGCTTGTAGATGGATTAAGCTTGGTTAGAGCCCATCTTTTATGTATATTTGAAACGCTATCCTCTGCATGACTAAACATAAAAGTGACTTCACACAGGGAATACTAAGCGAATGAGGATAGAAACACCTATTATTCCTCCTGCTATGCCAAGTACCAATTCGGGCCTGATCTTGATTCCTTTAGTCTCATCTTCAAAGAATCGAAGTAACCCTGCACTGGAGGCTGGAAGTGGTGCATTCTTTTTCTTACTGCCGCTGCTCATTGCTACAGTTTGAAGGACCGTGACACGGTTAAAAACATTGCGATTCGGGATTGAGATTTGGTCTTTGGTAGTCCGATCATCTCTTAGCCTATTGCATCAATTGATGGGAAATGCATTGAACCCATCCTTACAATCTACTCTCATCAGGCAAGGCTTAAAAGTAAGAATTGGGGAAATATCTAGCAATAGATGGCGGTTATATGCAAGAAATGTGGCCTTCCCGACGATCTTTGTGCTTGTGGCGAATTGGAGAAAGAGGACACAAGGATCATCGTTCGACTAGAAAAAAGGCGTTTCTCAAAGACAACTACGATGATTGAAGGTATTGACCCAAAACAAAGTGATGTCCAGAGTATGGTTAAGGAATTGAAGAGCAGGTTTGCATGCGGTGGCACTGCAAAAGATGGGTTCATAATGCTCCAAGGTGACCATCGAGATGATGTCAAGAGCTATCTGCTCAGAACTGGTTTCAATGAGGCGGCTATCGAAGTTCAGTAAACTAATACAGGCGCATTGAATTCCTTTTGAAAGGTGCCGGGATCTGCAATATTCTAGAATGGCAGACTCATTTCAGTTTCTATGCGATATTGACATTTCTTGTGCTTAGGTAGTTTGGTATTTGAATATGCTAGGTTACCTAGGTAATATATAATGATTAATTTATTTATGCGTACACTCAACTAGATTATTCCGCCTCTCACAATCCTATCCACACGAATCTTTACAATATCATTCAACACAGTGATGGAATTTGCTCCGGTCTTTTTACAGTCCTTACAACTTTAGGTGCAATTTCAATCCTTTGTATCTGTTTCTAATTGTGACCTCAGTTACTCCGGCTGCTTCTGCCACATCTTTCTGAGTCTTGTTCTCACCGTTCATCACGCAAGCGACATACAATGCAGCTGCCGCAAGTCCCATTGGGTCTTTACCTGCAGAAATTTTTCCTTCCTCCGCCTTCTTTAGAATCTCAAGCGCCTTCCTCTTAGTCTTTTCTGAAAGCCCTGCCTTGCTTGCGATTCTGGCTACACACTTGACCGGGTCGACTACAGGCATTTTTAAGTCTAGCTCTCTTATCAAAAGACGATAGCACCTAGCAACATCCTTCTTCTTGATATTGCTAGCATTGGCAATGTCTTTCAATGTCCGGGGAGTTTCGGTATCTCTACACGCAGCGTATAATGCAGCTGCAACTAACGCCGATATGGATCTCCCCCTCACCAGACCCCGTTCCAAAGCCTTCCTATACACATATGCTGCCTTTTCTATTACAGCATCTCCTACTGCCAGCTTATCTTTGAGGCGATCGAGCTCACTGAACGCTTGTCGGAAATTGCGGTCTACCGGTTCGTGTACTTGGCTCCTACTATCCCAAGTTCGGAGCCTTTCAATAGTACTTTTCATAGAGGCCGACAACGGCTTACCAGAAGCATCTTTATCGATAGGTCCAATAATAGTCGCCAGTCCCATATCATGCATGGCTAGCGATGTAGGCACACCGGCTCGACTCCTATCTTCATGCTCCTCCTTTGAAAAGGCTCTCCACTCTGGACCCATTTCCTCGATTCTTTCTGTGATCACAAACCCGCAGTTTCCGCAAAACATCTCCCCACTAGAATTATCTGTAACCATGGGCCCCTTTCCACATCGGGGGCATCTTTCATTGAAAAGAGTAATGTCCTTTACCAAAGTTTTTCCCCAGAAAAATTATCGGAAAATCGCATCTAGTATAAATGTTTTATTCTTGTATATAAAGTTATCCTTATTGGATAAAGATTGGTGCCACAGATTTGAAATTCTTATAACTATGCTTTAAAACACATATTGTTTTTATCATGGATTACTATCATATATGTATTTTATGGAAGAATGCACTGAAACATGACAATTTAGTCAACACAATCAAACAACACAAAGTGAAAATCAGTCTCTCCCTTGCATGATGGCGATATATTCAGTACAAATTAATATCACACCGATACGTAGCTATTTGTAATGATCCCAGATGAAATTATTCGTCGTAGAATTCCACCCGCCTACGGATATAGGGAACCACATTCTGAATTTATCGGCCAGCAAGATCCATCAATTCTTGATTCGGATGGTCATATAATTAATGCAAATCCATCTGAAAATATAATCTCAAATGGCATGAACCATGTTGAATCTCAACGCATTGAAGGCCAGGCAAGTTCTGATAAGTACGAAATGGATTCTCCCAAGTTATTCCCAGGAAGCTACGCGCGTCGCATAGCTACTGACCAAACTATGATAGCCTCCGACATTAGAAAATATTTATCAAGTAATCATGTAAATCCTCTAGGTAATTTTAGCTACTTTGAAAACCGACGTCGTTTGGCGAACTTTTCCCATTCGTTTTAGATCTCCCTGACCACCCAGCTTGCCACCAAGTGAAAGGGGGTTACATGTAAAGAAAGAAAGGGTTACAATTCCATTTCCAATTCTGTCCATTCTTGCCCTACTCGCTCTTATTCCTTTTGCCCCTACTCTCGCTAGTGCCGCGCAGAGTAATGGCACAGGCGCAATTGTCGACGGTGTTAGATTCATCCAGTATCTGGACGACAATGTAGCTTTAGAGGAATTGAAATCAGGAAATCTGGATACATACTATTTTAGAATACCACTCGAAGCAGCCTCTGAAATTAAAAATATTCCTAATTTAAAGGAGTACGACAAGCTCTCTGGATCTTTTGGCTTACTACTGAATCCTGCGCCATCTAATGATACTGGCTCCTTGAATCCCTTTTCATTAAAAGAGGTCAGGTACGCAATGAATTATTTAATTGACAGAGGGTTTGTAGTAGATGAAATCCTGAAAGGCTTGGGCACACCTCTTATTGGTCCTTACGGGATCTTTTCGCCTGAGTACTTTAATGTAATAGACACAGTAGAGTCTTCGGGATTTAGGTATAACCCTAGACTCGCTGACCAGATCATAACAGCTGCGATGAATGAAGCTGGTTCCCAGAAGGAAAATGGGAAATGGATGCTAAATGGGAAACCAGTGAGCATCTCAATCTTGATTAGAAGTGACAACCAGCCGCTAAGATCGGTTGGAGAGCTAGTAGCTTCAGAGATGGAAAAGGTGGGATTTACCGTGAAAAGGAACTATGGTGACTTGAACAAGGCGAATACAGTGGTTTACGGCTCTGATCCTAGGGACTTTGGATGGAACATCTATACCGAGGCATTTGGCGGCACTGGTGGTTTTGTGAAATACAACCCAGTGATTCCCTCACAAATGTACGCCCCATATTTCGGAAGTATGCCGGGGCAACAAAATCCCGCTTTTTGGAATTATGAAAATGACACCATAGACAAGATAGCGCAAAGAATCCAGTTCCTTAATTTTACATCGGAAAAAGAGAGAAACTCACTTGTAAGAAATGCCACAAATTTAGGGATAAATGAGGCAGTCAGAATTTTTATCGCACAATTAGTCGATCCATATGTTGCATCGTCTGGTCTAACAGGTCTAGTAAATGATTTTGGTGCAGGAATTTCGAGTAAATTCTCATTGATAAACGCGAGAACTCAAGATCCTTCAAACACCTTGGACATTGGTGTCAAGCAGATATACCAAGGAGCATGGAATGGAGTCGGTGGTTGCTCGGATCAGTATTGCAGGGACATTTCCTCAGCTTTATCCGATCCCGGTACCTTTCGGGATCCGTATACTGGAGAAGTGATACCAATGAGGACTCCTTGGATCAATATAACGACAAAAGGGCCATTGGAAAAACTCGTCGTCCCCAATGATTCGATGAATTGGGATCCAATTTCCCAGCAGTGGACAGGTCCGGGAAAGAATAACACTGCGTTTACAGTAGTCAAATACAATACCCTTTATTCAAACTGGCATCACGGGATCCCGATGACGCCTGCAGACCTGCTATATCCCCAATATTTTGTCTTTGAGTGGGGGAAGGATACCGGCGATCCCGCTGATTTAACTAACGATCCAGAATACATGACTGGTGTGGAGCCTGGTCTTCCATTAATAAAGGGTATAAGATTCATCGGAAATCAGACGGTAGAATCCTATGTAGACCAGTGGCATTTTGACGACAAGGAATTAGCAGGGACAGCAGGGGTCTGGGCAGGCGAGCCTTGGGAAATAACTGCTGCCAGCGAGAGGCTTGTTACATCGGGAAAAGCTGCTTTTTCAAGGGGTGAAGCATCATCTAAAAATGTGCCTTGGCTCTCCTTGATAGTTCCCTCACATGCAGCTATGATTAGAAATGAGTTAGCAGATATGAAAGCCGAGAGATTCGTCCCTCTGCCTCTCCGAGATTTTGTAACCCCTGAGGAAGCTATCAAAAGGTATGATGCGAGTATCAAATGGATTGATACCCACAAGCTTGCAATTGTAGGTAATGGTCCTTTCTATCTAGACTCGTATAATCCTGAAGGCAGAGTCATAACTCTTAAGGCCTTTAGAGACAGTTCGTATCCATTTGAAAAAGGTCATTGGTCACAATACGAGACACCCAAGATCGTAGCGATCGATAAGGTAGCTGCGCCGAGAAACATAATCGCTGGGCAGAGTCCGCTTAAGGCAGATGTAACCGTTAGCATAGAAGGTAGACCGGCCGAAAATGCATCTGTTTTTTACTTTGTCTCGGACAAGGATGGAAGAACTGTAATATCGGGCAATACCACGGTTTCAGACGGCAATGGCAAATATTCAATAGAAATACCCGCGAACAAGACGGCCCTTTTACCAACTGGCCCAAGCATCGTCAAGATCTTCGCAGTAAGTGATTCTGCATATAGACCAGATATCCAAACTACAACACTAATAGCTGTCAATCCATTGGCCGGTCCGAAGCAACAACAACAGTAGCGTTAGTAATGGGATTGCGCGTTAGGTACATCACGCAGCAAGGCGGCAATATACTATTTCTTCCTATTCCTTAAAAATAAAATGTCAGATAGATGAACCTAGGTGTCGACGGAACTTCTTTGGAGTCGAAAACTATTGTGATAAGATTGTAACACTTTCGACCAAGCTATAGTATAGCATTTATAGATGACATCAACTCCAGTTAGCCAGATGTTTCGTCGATGACAGGTTTTCTCTTTTTTATCGCCAAAACAACTGCTTACAGGATTCTAGTTGTTGTCATTACCGTGGTAATCACGCTTATACTTCTGGGCTCTGCTATGGACAAGTTGCTGACCGATAGGATAAGAGCCGAAGTAGTGGAGGCGACCGCTCAGGACAATATACAGTTCAAGACACTTTCTCAACGCCAGGCTTACGTCAATGAACAAATTCAGTTGAAGACTAAAGATCTTGGACTGGACGAACCATGGTATTCCCCTAAAAGATTTGTTAATACTCTTTTTGAAGTGCTCACGCTTAATTTAGGTCGATCAAATTTTTTTACATCAGATAGCGGCTCTTCTAACGTCAGCGACATAATGATAGAGAGAGTGCCTAAGACGGTCTTGCTCTTTACAACTTCGACTGTGATCATCGTTGTGATTGGCCTGTTTTTAGGGACGTACATGGCAGAGAAAAGGGGTTCGGTCCTTGACAAGAGCGTGTCGTTTGTTGCCGTTGTCAGCAACAGCTTTGCGACCTTTTGGGTAGGTATGTTGATGATCCTTCTATTTTCATTCACCTTTGATATCTTTCCTGCTCGATCTACGCCATTGACTTCGCCAGGTGACCCATTTTACGTCTTGGATCTCTTGTACCACATGATGTTACCTTTGATTACATTGGTTCTGCTGAGCTTTACGGTCTGGTCATTTGTGGTGCGTTACTTTGTATCCCGTGTTTTGGATGAAGACTATATACAAGCAAAACGTGTGATGGGAATTCCAAAACGAAAAATACTATACTCACATGCACTCAAAAACGCAGCTCCTCCAGTCTTAACGGGAATAGTCACTGCACTCATTGCTTCGATAAGCGGTAGTTTCATCGTAGAAGCAGTATTTGATTGGCCTGGAGTTGGAAAGCTACTTTATGATGCAATAATCGTAATGGATATACCTTTAATCTTGGGAAGCACTTACGTATTTACTTTAATTTATGTAATGACCATGTTGATAGCCGATCTCCTCTATGCATACTTCGATCCAAGAGTTAAGGTGTCTTCGTGAAAACCTCAGAATCTGCCAGCAATTTCAATCTATTAATTCGTCGGATCTTGCATACGAAGGCCGCCATTGCAGGCTTCTTCATTCTAATAGTCTTGGCCGCAATGACAATCTATGCATTGATCGCAGTGCCACTAGAATCCTTTAGTCAGTGGAACGATCCCGGGTTTTGGATAGACTATCCAAAATCTGCTGCACCCTCGTGGATAAATTCGCTGCTTCCAGAAACTAATCTTCCTAATCACATGATCTTCGGACCCAGTGATGCAAAAACGCAGAACAGTTCATTTGGAGGCATTCCGACTAATTCGTTCTTGTATGATATTGACTTCGGTTACAATTCGTTTCCCACAGATTTTATAATAGATTATTGTTTAAGATATGGTGACATTCCCCCAGTAATCCAGGTTGATGTCACAAGGCCAGATGGAGAGAGCTTTATGCTATACAATTCTCCACTTCCATCAAGCGCAATATCAACAGATAGCACATCATCTAACCTAACTGAATACTGCTCAAGGACCTTTTCTACTGATGAATCAATAAGAGACAACTTACAAGCATACACCGGACTTTTTCATTACAGCCCTGACCTATCTTCACCTCAAAAGATGATATTTTCTGAGCTTGAAGGACAAGTGGTACTTAGGGGGAACTACCTATTTAATATTACGTACTACCTTTTTGGAGCAGAGGACAAAGTAGAGAATACAAAAGTAATACTCGGCGGTAAGGTCTACGGTCTGATGGGAACTGATGATTTACGTAGGGACTTGAGCATAGGTATTTTTTGGGGCGCCCCCGTGGCACTATTTGTAGGTTTAACAGCTGCTATCTCTTCAGTTATCATTGGCATGTTATATGGACTTCTTGCCGGCTATAAGGGAGGAAGGTATGATGAGGCTTTAATGAGGGTCAACGACCTCGTGATTTCACTCCCCACATTTGTTTTCCTAATTATCCTTTCTATCACTATCGGCAGTAGCATTTACCTCATAACCCTTTTCCTAGTCATCTTTGGATGGAGTGGCATTGCAAGAGTCGCAAGGAGTCTTGCATTACAGATAAAGAATCTTCAATACGTTGAAGCCTCGAAGCTCATGGGTGAGAGAGATATTAGGATCATTCTGCGGCATATCTTGCCTCAACTCCTACCACTTACATTTGCAAGCATAGCCTTAGCAGTACCTGCTGCTATATTAGCCGAAGCAACGTTGAGTTTTATAGGGTTAGGTGATCCTTCGATCCCGACCTGGGGAAGCATTCTTCATGATGCAAATACTGCTTCTGCAGCAGCTAGAGGTCTCTGGTGGTGGATATTGCCTCCTGGTATTATGATAGCTGCTGCAGGCATATCATTTGCATTGATTGGAAGTGCTATTGAATCGGTCACCAATCCCAGAGGAGGGGGTGCCCAGTCAAAAGTGAGATTTACCTAGGACGTTAAAATTTTGCAATGGTTAACAATATGAGATAAAATAATAGACTAAGACCCAAAAACTGGGTATGATCAATATATATCCACACTTGTTTGGCCATCTGATTGGCACCATTGCAAGGACCGGACTTGGAAAGTGCTACGCTATGGTCATTGGAAGTGATTTTCCATTACGATCAAACGCCCCAATACAATTCTCATCATAAGGAAAGCTAATGATGATTGAGACCAATCCAAAGAAGTTGTTCAGGTCCGCCAATGATGGACGATTCGACCCTCCAGGATGTGAGTGAGCCGTACCGACATATGAAAGGTCAAAGGGCAAGTCGTAACTTGGGAAACCGGAGTAATATGGCCCATGTGAGGCAAAAGGAGGCACGACTAACCCATCAATCCGTACCTGGCCCTTCTTGTGATTATGTTGCCCTCTAAGTATTAATATTCCTTCATTAGGATGCCAGCTCTTTGCAAATGTTATAATACCGTCCGCCGCTTCCCGAGTCAGAATTATCGTACGATTGGCTTTTGGTAGTTTTTTTTCGTTTGCGGGAATTTGGCCTTGATTCTTGCTAACGTTTTGATGCAATAGCCTCCTGAAAAATGACAACTGATCTTGCTATTAACGATGACTCCAACTAAATTTAAGCATTATCGCATCTGTTCATATTGCATGGCGTAACATTTTTTTAGAAAGACAAATGAGGCAGGATCTGGGCCGAACTATGAAGACACTGTGAAAGTGTTGAGGAGAATAAAGATCTCTTGAATACGATTATGGTGACATAAATGAAATGAGATGTATATATTATCTCGTAAAATCTTATTCAAGCTATTGGTTAATGGTCATTGATCTACAAATGGTTAAATAACAATCTGAGCAAGAATAGATGCCGGTCCGAAATGCTGAGGATAAGGGAATTGGATCAAATTCTATCATACTTCGAAGGGGTTTTGTGAGTAACGATTTGGATGGAACACCTCTCTTGATAAATTTCAAGGGTGAAGGATTTCGGGTTAGTGACACAGCCGTCTCGCTTTGGAACATGTGTAACGGGATATCATTCCAAGATTTGGTTTATGAGGTACTCTCGATCTCTAGCGATAAGGAATCTGGGGTGAGGGAATCCCTAAGAACCATGCTAACTCAGATGAACAAGGCCTCAATAATCAAGATAAGGTATTAATCTCTATTTGTATCTGGGACTTGACCAGAATGAGAAGCCACATTGTTGGTTGCCCTAATTTAAGGACTTGGTCAATTGAGAAGCGGACTCAAAGTCAAGTCAAATTTCAAAGGTTGGTTCCCTATCACGAATTTTTTCCAAATAAGTTGTAGGAGATTCTGCTTACATGCGCGTTGTCATTGATGATTATCATCCTATGATATCTTTTTAATAGCCTCAAGTACCTCACAATTATTGTAGATAAATAAATGTCGGATGGTAAATGTTCGGTTGTATTATGCGAACTTGGAATCATCCTCTTAGATGAAAATGAAAATGTATCAGGTTCATTTAAATTCACAAATCCAATTGAATCCTATCGCCTAATTAAAAATGGAGGCAAATTTACTGGTCTTGGACAAATTGTTGGAAAGATCGGAAATTATTCAGACGTGAGATCAAACGACCAGAACTTGAATTTCGTTCTGCAGCAGAATGGCATTAGTAGCACAATGATGAGCGATGACGAACTAAGACTACTGCTATTACAAAAGGATTCCGTTCTAGAAAAGGCTGAGTTTGTTTCTAACACGACACAGGCGCAGCGTGAGCTACGTAAATTCGCAATCGATTTATCCTCATCTAAAATTAAGGAATCTTCAGAGCAGCTTGACCTACATGTCATACAGGCCGTCAGCGCATTGGACGAGCTTGACAAGATAATCAACACTATCGGGACAAGAATGAGGGAATGGTATGGCCTGCATTTTCCTGAGCTTGATAATTTGATCCAGAGCCTATATCTGTACGCAAACATAGTTAGAGAAGCAGGATTTAGGGCCAGTATAACAAGGGAACTCCTTGAAAGATTGGGATTGGACGAAAAGAGGAGGCAGATTGTACTTCAAGCAGCGGAGAGGAGCAGAGGTGGAGATATCACCTCGGAAAACCTGGCTATTGTAAAACAGCTTGCATACCAGGTAATTCTCCAAACAGAGCTTAGAAGGATCATCGCTGATCACATCGAAGGTACGATGGAGCTAATTGCACCAAACACAAAGGAACTTTTGACCCCTTTGGTAGGAGCTAGAATGATAGCCAAGGCGGGAAGTTTGGAAAGATTTGCTCGCCTTTCGTCCAGCACAGTCCAACTTCTAGGCGCAGAAAAGGCTTTGTTTAGATCTTTAAAAACTGGGTCTAGTACTCCAAAGCATGGCATCCTTTTTCAGCATCCACTTATCCATTCTGCTCCAAGGTGGCAGAGAGGAAAGATAGCGAGATCCGTGGCCTCCAAAGCCTCGATCGCTGCCAGGATTGACCTTTACAGAAAAGGAGAAAAAGATCTCTCTCTTTCTGACAAATTGAAACTTAGAATAAATGAAATTCAACAGAAATATAGTCAACCCCCTCTAGAACGACCAAATCGAAACTTTAGAAACCGACAATTTGATAGGTTCAGTCCAGGGCCCAGAGGAAGAGGGGAAGGAGGAAGAGGAAGAGGAGGTAGATATTCAGACGACAGAGGGAGAGGCTATGGTAGGGGAGCAAAATATAGAAGTAATAAGAAGAAAAAGAGAAGGCAGGGCTAAGAATGTCTGAACTAGATTCGTACTATTATCAAATTAACCCACAAGTCTTCCAAAATATCTTGACAAAGGAGTTTGCATAACTTGAACAGTACCAGTAAGATATGGATATATGTTGATGGGCAAAAGTGCCTAGCTACACCGAATTTAGATAAAGGGAACGCGGTATACGGTGAGCGGCTCATACAGGATAATCATAAGGAATTCAGACAATGGGATGTGTATAGAAGCAAGTTAGCTGCTGCCATCCAAAAAGGAATGCAGAATTTTCCCTTTAGAGTTGGTTCCAGGGTATTATATCTTGGCGCTTCAACAGGTACTACTGTAAGTCATATATCTGATATTATCGGAAATGAAGGCATCGTATTCGCAGTTGAGCCTGCTATTAGAGTTGCACGAGAGCTTTTAGAAAACGTGGCAACGCGGAGATATAACATAATTCCAATTATTGAAGATGGTCGTAGGCCAAAATCGTACTATTCCATATTTGGGACGGTACAAACAGTGTATTGCGATATAGCCCAACCCGATCAGACTGATATTGCCATCGAGAACTGCAAGGTCTACCTAGAGAAGGGGGGAGTGTTACTATTGGTGGTAAAGTCTAGGAGTATAGATGTGGTCAAAGACCCACGAGTAGTGATAAAGGAGGAAGCAAAGAAACTCGAATCAAATGGGTTCAGCATACAGCAGATCATTGACCTTGAGCCCTTTGATAAGGACCATGGTTTGATTTATGCAGTATACTCGAAGCATGGTGCGTCATCAACACAAGAAGATAGACTAGAATAAATCAAATTTTCTTTCCGCAAGATAACGTATGCGGCATCGAATAATTCTAAACCTGGAATAAACGGTCTATGATGCTCGTGACAAAAATATAGCAAAAATATAGTTAAGACTCGAGGCTAAGTACAGCCAGCTGCCTTTGCTGTCGTTCCCGAAGTAACTTCTTCACAGGTGACCAAGAATTTCTGACAAATGGAGGAGGCACTCCAACTTCGTCAATCCAAGACTTAATGAAACCAGCCGTCTTTTTATCAGACGGGTATCCGCTACCAATTCCTTGATGGATCCTCTTAATGTTTCCAAGCTGTTCTTCTCGGATCACCTTAGCAACTATTGAAGCAGCTGAAACAGCCAGATGTAAACTATCTGCGTGATGGAAGGAAAAAATATCCAGCTTTCCCTTCCTTACTCGAACTCTTCTCTTGAGATTGCTCAGAATATTGGCTTTAAATTTTTCTTGATTCACATCGCAGCAATCTACAAAAATGCGATCAGCATTTATATTATCGATAACCTGAGCCATGGCCAAGGCTTCCAGATGGTTTAGTCTATTGTAAGAAACGTGATTATCTATCTCTGTAGTCTGTACTATACAAATACAGATCGATTTTGCTATGCCGACAATCTGCCCATATTTTCTGGCTCTCTCTTTTTTGGAAAGCTCTTTTGAATCTCTAACACCAATTCGTTCCAGCTCACGCATTTCTTTTTCTCTAAAACTTACGCCCGCAACAACCATTGGACCAATTACTGCTCCTCTCCCAGCTTCGTCTACACCTCCAAGAATTCTTTTTTGTTTTCCTGCTGGAGATGGGAATGCACCAAGCTTTGAAATCGGATCAACCTTCATACCTAAATCATAATGATAATGGCTATCAACTGCAGATCCTTTTATTTTCCTATTCACTTGTTATTGGGAGTAGGAAAATGCACATTCTTACTTATAGTTTTCATCCCAATGGATCGTCGTCTTTGTTTCGTTAGTCGATGAAATTGTGTGATGCGCTTGCAAGAACCGTATCTAGTTTAAAATTAAGATAACCATACAACGGATTGTTCGACCGCTTGGGCATCCATGCTGACGATGACACACGAACCATCATTTCTACGCCAAAGTTTGAAGCCTTGCCTTTCTTGCGTACCCTCATCTGCTTGACTAGAACTTTTCGAAACATGTAATATACCATACATTGAGCTAGATTGTAAATTTAAGGGATGGGATTGGAGAGCTTTGTCAGACGCTGAATTTGGTCGATCCATTGACAAAAGTGATGACCAGGATTATGAAATTGACCGACATTTAACTGACGAATTCATTCCAATGTGCGAAGGAAGTACTACTCTTCTTGTTCCTAAAGAATCTCTTCAGACAAATGTTCCTCCAAGAACGCCAGCATTCTTCAACCCCGCCGCAAGGCTCAGCAGAGACGTATCAATTCTGATCTACACTTCATTTATTAGACTGAATTCAAATGAATTAAAAAATAGACAAATTACCCTCGCTGATGCATTCAGTGGTGTCGGTGCTAGATCCATTAGAGTAGCTAAGGAGACTCCATCTGTAGGGAAGGTAATTCTTAATGATCTTAATCCAATTGCCATAAGAGCAGCCAAGAAATCAGCCAAGATTAATTGTGTCAGCGATAAGTGTTCATACTCTCAGAAAGATGTACACGTGTTTCTAAACGAACGCAATTCCAATAAGAAAGAAAGATACGCAATCGTAGACCTTGACCCCTTTGGCAGCCCGTCACCATATGTGGATTCTCTATTAAGAGCAGTAACAGATGGTGGACTCATTTCTGTTACTGCAACTGATACTGCTGTACTCTACGGAAAATATCCAAAGGTCTGTTTCAGAAAGTATTATAGTAAGCCAGTAAACTGTACCTATTCAAATGAAACTGCCGTTCGAATCTTATTATCTTTTCTAGGATTTGTAGGAGGAAGGATGGATCTTGCAATAGAACCTGTATTTGCTCATTCCCATCGTCATTATTCCCGTGTCTATGCAAGGGTTCGCGTAAGTAGTAACGAAGCGAATAAATTGGCTGATAACTTGGGGTATATCACCCACTGCTTCAACTGCGGCGATAGAAGAGAGCATCCGCTTACGTTTCGGTTGCCACTTTCGTGTAGTATCTGTG
>JBAUMZ010000090.1:0-4504 GCA_049578985.1 Nitrososphaeraceae archaeon
TTGGTGATGGTATTGGTGAGGGTATTGGTGATGGTATTGGTGATGGTATTGGTGATGGTATTGGTGATGGTATTGGTGATGGTATTGGTGATGGTATTGGTATTATCAGTCCGTAAGGATCCATCCATTTTACTCTGCAAATAACTTAAACCATGCAAGTCTCCTATCAAAAGTATGAGAAATAATCAGATTCATTTTAAAATAGAGTTTATTATAGAGGAAGGAAAAACCGATGAATACAAGAAACTCATACAGGATATGAGTAGAATGGTTGAAGTCAATGAACCGGATACTGTGGTCTACGAGTTTTATCTTAACGATGATGAAACAAAGTGTATTGTACATGAAGGTTACTCAGACTCGGAAGCTGCACTTGCTCATGCTACCAGTACCGCATCAAAATCGGTACTGCCTAAGATTTTTAATATATCTAAAATAAGTAGATTTGAAGTCTATGGAGACCCTAGTGAGAAACTACAAAAAGAGTTAGCGGGATTTAATGCACAGCCTTACAAGCTATTTGCTGGATTCCGTCGCTGACTATGGCTCGACTTGTCTAAACTCAACCGCATAAACCTTTTAGTTAATCCATCAACAGACGCCAAGCATGATATTGAACCTCGGCTTCTTGGACACTATTTTTATCGTTGTCAGACTGCTTTATGTAATCGGTAAAGTTAGTACAATCCATTATGTCATTACAGTAAATACAAATCCATCTCGTCATCTTATAGCTCAAAGAACTATTATGCAGACCTTACTTATGTGAGATTTATCGATAGTTATACTAGATTATATTACTTCATCAAAGCAGAGTGACAATGACAAGAATAGCAACCGGGAAGCAAAGGTAGAATACCACGCTTGGCGTAGACTTATGGACTAACTAACTAAGTCCTGACATAGTGTGATTGAGACCTTCAGATGAATTTGAAATGGATTCAAATTTCTTAGTATTTGAAGGATATGGTGTTCACGAATTTTTCACCAATCTATATTCGGTCAATATCGTAAAGTCACACCGCAGAGAAAACATTAGAGTTATTCCCGAAGAATCTTATATAAACAATGTTTGCGTTATAGTCCTTTTACCAGTGAGATACAATGAAGTGGATTTGTGTATACTGCAACAAGGTGATGGACAGAAGCAACTTCATGGACTTCATTAAGGAAAGTGATTCTGCTGACAATGTAGAATATCATGGCTGGAAGAGTCTACCAGAATAGGCTAGACTAGATTAATCAAGGCTAGTTTAGTCATTATTTCTTTCCTTTGTCCCTGGCCTTCTTCTTACTGGATTCAAGTTCATCTATAATTCTGTTAATCGTATCGGACAAATTCTCTCCTACTTCTGCATAGCGCGCGCATCATTGGAAGATAGCTGCTGCTAGAAGGTTCAGGATCAATAAACGTGCTCCTCTACATATCCTACATTCAGAAAAAATGTGGTTAGATGGCGAATATACTCATTATCTCTATTTAGGCTGTAGACGGAGTTAGCAAGTCTGCTTTCATTTACCCAACCTATGGATTTGAGATCCCGGAGATTCCTCTTGATATCTTCTCTCTTCAGACGAGTCTTTTTTTGCAGTGCATAAATCGTGAGCATCCTAGGTTCCTCTGTTAAGGCTTTCAATATCTTCACCCTTCCAATACTTCCTAACCCAACTTCCAAAGTCTCTACGGCGTCCATTTGTGTTCGTAAATTAATGTCGTCGTGTTAACTTTACTTTTGTTTGAATCATCGACTCAAGCTCTTCCAATGATTGAGATGGTATCCCTATATTCTTCAATGAGTTCACTTCAATAATTTTTCTAGTGTGAAGATCATACAAGTGGTCTTCTATGTCTAGCTTTTTTAATTTGTATTCTTGCATCACTTCCAATGAAGAAAGTCGTATCTCCTTAAGTTCTGCGTAATGGCTCTTTTTCATACGCAAAGTTCTAACGAGGGCCAGTAGCGTATACGTCTGATTCATTGATAGATCGTTAAAGTCATCAGCGGTCATAGAGTGCCTTATTCTGCCATACACTTCCCGTATTTGATCAAGTGTTATTCTGTCCGTAGCTCGCACCTCGGCAAGATTTCCCGAATAGAGAAGCAAATCTAGCGCAAACCGTATGTCACTATTGTTGTGCGGCATTATCGTCATCTTTGCTATTTCATCGATCATGTCCGATCCGATAGCTGTGTCATTAAACGCTTCAGAGCATCTCTTGACCAATATGTCAGTAACCTGTTCTAGAGTGTATGGAAAAAATTCCATTGGAAATCTACCAAGTGTACTTATTTCAGCTTGGTCCAGTTTACCATGGAATTCTTTGCTTCTGGCAATGAATACTACTCCTTTCACATCACATGAACTGTCAGGTTCAAATTCATTGAGTCTTGTCAAATCATAGATTATTCCAGTATCTTTTGTAGTCTTGATTAAATAGTCGATTTCATCTAATACAATCAGACCATACTTCTTCTTCAGGTGAAGATGATGTAAAAGATATCTAAGCATTTCCTCAGCACTAAGGCCCTGCGATGGTAAATCTGGTGCAAATTTTTCTAATAAAAATCTGTAAATGCCATACTTGTTGCCGCCCTGGAGCTTCAAATTTACATAGGCCACATTGAGTGAATGTCCATGATTCGCAAATTCTTCGGCTATAATTTTGGAAGCCTTGAGAACACTAGATGTTTTTCCAAGTCCAGCAGGACCAATCAGCTGTATTATAGAAAGAGGGAATTTTTCCGGGTTTGTATATGACTCTTTAAAGACATCTCTTATCCTGTTTATCTCTCTTTCTCTATGAGGGAGCTCAGTTGGAATATACCTTGGCGATAGCTTAGATCTATCTTTAAATATTTTGCTCTCTGACATAGTGGATTATCCAGAATACCCATAACTCTGATATAATATTACTTGCCGTATTAATTAAGGACTCCTCAAAATCAACTATTTTATAGCCTATTTATGACAAAACATACTTCATATCCAAAAACTTCTCATCAATTACGTGGCGGTAATCTTCATCCCTCTTAAAGGTCAGTTCGCCCGTCAGGCGCCACGTTTATCCAACTGTGTTAGTCAGTTACTCAGTATTAAATTTAACTTCGATAAAAACAAAAATCTTTAATTAATCCTCATAAAATTGAGGCATATGAAATTGAAAGAGTCAGCTATCACCATGTACTAGCACCGTGTAGTGAACATTAAGGTTTCCCCTTGAAAAAATTTTGGTGAACCACACCAGTAAGTTGCTTCTTTTTTAGAACAAAGCAGATATTACTTAGTCGGCACATTCAACACCGAAGTTTCATTCAGGTAATATCCTCTTGCACCGACAAATATCTTGTAATAGCACTCGTTTACGTCTTCCAAAGTAAGATCTGCATGCTTGTTTGCAACCCTGGTAGTACAATTGAAGTATCTGGTCAGGGCGAATGCAGGTGCTATGATGCTGATGACTACGGTACATACTATGGCAACTGACATTATTGTCAGTAGTGTGGATTTTCTTGTGAGGCTCATGTTGATGAGCTGATGTTATTTGTTTATAAGAAATATGTAGATAGGTTATATGAGAAAAACATCAATGAATATCGAGGTGCCTTTAACAAAGACTATTTTCTGCTGCCAATTTAATCATCTAATAAATTGAAAGATACTCGTGCTGTGATACATTGTAAGTCGCCAAAGTTGTGTTAAACGCCGCCTGAGATCTGCAAAATAAAGGTTTAAACGTCCATGTTAACAATAAAGTTCTTCGATTGAGCGAGCCAAATTTTTTGAATATTGTAGTCGCAATTGATGGTTCGGAGCCGTCATTTGATGCATCTGATTATGCAATTAGCCTTGCTGAATTGTACAATTCTCATTTAACAGCCATATATGTAGTATCTGCTCGGGTCCACAATTATTTTGATTCAGATATGCCTGAAGAAAAGATGCCAGATCAAATTAAGAAAATTATGAATGAAGCAAAAGTAGAATCCGAACCATGGTTTAAGAGAATTAGGAGTGCAATTGACAATGAAAGTTTGATCAATTTTCGGACAAAGATAATACTAAGTTCAGTGAAAGTTTCTGGAGTTATCGTCAACTTCTCCGAAGATGCTAAAGCAGACCTCATAGTAATAGGCACACGCGGGAGATCTGGCTTTAAAAGGCTTCTTTTAGGAAGTGTTGCCTCAGATACCGTAATGTACGCGCATTGCCCTGTACTAGTGGTAAAGTGAGTCCCAGACATCGGTATGGTTTATGATAATTAGTTTCATATCTCATTCACTTGGACGATGATTTGCACCCATCCTATCTATCTTAATTTGTACTTGCCCATCGTACTTTGGTTTTACAGCTAATTGGGCAGGTGTATATATCAAATGCTCTTTTGTGAAGGCGGATAATTCGTAATCATCTGTCATGTACAAAGCATAAAATGGGCAGGCATCAACGCATAGTCCACAAAAGACGCATTTTCCATAATCGATTTGTGGCATAATGGCTTTCT
>JBAUMZ010000091.1:0-20730 GCA_049578985.1 Nitrososphaeraceae archaeon
CAGAAGACGGTAAAAACAAATCACGATCAGACTTCTTAAATACTAACGGTAGAGGCAAAGATACAGGTTGCAGCCCGTATGAACATACAGACGCTTATTGTACCGCATTCAAATTGGCTTATGAGGCTCAATGGGCGTATATGTCGATACAATATGACTGTAGTGGCGGAGTATGCAAATAACATTTCTTGGCTGCTTGTTGTAGTATGAAACAGAACATGAGAATAGTGGCGCTGGTATTATGCTTTTTATCGATTTACATACTACCAACACAAACTGTATTGTCGCAACCTCAAATTCTTAACATTATATCCGACGGTTTAATTGCCCCGCTAGGAAACCATGTGACGTACTATACTTTTTCTATTCCTGAAGACGCAGTTAATCCTAGATTAGTTGGCCACTACAATGTACTAAGTGGTCAAGGTATGGACGTAACCGTAATCGACAATGAAGGATGCACTTTGACTACGGGCTCGTGTGCTCTTGTATACCAGACAACTAATCGAAATAGTGGCGATGTTGACTTGCCTTTAACTTCTGGCAAGACGTACGTGTTGGGATTTCATAATCCTGATTCTTCTGCCGGTGAGAGGACAACTCAAGTAGATTTCTACGCGCAGTATGAATAAACCACAAGTCACACTAAGAGTAAATACACCCAATCTCATCAAAGAATGTCCATTCCATGCGGTCCATGGAATAGGGTTCAATGTATCTATAGCAGAGTTCTTCTTTTCTATCAAGTAGGAACGGCTTTAACATCGCTCGCAGTTTCACTTGTAGACATAGTGCCAATACAACAACAGGTGGATGCAAGAAATGACAACGCATTCAACGTATGTGACCACAACGACCTGAATATCCATATTGTAAAAAGCCCCTAAACATGCAAGGAATCTTATCCTCATCTGGTCAATATCCTATTGTACCTGTCGGTCTGACTGAAAGAGGGAATATGAGTATAGGAACGACGCCGCAGCGACAGGAATTATCATTGCCTAATGAAACTGAAAGAGTGAATATTAATTCACTTGTTATAACGCTTACCTCAGATAAAACTGCATATGCTGTAGGGGATGGAATTTCTCTGAGTGGAAGTACATTTAACAGCACAAACCTATTGTAGATCTTCCAATTGTAATTGAAGCATCATTTAACAACAAGACATTTTACAAAAATACTACCCTCAGCAATAATGAGGGAAAATTCTATTCTACTATCCACACGCTCCAAGAGGGACCAACCGCGATCTCAGCTAAAGTACTAGGTAATGCTTATACAGAAGCGATTTTAACTGTGACTACTAGTACTATCCCTTGGGGAATAGTCATCCCTATTGTGTCTATAATCTCATCATTCGCTCTCCTTTTTTACTCATTTCCGAAATACCACGGGATAGGTTTGCTGGGTGCCATAGCTCTCACTGCGATAGGGTATTTCTTTTTGTACAGTTTCTCTCCGTTTGATACCGTTGGAAAAGGCGTAGTTGCCGCAGCATTGCTTGCACCATTTGCCACATACGTCTTCGATACGTTAAGGGGTCGGAGAGAGTCTGGCGCGGCAACTGAGTCATCGGTAGTAGAGTACAGGAAAACCGTCCTCAATGAAGAAGTGAAGAGTCTATCAAATCTCTTCGAAGAAATTTCTGAACACCAGGCTATATTCTTAGCTGAGTACGATAATCCCGAAAAGAAGCTTTCTATCTCTAAATATAATGAATCGAGAAAAACGGGTACGCTTGCAAACCTGCCTGGTTTAAGATTAAATCGCTATTATATATATGTAGATTATTACAATAAATTCTTGGAAGCAAAAGCAAATAGGCCGGGAGAACTTGCCGGCGATGATCTATACGCATACTTTAGGCTGTTGTTTCAGGACATGAAAGAAGCATATTCTAGGCTGAATGAGGCACTATACATTACTCTGCTCTACAATATAGGAGAAATACAAAGCCGATACCTTTCGTATCCCACAGTTGAATTCCCTTTACGCTCAACAACCCCTCTTGTTGCAAAACTAGTTCAAGCTGGCGTGCTTAAAAATGCGGGGGAGGTACCCACTACGAGGATATATAGAGATGAGAACTATCGACAACTCAGAGACATTCTAGTAGCCGATTTTAACAACAACTACAATAATTTGGAAGATTCAATTCGAACGCTTTTGGGATTTTCTCTTTAAGCATAGACTTTTTTGATCTATTTTGAAGTACTACGATTACTACGTCGATGGTAAAACACGAACAATATGAAAGTCATTGAAGTTTCAGATCCCTCGATACTAGTTAACTACGGACGCCAGCAAAAAATGACGTTTGGTCGATGGCATCACAAAGTAACTGAATTCAACTAACTCACTAACTCATGGTGTGTCAGTCTCTAGTTCGACCCCTAGTTTTGAGCACAAATTATAGGTCAAAAATGATTCACACACCTCCGAGCCCGTTTATCATGTGGGTTCATATACTTCTTTCACGCTCTATTGGATGACTCACTGAGGATGCCTTCTAGTCTTGCGAGAGTAATAGAGGATTAAATCCATACCCAATGAAAGTAACAGAAGACTGGTCTGCGAGTTCGCAGACTTCATGAAAAATGCAGACCTATCAGAGAAATACCGGAAAGATAACCTGTTTGTCGTCTTGTTATATGCAAGGTACTTAGGCAACAAGGAACTCTCCCCGACGATCAAGAGATTTGTGGTAACGGTATTGACGATGACGGAGATCATCTGATAGATGAGACATGTCCCGATCGGGAGCCTGAGATCTGTGGTGATGATATTGACAATGATGGAGATGGTTTGATAGATGAAACATGTCCTAATTACTATGAAAACAGCTTGCTCTAGTGCTGGATAAAGGGCTTGACATGGAACATCTGCACTATAAGGATCAAATGGTTGAATATTTTGGTAGCATAAGAGATAGGATAAATGTGGAAGACCTACGCATGCTTCCCGCGATAACCTGTGGTAGAATAAAGAATGAGTGTCATATATGCTAATCCTTTGCTAATATCTATCGTGTAAACTGCCAACAAACTTATGTGTAGATCATTGGAGATGTCATAGATCGAAGCATACCTCATCTCCTTAACTGTCACCAGTCAGTACAGCCCCCACAGTTTAGAGCGGTCGGCTTATCATTATGGTCTTGACTTATTGAGACTAGTATCGGACGGCACTTCACTGACGCCGGAGTCAAGGGGTTCGATGAGTATACTGACAAACAGATCGAAGAGTTAATCGTCCTTGACAGGATCCTGCGCAGAGCGTATCTCTGACGCGATAGCCTGAGGAGGTAGTTGACGGCTTAAGCGAGACCTTGGTGTGAAGCGCTGCGCGAACACCTTCCACACAAAAGATGGGCTTTTATATTCTGGCACTAATCGCCACACTGGCTCTTACCTCCATAATCACCTGCCTATCTCCGTGCCTGTTACAGAAGTTTCTGGTGTCTGTCATTTCCAAACAACGATTGCATTCCGGACAGATTTTAGCATATTTATAGAATGTTCCTAGCCAGTCGAAAAAGAACCCACAGCGCTCGCACATATATGGGATTTCTTCGTTCTCCTCACTAACACGCACCTCTTGGAAGCAGATCGGACTATAGATGCCGTTACGCATAGAAGCGACTGGAGCACTACAATAGTATAACCCCCTCCTTAAGGTTACACCTTGAATAATTCCTAACCCTGCTACCATAAGGGCCATCGGAAATGACTGCGGTGCAATCCCCAAACTAATATCTATTAGACTTAATGGTCTATACCTATTTCTTATCATTTGAGAAGGTTCAGCGATTAGTAATTGCTAATATGTCGAACCCGCATACCCAAGGGTTCCGAATCCCACCCCCTTGAAGATTACATTGAGGACTTTATTCGAAATAAGATTCAAACTATTAGGAAGAGAGTTGATGGAATAATTCCACCTTATGATTATTCAGTACGAGGCACACTTAGTTCGGAGGAATATAAAGAAATTGAATTAGTAGTATTATGTAACATAAAACTTCTTGCCCATCAGCATCGTAGGAACCAGCAATACAAATATGCTAATGCCAGCGTACCAACTGTTCAAGGACCCTCCAATGTAGATTGCGTCATGAATAATGACTCCTGTAATTAACAAACCTATTATTTTTTGCAATATAGAATTCGTCATAGCCGACTTTGCAGAAGATATAACTCTAAGAATAGATAATATGAAGCTACCAAAAATAAAGAGGTAAATCCAAGTATAATCATTAAAGAGGCCAGTAACTGCAGCATAGGCACCGATAATTAGAGGTGAGACAAAAAGTATGGCATTTAACCGCCCTATCCTGAATAACTGGATCTTGATGGTCTCATATTTGCTGAGAACTGAAATCCCTGAAATATAAATAAACTCAGAAAAACATACTAGAAATATTCTGTAGTCATTCTCTTCCTCAGTAAAACTCAGATTTGTACTGGCACCTAGGACAACGTTTAGTACACGGGTACTACCCATGACTACTGGACCAAAAAAGGAATTCTTTAGCACAAAATCGTAAAGGAAAATTAGGACGATCAGTAATACTACGACAATGAAAGTCGTAGCAGATATGAAATAGCCGAGAACGGTCGATATTACAATGAGTAACAACCCCAGAATAACAGCATTTCTAAGCGTAATCTTACCAGATGGAATTGGTCGGTTATGTCGTTCTTTATGATCTATTTTTCTATCAGCTACATCATTAAAGATAACCCCAGCAGCGTACAGGCTCGCTGATACCAGTATAAGTAGAACTACCGTATCTATGTCAATAGAGTTATGTGTGTGAACTGAAAAGTATCCGGCAAAAATATTAGATGGCAGCGTGAATAGATTTGGGGATCTCACTAATGTCAAATAGCTCTTGACTAGTTGGGTGTTCATTTTTGGTTCACTGGAATAGTATGATGATACATTGGGATATTCATTGCTTTTCCGATCCTCTCACTGCTATTACACACGAAGAATTGGAGGGCAGACGTGAAGGTTAAGCATAAATGTCATTAGAGCGTTAATATTGAAATCAGTGGGTAGCCCTATACTGCCGGATGATGACGGCATAGTTCTGAAGATGGAGGAGATGCAAGTGGAAGAATTATACCATTGTATTTTTGATAGGATAGTCTATTTGTTCTATAAAGATTCACAGGATTTTCTTCATTGTTATGAGATCGGCGACAAACAAGTTGTGAGCGAAATCGAAGCAAACCCTGATGATTTTAAGGAAATAATAAAGAAATATAGCATCGATATTAGGTCGCAATAACATTATATATAGTAATATAAGGGATAGAGTTAAAAGATGTCGGCACAGGGTAGTAATGGAAGCAAGCCAAGAAACGCGGTCTTCATCGGCAAAAAACCTCTCATGACGTATGTAACCGCAACTTTGGTGCAATTGGCAAACGAACCCATTGTTGTTATCAAAGCAAGAGGAAAAAGCATCACTAGGGCTGTTGACGTGGCACAAATAATTGTGAAGAGAATGGATACATTGGGATACAAAATTGGACCAGTTAAAGTGGGAACTGAGATAGTTTCATCCGAAGACGGAAAGCCACGCAATGTATCCACCATAGAAGTTTCAATATCTAGGTCAAAATAGTCGCCATCACAATTTAAGTTCAAACTATTTGAATTCACCATTTTGAACATTCTTTAGCCCTCTCCAATATTCGTAGATGGCTTGAAAAAGAGCCATTCGCATGCAGTGACATCGGTAAGGTAAGGCGGCCTTGTTGCATTAGTTTGGCACGTATGCAAAATATTTATCGATGGAAGCGAAGCAGGACTAATACACGAATTAAAGCAGGAAATACAGAGTACCAGAATTATCATTTGTTACCCAAAGAAGTAATACGTGGTTATGAGACTGTGAGTATAACAAAATCGTACCGATTCACTTTCGCACCCGACATAAAACAATGCTAGTCCAGATAGTAGTCCAGACAGTAGCGAAGCGCCTAATCCGAATAGATACATCCTTTGACAAACTAATTATCGCACTCAGAACCGCAAAAGCAAAAGGAGACTGCAATAGCACCTGAAACTCCCGAAGGTTTGATAGCTCTAGATCGGGTATTCTCTCCAGACTGTCGCGGAGATATATATCCGGCACAGGAGCTTTCCTGTACTATAACATATCAGTTTATTTCTGATACCATAAATGTTGGTACTAGGCCAGGGATTAGGATCGCATGTAAAGCATTGCGTTTTGCATTGGATTAGACGTTATAGAGATTTATTGTTGGCACTAATGATTGTTATGACTGTGAGGATAGCGCAGGTTATTCAGCATACTATTGATCCACCTAATGTGTATGCATCTGGAAGGTCTGGAGGTGCGAACTGGCTGCAGCTTGATGCTGATAATACTCTAATTATTGAAGGGGAACGACCAGCAGGTTGTATTCGCAATGGTATATTACTTGCTGGAGGTGGCCACTTGTTGTTGTTGCGCTCCAAATCCTTGAAGAACCCGCTGGTTGAGGAGGCATTTTTGGAATGGGGGGATAATTTACGAGGTATTATAGACCGTCTGACCTGATGAGGACAGTGAATGTTGTATGGACTAGGAAAGTGTTTCTTGTAAGAACCTGATGTCGAGTCAAGTTTGACTCGAGGTTGAATCCTGTTTTTCGATGTATCTGACAGGATTAAGGACACAATCCTATAAGTTGGAAGGTTGTATGAAGATACAAAACGTAAAACGAATATTAATAGTCCCCATATCAGATTTTTATAGGTCGTGTGGAAGACGTGCACAAACATCTAATTGTCTTTAATGTGGTGGGTTTAGAATCGTCTAATATCTTTGCAGAGAACCTGCCTAACATTCAACATATTGCAGAACTAGGGGCATACTGCCCGGTCACACCTGTTTTCCCTGCAGTCACATCTACTGTGCAGGCAAGTTTGTTAACGGGTAAATATCCTAATGAACATGGAATAATATCGAATGGAACATATGATAGATCTAAGTACTCCGTTTCATTTTGGGATCAAGACAGCTCACTTGTTAATGCTCAAAGGATTTGGGATTTCCTAAACGGCGGCGCATCTGGAGACTTAAAGAGTGCGGTCCTATTCTGGCAGAACACGCTTCATGCAAAATCGGATATAGTTGTAACTCCTAAACCTATTCATCTTGAACAAAGCATGATTATGTGGTGCTATTCTAGGCCTCCGGGTTTTTATGAAGATGTTCTAAAACCTAAATTAGGTGAATTTCAACTATCTACATATTGGGGACCGTTTGCGTCATCCAAAGCAACTGAGTGGATAGCTGGGGCGACGGAAGTTACATTCGAGATGCAAAGACCATCAATACTTTTTACCTATTTTCCTCATGTCGATTATTCTGCTCAGCGCTTTGGAAAAAATAGCAGGGAAGTAAAAGAGGATCTGGTTAAGACAGATGCCTTAATAGGACGGTGTATCGAAAGGGTAAAAAAATTAGATCTGTTCGATTACACAGAATTTGTAGTCTTGTCTGAATATCCATTTTACGATGTAGATGGATTTATCAATTTGAATCAGCTGCTCAGGGATGCAGGCTTTTTACAAGTTAGAAACATAGGTGGTTATGAATTCATGGATTTTGAATACAGTGATGCCTTCGCAATGGTCGATCATCAAATTGCTCACATTTACGTGAAGTCACCAGTTCAGATTGAGGAGGTTAAGAAGTACTTAGACAAGATCCCGGGAATAGACAAAGTTTTGTCGACGGGAAGCGAGAAGCGCGAATATCAAATAGATCATCCCAAGAGTGGTGATCTAATTGCTATCTCTAAAAAAAATATGTGGTTTACCTACTACTGGTGGTATGATCCAGTTATGGCTCCTCCATTTGCTACTACAGTGGATATACATAGAAAGCCAGGTTATGATCCTGTTGAACTATTTTTCGATCATAATAAGAAATCCATCCCTTTAGACGCAAGTCTGGTAAGAAGCTCCCATGGACGGCCGTTGCAATTAGATAGTGGAAATGCATCTTCAGTTTTTATTACAAGCAAAAAGGACGTAAGGATAAATTCGCTCTTGGCAAAGGATTCTGTGACGTCAGCAGAATTAGGCTCATATCTTATAGAATCGTACACTTGAAGGAAGGGGATGGGCGATGAAATACTCTGTCACCCTGAGTTCCTTCAAGGAGATATTTGAAACGCTCACCTCCGTTCTACCTGTGCTAAAGCAACTAAATTATGATGCAGTTGAGTTTATCGGAGAAAATTATTCACCTAAGTACCTAGATAATTTCACCGAGGTCTTGGCCTCTCATGACCTCAAAGTTTCAGGGGTTACGGGAATGTGGGGCAACGTGAACAGCATGGCAGTGAACAGACGTTTACTCAGCGTTGATCCTGATATTGTTAAAACTGCTGGGAGATACGTGATTCGATGTATAGAACTTTGTAGGCATTTAGGTGGACAGGAATTTAATATTTGCCTTTTCAGTGATCCATATATCTCAATGCCTGACTTTAGCCATAGAGTACTTTCTCATAAACAGAAACTTAAATTGGTTGAAAAATCTGTTCCCCTTCTTCGTAGCCTTTCCAATCACGCCAAAGATCATGGAATTCTCCTGCTTCTGGAACCTCTAAACAGATACGCGACTCCTTATTGTTGTACTGCTGCCGACGCGTTACATATCTGTAAAGCAGTAGACAATGCGAGTTTTGGAATATTATTGGACACTTTTCACATGAATATTGAAGAGGACTCATTTTCAAACGCAATTGAACAGGCAAAAGATTTCTTGTTCCACGTGCATTTTGCAGACAACAATCGGAAAATGCCCGGAAGTGGGCATCTAGATTTTAGCTCAATCTTGAGGGCCATGTATAAAATTGGTTATCAGCGATACATCAGTTTTGAACCAAATTTGGAGCAGGTCACCTATCTTAATTCATTAAGGGAGGGAATCGCCTACATCAAAAGACTATATTTTATAAACTTCAAGGCATGACATATATCTAGAAAAGTGCGTTCTGTTGCACAACTTATTTATGAACCTAATATTGCTATTTATGCAAACAAAGAATAGAAATGCAACCATTCGTTTCGCGTGAAATCTCCTTAATCGAACACTTTGCCAGGGATATAGTTGACGGGCTTTCTGAGGAAAATAATAAGAAATGGATCAAACCAAGGTATCTTTATGATGAAGTGGGATCTAGTCTTTTTGAGAGAATTTGTGAGCAGCCAGAATACTACCCATTCAGAACGGAAACAGGAATTCTCAAGAGATACGACCAAAAAATATTCAAATTTATGGATGCTGATGTCTCCGTCGTTGAATTAGGTAGTGGCAATTCAGCAAAGACGAGGATCTTGCTTTCCTCCTTGCTTGAAAGGCAAAAGCATGTTTTTTACCTTCCGATTGATGTTTCTCAAGAAATTCTGTTGAAGACCACACATGACCTAAACAGAGAATTCACTCGACTCGATACCTTCGGAATAGCTGCTGACTATTCAGAAGGGATCCGTGAGGCTTGCAATATTTCGGCTAAAAATAGAGCAATGCCCGAAAGGAAAGTTGTACTTTTCCTAGGATCTACTATTGGAAATTTTGAATACTCAGAAGCTATTGAATTTCTGATTTCATTGAGAGCGAACATGCAAGCAGGTGATTTCTTGCTTTTAGGATTTGACCTGCAGAAGGATGTTAAATTAGTAGAAGATGCATACAACGATAGACTTGGGTTTACTTCTGCATTTAATCTTAATCTACTGTCCCGAATAAATCGCGAGCTAGGAGGGGAATTCATACAGACGAATTTTCGTCATTTAGCATTTTACAATACTGACCACCATAGAATAGAAATGAATCTCATCTCGAAAATAACACACGATGTATATGTGAATAGACTAGGGAGGTCATTTTCTTTCTCTGAAAATGAACGAATTCATACGGAAAATTCGTATAAGTTCACTTTAGAAAAGATGAAAGATATTGTTGAGGGTTCAGGATTTCGAATTGCAGAAAATTTTCTCGATCATGGTAATTTGTATTGTGTAAGTTTGATGGTTGTAAACAGCTAAAGTATCAAACACAATTACGAAACGTTAGGGATCTGCGGCGCATCTAAAACCTGAAAAAAGTATTCGTTCATTTGGCCTGAAATAGTTTCTATAGCTGTTTCTGATTTGCAAACTGGGCGTTGCAAATGATCCACCTCTAAGAACCTTTTGATTAATGGACCATTTATCGGTATACTCTGGAAATTTCGACTTAAAACGCGGATACAAACTATACTCTGATGAAGTCCATTCCCACACATCCCCTATCATTTGAAAACATCCAAAATAGCTTCTCCCTTGTTTGTACATTCCGGTACGAGTGGGCGCCCAATTGTTAGATTCAAGCACATTTGCGTAATTATGAACATCTATGTTTTCTCCCCAAGGATACAAGAATTTGCGTTGTAACTTCTCATTCCAGCTGGCGGCCTTTTCCCATTCTGCTTCCGTTGGAAGTCGTTTTCCTGCCCATCTAGCATATGCGTTTGCCTCGTAGAAGCTTACATTTACAACTGGTTCTTCAGGATCTAACCTAATTTTGCCTCTAAAGTCCTTCTTCGTCCAGGACCTTTCTCCCTTTTCATAGTTCCAAAAGAGAGGAGCTTTCCAATCTTCCTCTCTGACCAAATCCCACCCGTCAGCCAACCATAGATTATAATCCTCATATCCCCCGTCATCCATAAATCGTCGAAAATCCCCATTGGTCACTGGAAATATATCAATTAGGTAATTCTCGAGGTAGACTTTATGTTCTGGAAGCTCATTATCATAACAGAAATGGTCGCCAGGATAACCAAGATTGTAAATTCCTCCAGGGATCTCAACCATTGAAGGATGTAATTCGCGAACATCAGTGCTATCTTTTAGTGAATCTGTCTGCGTTTCGAATGGTTGCATAGTTGTAGGTCGAAAATTATCATCTGGATCAATGAAACGATTGAAGTAATACTGTAAATCGTAAATCATTAGCTCTTGGTGCTGCATTTCGTGTTGATTAGCTAATTTTATGTCATAGTATGCGACATCACGATAATTGATATTCCCATTTTTCAGAAATCTTGTAACTTCCTTGTCTATAAACGATCTATATTGCAAGGTCTGTCTGATTGTGGGTCTTGGAAATCTTCCTCTCTCAGGTTTGCTTAAAATAAAATCGTACTTTTGATAGTACGAGTTTAAGTAAGCCAAATTAATGTCCTCTGGTAGTGTTATTTTTACTCCATGTTTCTCCAACACTTTATGGTAAAACCAGCTCACATGAGCCAAGTGCCAATTCGGTGGACTGCCAAAATCACTAGCCTGAACCACGGCATCCTCGTGCTTAAGCTGAGAGAACATATTAAGAGTAGCTCGCCTTATGGACTTGAACTCTTTTGTTAGGGATTCTAGTGAATCATGAAGGACCTGCGTCACCTCTTAACATATAGAAATATCATTTATAAACCGATCTAGCGCGAGCCTTTTACGATCAATAAACAGATGGCACCTAATTTATGGCGAGGTAATAAATAATCGCTGTAGATCAGTATACTGTCGATCTGTTAGCCCACCTGACGATTGTCAAAGTACTTATGGCAGAACCAACTATTCCAGCTACTAATGCGCCTGCAGTCTCATGATCTATAAGGTCTGGCATAGCCTGGCCAAACCATTCAGCTATATCTGGCAACACAAGATATGCTGCGAACCCTATTGAGAAACCCATTACCCAGAACAAGAAAATGACAAGTCTTCTTGACATCTCATTCACTCCTCCGCCTATACGTTACAACAAAGTAATTCGTAGTTAACTCCAATCCACCAAATAGACGGCGATGCACAACCCATTTTGGCCATACCACAAATAAGCATTAATGTCAAATATTTTCACATAGAATGACAAAAAAATGGCCCATAGGAACCATTTTAGATCAAATATTCAAAACACGAATTGTATCTATAAAAGTTTTCAATTAAAATAAATACTTATGACCATTTCAAATAAATATAATGCTGACTTCTGCGTTCTGACGATCAAGGTGGTTGGATACGCTCACTTAATTGGGGTCACCAAGCGAATGGTGGAAAATGTTTTTTTAATTAATTTTAGGAAATGGCCGGCTGTAAAATCAAGATCAGGTGTAGAGTGTGGTCAGATGAGTCAAATTGAACTAGGGGTGAAAACAAAGTATGACGAATGTTGACTATTGTACGATTTGTCCTGAATGCAATTCTCGGTTGATCCATGACCAAAGTAAAGGTGAGTACATTTGCGAAAGGTGCGGGTGTGTTGTCATGGATCAGATAAATGATTATGGCCCAGAGAGTCATTCTAATGATTTTGAAGAAAAAAGTAGATTAACCAGAGCAAGCGGCCATACAAGCTTTTCATTGCATGATTACGGCCTAAGGACTGAAATTAGTTTTAGTTCGAAGGACTACAGCGGAAAAAACATAGATTATGCAATTGTAGAACAAATGAATACTATGAGAAAATGGCAATCCCGAATTAGGGTTGCATCTCCAAAGGAAAGGAGACTGTCAAACGTCTTGTACAAGATTAACGAAATATGCTCGCTGCTGTCTCTTCCCAAAACTATCACAGAAACCGCAGCAATGTTCTATCGTCTCTTTGAAAATCGGAGAGAAGCAAAAGGGAAATCCGTAATTTGTATCGCTGCCGCTACCATCTATCTTGCTTGTAAAAAATGCAATGTGGTCAGGTCGCTTGAGGAAATTGTTAATCCATCGGGCTCAGGTGAAAAATCTAAAGCAAATACTAGATTAGCTTCCAAATATTACAGATCCATGGTTATGGAAATGGGAATGTTCACTGAGTCTTATATTAGGCCCAGATATGAGCGTCGGCATTTCGAGAATCTCACAGAAAAACCTAGGTTAGGTCAATATTGTCTAGAGGAGTCACACAGACATAATAATGAGTTACCACGAAGCAACTTAGCAGACCAGGCACTGCTCTCTGCTTCAACCCGATTTCAAACTCTTTCTGTAGCGCAATATGATGCTTACCCAGTTGCCGCGGCAATAGACCAGTATATCTCCAAACTAGCCAATACGGCAAAGATTGATACTAAGGTGGAAAGACTAGCTATCGACATTGCACACAAAACAAATAATCATCTCTTGGCCGACGGGAAATCGCCACATGGTCTTGCAGCAGCTTACATATACCTTGCGTCAGTGTTGTTGGGGGTAAGTTTGCTCCAAATGGAGATTTCAAGTTTTGCGGGAATTACCGAGGTGACTATTCGGAATAGGTGTAAGGACATCTTGTCTTCATTTAGGATGTCTGTAATAGTGCGACCATTGCACAAAGACTAAGACGTGCCCAGGAATTGATTTTTGTTGAGCGTCCCGGTTAATGGAATACCACGTCGCTGAGCTTACGAAAATGACGCCGTACGAGTCAAAATGCACCTTTTAATTCATCGTAGTACATAACCTACCTAATTCGGCTGAAAAGAAGAACATTAGCTCCTCATATTAGCATACAACTTATATTAAACAAATATAAGTTGAAATTCCATGGGCGGCATGAAAAAGAAGTCAGTAGGCTCAAGTGCGAAAAATAAAGACTCAACTACCGCATCAGGCTCTAATCCGACCCCGAAGAAAGAAGATTCAAAAAAATCACCTGGGAGTAAGCAAAAATTATCAGTTGCAATTGAGGAAGCAGCAGGAAGGAAGGCCTTGCAGAACATGAAAGCCATTACAGTCCAAGCACTGGCGAAAAATTTAGGTGTAAAGATATCTGTGGCTAATTCTTTCATAAGGAGCATGGAGGCGAGAGGTTCGGTTAAAGTGGCTGGGGGATATAGCGGCCATCGCATTTATCAAACAGTCGTTCAATAAACAAGCAATAGGCAGTACCTGCCTGAATTAATTCTTTATTATTTCTTTAAAATCAAGACATTACCGACCTTGCATCTACTGAGCCTGTTTATATTAGATTTTGCCATACCCATCAGATTCATCGGCGAAACTTTACAATCTTGAAGGAAGAAGCACACCGACGAGGAATTGGTTAGAAATGCAATTTCTCCAGACTTAAAAGTGGTTCTTGGCTTCTCGCCTCCAACTTGCAGCTGGGTATGCATATATGCAAATTTATTGTCGTAAAAATGTACAGTATCAGTGATTGGCAATGCATTGTAAACTCTACTGATGGTAAGGGGTGCTAGATGTCGAACAAACTCATACTCAATGGTACCTTGTCCCTGTATTTCGAGTACAGCGGTTAATCTTGAAACAGATTTCAAGCCATTTTGTTTGTTATCCCCCATCTTAATCTTCTCAATTGAAACACTAAGATAAAAGTTAGCATTGCTATTTTAAGGCGGTAGGAGCACCTCTATCAATTTTCCGTTTAGACATGCGGGTGCAAACCATCAATACTTACCGGAAGGAAACTATTTATTTACGGCCATTCGGAACATTTAATTATATATTTAATTCCCCATTGGTTTGTTCTTGGTACTTAAAGAGTCTTCTAATAAACAGTCTTCGACGAATAAGGAAACTTCTAAAAAGAAGCAGAAGTCATCATCCAGTCCAACTGTGCCAAGGGGTAAGAAAACCTCATCGCTGGGCACCACGAGAGCTGCCGATACAAGTAGAAAGAAGGCCGCCAAAGTGTTGGCAAAATCAGTTGAGAGTGGCACAACAGGCGGAGGGAAAGGAAATTCGATGCAGGAACTATCATTAAGCACTAGGCCAAAAGATGAGGTTGTTACGTATGATGAATTTGATTTCCAACTCCGAGAGATTTCAGGCTCTCCCACTGAAGTTATGATTGGCCCTCACAGTCTTACGCGATTTGAGAAGGCAAGAATTACTGGAGCAAGATCACTTCAACTTTCTCTTGGAGCCCCCAGCCTTATCGCCATTCCTGGTGGAATCAAAGATTCGATTTCTTTAGCCATAGCAGAATTGGAAGTAAGAGCATTACCAATATCAATTAGGAGGCTTCTACCAAACGGTCTCTATCAAGACATTCCTATTGATTGGCTACGATGATTCCACCCATTTCGATAGTTTGACGGGGGGGGAACAACAGTAACTATTTTGGATGAATTCTAAGCGAGAGTTTAGCCACCATCATAAGTAGAGAATAACTGTTATCATCTTAACTTTTTTCAGAGTAGTTTATTCAACAAGGAGTTTATTCAACAACGTCAACTATCCAGGCATTTCAGCAAAAAATTGTCTTGGCATTATTGCTACACCTCTCCTATTCCACATTATTTTGAAGTTTTGATACCAAATCATGCAAGATGGGGGATCACTTGCTGTAGAATAGTACTTCACGTTCATACTATCTTATACCTTATATCTTCTGAATGCCAACAGTTTTCATATGCTTCAAAAATTCACGAATCATAAGAGTTGTATCCTCCATCTAAAATGACATTGCAGCATGTTCCCAATCATTTGTCAAAAAGAATACAATTGTGGTGGTAAAGTAGAGAGGAGGAAGGCCAGAACTAGCTGACCTTCCAGTTTCATTTGGTCACTTGGTCAGCACTACTCTTGCTGATACGGACATCATCCTGAAATTCTATACCTGCAATAGATTATTGCCATTCCAGATAAAACCTATCATCACCCCGTTGAATCAGGTCATTTCGTCACAGAACCGCCGCCCTTAATTTCTTTCCTCAAAGCGTCTTCTACTAATTCAGACAGATCTATTTCCCGGTTAATCGCTTCTATCTTTGCCTTTTTCCATAATTCAGGATCGACTTTTATAGATGTGACTTCTCTTTTTTTATGTGAGGTTGAATGTTTTGCTTTCATGCAATATCGTTTACAGTTTAAGTGTTATAAATATATATACCCTAATCATTACAAAATACTTTATAAATAACTAACTACTCTTACTTTTAAGGCAAGTATTTAGATTCAGAAGAACTGCTGGTATACCTACTTAATATTGCTATATATATTCTTTTATTTTTATGAATCGTAGATCCGATTATTGATGGAGATTGAATTTACAACTGTTTGATCGTGATTGATGTTTTTTTAGCTACTATTTTATCTGAATAAACTAAACTACTTAATCTACATTACATAAGTCTCAAAGAATAAGCGTCACTCCCATTAAACCAAATACCCAAATGGGGGGTATTAGTGGGCTAAAAGTATCTCTTTAATTTTCATATTGTCTATTAATGATTCAAGGATCCTTTCCCTTTCCTCCTGAGGAATTCGGGCAGTCTTTGCGAATTCAAGACTATCTAAAGCCTTTAATTTCCAAAAATTTGTCAGCCCCAGTTCAATGATCTCTAAAGCATCGTATACCATTTTTCCAAATGATGTTAAAGTATAGTTGCTGTGATACTTTCTGATGAGTCCCGCTTCTATCATCTCAGAGAGTCTTGTATAGTACTGTTTTCGAGATAGGCTAAGTTGGTTACGCAGGGTCGATGTATCAGAAGGCTGTTTAGCGATGAATTTAAATATAGACAAGGACTTTCGGTCGCCTAACGAATCTATCACTTTTTCAAGTTCAATCAATGCTCGTATAATTTATAGTAAGAATATCAGTAATATTAGCATTGGGGTTGATTGTGTCCATTTGAAGAGCCTGATCGAGTTTTTTGTCAGCTAATTTAATGCTTGATAAAATTGTTAGCGCCTTGCGTTTTCGGTTATTCTTTAGCCCTATGTGTATCCTGAAGAGAACCCATATGAGATATTGTAATTGAACTTGCCATGGGGAATTTCAAGTCAGATGCCCCTGAATTATACAGTGCTATTGCAGTTGACGCGATGCGAGTTGAACTCTTCTCCGATGTAGTCGGCGTGATGTAAGAGTCAACAACCTCATTCTCTGGATATTCAATCCTGAATATGCATAGCTCTCCCTTACTGTCACCTTCAATTAGTTGCATTTTAGGGGGTGGGTAAGCGATACTTGACCAATTTTCCAGTAGTACAACCCTCAACGGAGTTTCATGTTTATCATTGCATGGAATTCTAGCAGTCGCAAAAAGCTTATCTCTCACACCGTCCCACGCCCCATCACTTGAGAGTAGAAGGTAATCCTTTGGTGGGATATTCATGCCGTACAGAGGAATCGTTGAAAATTCAATATCGAGGAAGTTTATGGTCTTATTGGGAGTTGATTGGACATCTTGAGAATTGTCAGCGTTATTATTATTTCCACTTTCACGGATGTCATCTATCGCTGAAGAAAGTAAAGAGCTAGGATTTACCATTTTCTCAATTGCACTTTGAGTCATTTCACTTGCATCTTCTGCGGTAGAGGCTTCCTGTGACGGTGTTGCTATTTCGGAACCGAGACTAGGAACCGGGAGAAAGGAACTATTAGAGGCTAAATCCTTAACTTCGGGTTGATCGATTTCCGAAAGACTATACTTAAAAGCAGGATAAATTGCGTCAGCGGAATTCTCGCCGATAATCCCGCTAGCGTTAAATACGATTGGTCCGTCAATACTATAGTTGTTATGCTCTTGTAGCTGAGCGGCAGTGGAAGCAAAACTATTTTCAATATGGTTATATGGCAGATCCGTAGTCATCCGGAATACATCAGATGAATATAGTACTAATAGTGAAAGCATAATCATCAGAACCATGATAGTAATGAATAAAATGGCCAAATGATTTATGATGAGTCCAATCTTTGAAAAAATAAATGGTTTAAATTTATTGATTACTTATTGGGACATGAACTCATCAATCATTTGATCATAACATCTTTTTAAAAAAGGCCATGAAAAAGTGTCTACAAAATTTTCCATTAGGGTTTGAAAGATTAATTCATGGGTGAGCCCTCGTTCAATGGAATGAAGTTGAACGATTTTTCGGTTAACTCGGAACGTTGAAAAGTTGTAGAAGCTATACGCTATCGTATGGAAATGCCAGTGCCCTCTCCTATGCTCAATATGCTCTGGAGCACCGCATATCGATTGTGGCCAGATCCGTTAAAGTCTATGTAGAGCGACAATAAAAAATGGCCCTAACGCGCTCGCCTTCTAAGATCGTTCAAGATATCCAGAAGCTTGCTGAGTTGTTCGTGCCTGAATTGACCCAATCTAATCTGATTAATATCCACATCAAAATCTCTAAGCTCTCGATATACTTCAGCATCTTCAAGGATATCGATAAACTGTCTTTCATTAAATGGCTTTTGAACTAGCTCAACTAATTGCCTCAGCTGCCTTACTGCCTCCATTAGTATGTCTCGCACATATGCGGAAGCAAATATTATTCGTTGATGTGGATTAACCGCTAGGATCTCCTTGGCAACCTCAAGTCCATTGCGCCCAGGCATCTTATAATCTAATACTACAGCGTCAAACGGTTGAATCTTTTGCATTGCATCAGTCTGCAGTCTTACATTCTCGAATTCATCGTGATATATTCTCAAACATTCCAAACCATCCTTCGCCGAAACATGCACATGTTGATACTTTTCAAAAAGTACGTCGTAGTAAAACCGAGTATCAGGATTGTCCTCAGCTATAAGTACTTTCATGCATTGTTTTAGAAAGGGAAATAATATATATAGTTATTTTAGTCTTGAGCTATTCACTTCATTAGTAGCCTTATAAAGAATAAAATGACTTGGGCGATGAAGTAATTTGGATTGAGTGAAGTAAAACATTATCATGTTGTTATAATCGGCGGGGGCATCCTCGGCTGTTCTATAGCTTACTTATTATCCTACAATCTCGGAGCAGGTACACGAATACTTCTTATTGAACAGGAAGTATCTGCGGCGTTACACGCCAGCTCTAGAAATACAGGAAAAGTGCACTCTCCTTTCCTCTATGATCCTTCAAAGAGAAAATTGTTTGCAAGATCTGCTTCAATTGGTTTTGACATGCTATCCGACTACTGCCAATCAAGGCATTTGCCATTTATTAAGGATGGAATTTTAGAGGTCGCCACAGACGAATACGGGATACCGCATCTACATAGATATCTTGAGTGGGGGTATTCAAATGGCTTAAGCCAAGAGGAACTCCAATACCTAGATAAGCAAGAGGTTGCGGGCTTGGAACCAAATGTCAGATGTACTGGTGCTATTCACTGCACAAAGGATGCCTCAGTTAACTACGGTGAAATCACCAGATGCCTCTTGACTGACGCACGAAATATTGGATGCGAAGTAATGTTCGGAACCAAACTAGTATCAGTAAAGTCAGGAGAACATTCATATCTCGACCAGTGCTTCGTAAATCCTCAAAATTCAATACGGCAGGAGAAACACTATCGTATTATTCGACTCAAGTTACTCCAAAAACGGAATATCCAGGAAAAAACATGGTCTGCCGCAGTAAAGCAAGGATCTTTTCCGTTCACCAACACTGAGGCAAATATCGGCAATTCTACCACTGGCAAACAAAGGTTATCTCTTGTTGAGCTGTCTGCGGATTACTTAATTAATGTGGCGGGAGGCGCTGCTCTTAATATTGCTCATGGTATGGGATTGGCCAAAGATTTTGCGGCCTTGCATTTTAGAGGGGAGTATTGGGTTGCCCCGTCTTCTCTCATGGATCTAACAAAGAAGAGTATTTACTCTGTACCTCATTATCCAGAATATCCGTTTCTTGATCCTCACTGGGTTGTCAGGATTGATGGAAGAAGGGAGGTGGGACCAAATGCAGTCTTGGTATCGGGCCCGTTTGCATATGACTGGAACCAAAATATGAGACTAATACTCCCAAAAATCATAGAATCTATCAGAGATACGGGTGTTATTAGTCTCTTTACGGACAAGAAATTTGTAACACTGGCTCTTCATGAGCTAAAAAGCTCCCTCTCCAAGAAGGTAATGATAAATCGGGTGAAGCGGTTTCTTCCTGCACTCGACCCTTCTCAATTTACTAAAAGAGGAACATCGGGAATAAGATCTTCGTTAGTAGGTCTTGATGGTAAATTCGTCCCTGACATCTTTATAGTAGAAAATGAAGACTCCGTACATATTTTGAATTACAATTCTCCTGGGGCGACCGGAGCATTGCCAATGGCGGCATTAATAGTCGATCGGATAATCAAGCAGGAGAGATTTAGACCCTCAACAGGATCTATCTATGGTGAAAAGGTTGATACTGGAAAAGATCTTGGCCCGGCGACAAAATGGGATATACGTCATATTAGTGATATGTTAACTGAAGGTGCTGCCTAGCCGTCAATGATAGGATTATGACTCAGGAAAATGTAGACAATAATGACGAAATGAAAGTCACTAAATTTCAATTTTCTTGTGGGTGTAACCGGTCTTAAAAAACGGGACGATGGTAGGACTTAAATTACTAGCCCGCCATCAGCTCGAAAAATTCCAGTTATCTCCTATCTGTCGGTTAAATGACGACGTTAGCTTATCCTCTAGGGGTTATCTTGTTGTGTTGGTTAGTAATGTGTTATTCAGCACAGTCTGCAAAGTATCGCCTGACGAAGATGATGTTGTGTTTCCGGAATTTGCTTCACCGCCCTCTCCGCTAGCTGCCCTGCTAGTCGGAATCTCGATGAATGGAGTGACTGATTGACTATTTGATCCATCAGCACCACCACCAACGACCAGAGGCAACTGGCCATCCCATTTCTGGGACTTAAGCCATTCTAGATAGCTTGGGCTCTGACGCAGCTGCTCATCTATTGTGGTTATGGCTTGTGCTTCACCTTGCGCTTGTA
>JBAUMZ010000092.1:0-4155 GCA_049578985.1 Nitrososphaeraceae archaeon
TTGCTTGCTGCTCTCCGACTGCTCTGGCTTCTGCCTGTTGAGCTTCAATCTCTATTCTACGCAGCTCATTCTGTGCCTGCAATGCCCTCTGCTGGGCTGCTACTTTTGCCTCTACTGCCTTAACAAATTCATCTGAGAATTGAAATTCAGTAATAGATATTGTGTCCACTGCAATATTGTATGTGGCAAGCCTTGCCCTAATTTGTTCTTCAATTTCATTTTTTACCAGTTCTCTTTTTGTGATCAATTCTTCCGCGTTAAATCTTGCAGTCACCTGTTTGACGGATTCCTGAATCGCTGGTACAATTACCCTGTTGGCATAATCTGGGCCTAATTGACGATATACAAGTTGAGCACTTTCAGGATCAAGTCTGTAATTTAAAGCTACTTGGGTTCTGACATCCTGCAGGTCGCCTGAAGCAGACACTGTATCTTCAGTAATCTTCTGTGTCCTAACTTCCATTTGTATAATGTCATCTCTAACCGGCACCACGAAATGGATTCCTTCCTGCAACGATCTGCTGGTATCCACCGCACCAAAGTTTAATAGTACACCTCTATTGCCAGCATCAACAATTTTGATACTAGACACAATAAGAACCGCTACTACTATCACACCAATTATTGCAGGGATCGCAATTTTCACGATTCTCTTGCTAGAACTTGAATTCGGGTATGGATCTCCATAGGGATAGCTAGATTTTCCTCGTTTGAATGGGTTTTTCGGCATCTAAACCAAAATACCCCCATGTAGAAAATTAAGTTTGAATGAAACTTTCATGTTCAATGACGATCAAAATACCCATTCCTTTTGTATAAACCTATAGTGAATACCGAAGGATTTCTGACTTTCATCATAAATCTGTACTGCTGGGTGGAAATGCTATATAGGTATTGGGTCAGGAAATAATGTGAATATGCTAAAAAAGCCCCATGCAGTTGTTTTTCTCGCTATCATTGACAGTGATGCTCCCAAAATATATTCAGGTATGAGTTGACCCATTGTCAATTACAATAGACGTTTTATCATTGTGGAGCTTAATTCAATTTCTAGATTTATTCGGAACAATGGCTTTTGCGGTGACGGGAGCAATAAAGGCAGTTGAACACAAGCTAGATATTTTTGGTGTCATATTCCTGGCTGCCGTTACCGGGCTTGCTGGAGGAATTAGCAGGGATATTGTATTAGGAAGAATTCCTCCTTCAGGGATTTCAGAACTCTCTTACGTTAGCATTGCTATCATCACAGCAATAGCTGTCTTCTTTTTATACCCTCGAATTAAGCGGCAAATGGGTTTATTTTTGATATTTGACGCTGTTGGACTAGGAGTATTTACAATAATTGGAGCAACAATTGCGCTGAACATTTACGGATTTAACGTCCTGCTGATGGTATTTTCAGGAATGATAACAGCGATCGGTGGAGGGATCATCAGAGACGTCTTAGTAAATGAGACACCTCTTGTATTTAGAAAAGAATTGTATGCGTCGATAAGCTTTGTCGGGGTCTTACTGTACATATTACTACTTTATGAAGGAATCGATCTAGAATTTGCAAGCATTATATGCATCATCTTTGTGACCATTTTCAGGATCATGGCACTATATTATAAATGGGATTTACCCATAAGGGGAACAAGTGACAAGTCATCAAGTTGGTCTGCTGATGTTTAACTGACTGGGAAATTGTATAGGAGCTTCAATCTATCTCAGCTACATTAACTCATTCATTTAAGCGGGCTTGTATGTCTATATGATAAAAGTATGTATCAATCTTTCTTTCGTGGTTTGATGGCTCTCGAATTGTTTTCTTGTTTCCCTCCAGTATAGATCGCAGCAGAGTTAATGGAATCACTTTCATTCGACGAGGTCCACGGAGCTTCCAGTTGTCTCTTAGGCTCTTGTTCTTAACCTATTGATTGAAAGGCGCTTTTACTATACTCCACAATTCTCTATATCGCCATTTTAGATTTTATTTGCTTTAAGTGAATCTCAATTTGTTGAGCAATTTCGTGCTCCAGGAAACATTTCTTCCATTAGAGATTCGACTTCCTGCTCTAAAAATCGAGTTTCACGTAGACATTTCAAAACCATATCTACAAGAGGCTTGGCTATGGGATTTCAAAGGTATTGCTTTATGGAATATAAATTACTTCATTAGCGCCTTTGCTTCCACATATTGTAACTAAATTACCTGTGGTATTAAATTTATGTATACGTTGATTTTTAGTCAATGTTAGCGCATTGATTATTGAAGTCTACGCTTTGACAAAAGGACTAATAAGTGATGTTGGTGTCAGCAGGTTGATCTTGATATCGTGTTAGTTATTCGTTTATTGTCCTTCTCCTAAGGACTGCAACTCAAGATCAAGAATTTCGTGATGACGTGTAGAATTACACACTTTGATTAATTCTTCGATCTTTTCATAAACAGCAACTGGATTTTTAAGTTTCACTGTCAATAATGCTTCAATCTTTTCTAATTTAGTCCTGGAGGATTCAGATAGATGTTGTACATGGTGGCCATACAATGGAGGACGTTTATCTGCCTCCTTAGCTGGAGTACTGAATAGAAGGTGACAAGCTTGCTTCATGTTAATCCTATTTTTAAGTTTTTCAAGACACCTGTCCAAAATCTCTTCTCTCCCTTCATTCTCGATAACTGAGCCATATAGCTCTTTCAGAAAAGCCTCCGTCTTTTCGGGACCGTAGAGAGTTCGGGCCAATCCATGGATTCCATCAATCTTTGCAGTAAATCCATTGATGAGAGTGGTGGAAGTGTGAACTGCGTTAGTGTTAGGTCGTTGATCCGGAGGACCTGATGAGTTTGGTTGAGAGCTGTCGTGTGCTACGGATACATTAGCATCCACAGGGAAGCTAAATGCTTTATCATCAAAACTAGTTGAGATTGAAGCTTGTTGTTTGTACTCTGACCTGTATGCTAGGGGATTGGCGGGACTATATTCGCCTGCAATTCGTCCTATCACATAGTCAATCATTCGTAGTATCGTGCCTTGACCATGATGAAGATCCCGGCTGTGTCGGATTGCGCTATATTTTCTAGTAAAGTCTTGTGAACATAACGCGCAAACCCATGTTTTGCTGCCCACCTGAATATTGTACTGGAACCTATACATAAACATATCATCGAGCGCAACGCTGTGCTGCATTAAGTAGATTCTATTATTCTGTGTTAGTGCACTCCAATCAGAAGAACAGCTAAATTTGAGGAAATAGCAGATTTTCTAAAGCGATTAGTGTTGATACCGATCGATGAAAATTCTGTTTCAGAAATATATGCTCCAATGTTTAGGAGCTTTCGTTTGCATAGTAGTCAGTCCCCTCAACCTCATATTTATTCTTGGCAATCACGTATCCCTTCCAGTCTTTATGTAGTGCCAGGTCTGGTTTTCGGGATAGCACGAATCATATAACCGTGTCCTATTCGCTTGAGGAAAATCTATGTCACCTCAATTAATTATGTCTCGATAATCATCGGTTATACAATTGAATTTTTCGCAGTTTGGTCATCCAATAGGGGTTTGGGGTTTTACTAATTAACATTCAACAAATTGTAGAATTTGTAGCCCATCTGACGATGACGTTTACAGAGAAGCATTATCAATGTTACGCCGCGGCAAATACGTAGCGAATTCGTTCAAGTCGTAATCTGCAATTATTTTATATTTCATTACTAAGTTATATAATCTGAACAAATAGCCAGGGTCGGTTTTGTCGATGAGTGTAATTCCTTGATAAAATGGTTCAAAAGCCTTCACGATTTCCTCTGCTGTGTTTTGAAAATCTACACCTTTCCTTGACGTAGCATAGTTACAACTCATTCAGACCTGCCAAAGCTTACCATCTTCAGATATATGGGAAATTAGGGAAACAGAAGGATGAATGAAGATTAGCTTAGATTGATATTCCGCTATGACGAAGTGGTATTAGCTCCACTCCCACTTGTTGATTGGAATTCATTTCTGCTAGTCGGAATCTCGATGAATGGAGTGACTGATTGACCTGCTCCACCACCAACGACCAGAGGCAACTGGCCATCCCATTTCTGGGACTTAAGCCATTCTAGATAGCTTGGGCTCTGACGCAGCTGCTCATCTATTGTGGTTATGGCTTGTGCTTCACCTTGCGCTTGTA
>JBAUMZ010000093.1:0-9292 GCA_049578985.1 Nitrososphaeraceae archaeon
TTTATGCTTTCATTTATAGTCATTGCATATTTTATACAAGTTTCTTTCGGTCAGATTACTTCCTTCACTAATCAGATTGAGAAGGGGGCTGACCTATCAACTAATGCACCAGAAGTCGAGCTCGATACCAATAAATTCATAGTCTTAAATTTTGATGATTCACATAAGAGTCAGTTTACCTATGGCAAACCAATCCTAGATAAATATGGGTTCAAAGCAACATTTTTTCTAGTTTGTGACTGGATTGGTTCTGATTCAGGAGAGGATGAAAAAATGACTTGGAGTGACACAGCTAAACTGCATGCAGAAGGGCATGACATAGAGGCGCACACTATGACCCATCCACATTTAAATAAGCTCTCTTCTTCCGAGTTGGAGTATGAGATAAGTCAATCAAAACAATGCCTTCTCGATCATGGGATAAATTCTACGATCTTCGCGTATCCTTACGGCGAAGTATGGGATGATCCAGAAGTATTCAACATTGTCTCCAAGTATTATGACCTAGCAAGATCCAATAGCGAAACTCCACTCACCTTTCTGAATAACAATAACATTTCAGATCATTATTTCTTCTCTAAATCTCCAGACAATGATATGTTTGTGGACAGATATGCTATTAATAGTTGGAGTCACCGTCATATCGAAGGAGACTACTCTACTTCTGAGCGAGAATGCGAAGGTAGTTGCATTTACTACAACACTTCGCAAATGCTACAGAAATTCATCGAAATAGTCAATAGTCAGGACAAGTACAACACAAATGGGAGAATAGGAGCCATCCCTATTATTGTATACCACACGATTGTGAATTTCCCTGATCTCCTTGATAGTACGCGACCGGTTGATGTAACTGTAGATTTATTCGAGAAGGAAATGAAATATCTGTCTGATAATAATTTTAAGGTACTACTTTTATCGGATCTTAGATAAGCAATTGTGGAGTCTCACATACGAACCAAGGGATTGGTCATTTAAAGAATGTCAGATTCAGGAGTAACAATTTGATTTGGAGGAGTTCTGGTTATAGCTCCTCCTTAGTGGTACCGGAACTCATTCTAGCCACCAAAATGTGATGTGGTTTGGTTCATCCATTATCAAATACTAGCGGGTTTGATAACAAAACATAGTGAATAAAAAAACATAACGAATTTTTTCTAATGAGACTTGAGCTCCTCAGGTTGGCTAAAGCTATTCGCTTAGAGTAACGATGGGATTAAGTACTGTATTAATTAACTACAGGCCACTTTTCTTTGCGTAAGGAACTCATCACAGTTTTATTCAGATTAAGATGAGTCTGTACTAGCTCAGGAGGGGTCAAAGCCATCCACTGGTTTAACGAGACATCCTCGAAACGTGGACTTCTAAAGATCTCAAGGAAACGCACTGGCGTGTCACCTATGTTTTCGATTTTTAGATATTCACAATTGCATCGAATTCTCCCGAATGTTTGAAAATACCAGAGTTTCGATCGACCCAGTTTGTTCTCACACGAAAACACAATACATGTTCCTTATTTCTACGGAAACGGCAATAGAGCAGAATCTTGTTACGGATTTAAACTATTTCGTTTGGGCTTAGATAAGCATCCAGTTGATGTTGGATGTCCAACCTAGACCGTATGGGACATAACAATACAAGAACAGGAAGCAGGTCAAGCACTTCCAGCCGGAACTGTAGTGTGTCTAATCCAAGGACTTGGTAACCATCCAGCAGTTGTAATTGAGCCAGGCGAAGACCCGATGAATGCTAATGTAACTACAAACCAGCCAAATGTAGCCAATTGTAATGCACCAGAGCAGCAGGGTGTTCAAGTAACATCAGGAAGTCCTCCTAACCCACTAGATATGGGTAGCTTCCTCTGTGCTACGCTGATGTCTATCTAGAGTTAGATAAACAAAGAGGCCCCCCTTTTCTATCTTCGGCCTACCCTTGCTGCAGATGAGATAGCATAACCGGTCACCGGTAATCTTAGGCTAAATTATGGAATCATCATTCCATATCCTTTAGATTGCTTGTAACATAAACCAAACAGTACAATAATACGCGGATCCGACATTGATCCGCTATTAGTTGAAGGATTGATCTCGAAGGTAGTTTAACGAATTGAAGTCAAGGATGATAAAGGCAAAGGTCTTAATGTCGGCGAGTAGTTGAATCTTCTACGTCTATGCCAGATGAGGTCAGCCTATTCTAAGCCAAACTATTCTTGAACAAATATCGATCCTTTGGCTGACGGATTTGTACTAGAATAGTAAGGATAAGACCCTGGGCCAAGATTAGCCGTTACAAACTCTGCATACCCTTTTGGTTTTATCACCCCAGTATCAAATAATTTTCCAGATAGTGGATCGTCAGGACCAGTACCACTTGTAATGCTCTGAGGAGAGCTGCTGTTATTGCCAATGAATATTTCTTCTCCCCGAGTTATGTTGGTCGTTTCTGGTGTGAACACTGTATTTTGCTCAGCATCCTCAGTAATGGTTATAATAGCTGCAACAAAAGAAGAGTCCTGACTAGAAGCTGAAGATGAAGTAGTGGCAAGGGCCAAGGGGAATCCGTATGCATTTTCACCCAAAATAAATGCCACCATTGGTAAGCTAGTTATAGAAAGCAGTAATAACAGCTTCATGACTATATTCTCCGAAGTTCCATTCAGCATGCTTTTTCTAATTTCTATTTATAGTGAGGTTTATTTTAATATTATTGTATGCGTGCCTGTTAACATATCGATACAGCTATAGCTACGATAACAGGACCTGTGTGTGAACCCTGGTTTCGAGGGTGGATAATCCCAGCGTATTACAACATTGCAAAATTGATTAATTTTTTGAATAAAGGATGAAGTTTGATCGGTGTACAGTGTAGGTTTTCCGCACATGTTTCTCATCTTATTGGAATACTTTCCGTGTTCTCGTAAATATGTTAAACATGATCTCATGGTGCTTTACATAACGCGAGTCCATTTGCAGTTGGACAAATCATGTATAAGAGATGGATGACAAAATTATCTTTTTATATACATGATACAATAAGAATTGAAGGGTTACAGACAGGCACTAGGAAAGATGGATAGAATTGAACGAGAGGAAGAGGCTTTCTGCCGAATATACGATGCTTTCGATTCTTGAATATCTTTGTATTAATTCTCAAAGCGGGCCTTTAAGCAAATATCATATTCTAACCAAGATACCAGTAATTAAACAACAACGGCATGACAGGATATCTGAGATACTCAATACTCTAGAAGAGAACGAACTTATAAAGTCAACTAAAATCTCCGATTCAACGTTTTATGAAATTACAAATAGAGGTAATGGAATGTATCACAAGTGGGTTAAGGACTTTCTAGACTTCGTGAGATCTATGTAGTGTATCTCTTAAAATTGATTTTTAGAAAAATCTTTCATTCAAGTCAATGAGAACTCAAAAAATAGAGATGTATTAGTCAGATACCTTTTCAACTGTTGACCATTTTCTTTGCTTCTTCTGCGTGCATAATAGATCCTGTATCGTCTCCCTGTTTTAATGCCTGAAGGGCTGCTTCGATATGCTTTTCAGCTGCACTAGCAGATGGCACATCTTCAAGAAGTTTCTCTGATTGCAATAACTGCTTCCTTCCCTCATCAGTAATCCCTCCCTGTATTGCTGTTATTGCAGAATCTATCTGCTGTCCTATAGGCTGGTTTGAAGATGAGGTGGGAGTTGCCAGGACATATGCTGGGACAAGCTGAGTTACCATTGACGAGATTATTGCAGCAGATATTACAACTGCAAGATGTGTGCTCATTTTGTTTGAATTTGTTTTCTTCATGCACTCATTCATGAAATAGTCTTTAAATAAAAGTGATGTAGGAACTTAGTTCTTATAGTCTTTTTATAATCTACAATGTTAATGTCTGCTTGAAAATGCGAATTCAAAATGTTGTAGTGTACCTGTTGGCCATACTGCTCTTTTCAAATGCAATAGTGTATTTGCTAGTGGCTTTTCAGGAATATGGTGATCTAGTTGAATTTCAGCAAATAGGTATTGAAGGTGAAACGCAGGAGAAGCACTTGGAGATTTCTGTTTTTGTTGGAGCAGCTCTGATATACTTGGGACTAGTCGCATGGGTTCTTAAATCTAGATTAAAGAATAAGAATCCGTACATGGTGTCGGCAGTCTTCTCTATCATAATGATTGGCATATACGTAGCCTCTAGAACAATTGGAGTGCCTGTAGTCGGGGTAGAGTACTACATAGGTAGAATAGATATTGTTAGCAAAATTCTACAGGCAGCAATAATCGGAATAGCTGGGTATCTGATATTTTCGATACGAAGTATGTGCATAAAGGAGCAGGGTATATCCGAACGCAGTGATAGAAGAAAAGAAATAGGATGAGGGATCGGAGTTCCGAATCCTTATCCTGTATACCTTATATATATACATCATCTAGATAATGTGATAAATGGTGTAAATGAAGAAAGGATCAAGAAGTAGAAGAAGCAACTTTGACATGTTAGATAGCACTGACTCACCGATAATGCCAACCATGTACGCGCATGGATCTTCTAAACTGATACGGTCAATTGAAAGGTCCTTCTATCCTATTATTGGACTTATAGCGGCATTAGTTGTCTTTGCTATTCTTGATATCACCGATGTCATATCAAAGTACAACATTCTGCCCGACGGAACTTATGACGTGATCATTACTTCTGTTGCAGCTAGCTTGCTTGCCGTAGTTGTATATCTACTTTATAGTCTAATAAAATCCCGCAGAATACTGCATCATTGGGCTGATATCTTTGAAAGGAATTCTATTAAAGCAGGTATAACTATTGCAATTTCTGCCAGAAGCAAAGATAATGTGTTGAGAGCGTTATCTGAAACATTAGAGGGAATCGGGGAACCATTGAAAGAATATCTTTCCTCCAACCCTGAAAAACATAGGAATTTGGTTGATGTTCGGATTGATAAAGACATAGTATTTGACATTCTAATAGACAAGGATCACTTGACAAACGAACAACAACCCCCTCCGAATCAAGTTTCAAATATTGCCTCTTCTTCGAAGACAATTTCTACTTCCATCCCAGATAATGAACAGGCCGGCAAAGACACCACCTCCGATCTGGTCGAATTTACAAAGGAGTACGGGGCAATTGTAGCAAAGGTAATTAACGGCAAAATAAGTAAGGAAATTGTAAAAGCATTCCAAGAGGCAATCATAAAATATATTTCTTTGACCAGGAACAAAGTCGGATTGGCACTGATCATTGGAGAGGACATGGATGAGGAAGCCGACAATCTATCAAAGTTGAGGATAAGGGGAATAGATTATTTTATACTTATCGAAAAATAATCAACTAAGTATAATCGTATTTTATGCTTCTAGAGGCTGGCTGGCCTCTCTTATTGTTGCTGAACTCTCATAACATGCTTTGACCTGACACATTTCTTATACCAATCTAACGTCAAGTCAATATAAGAATACAACCGAACGGCAAGTGTTATCTACATTTAGCCTGTTCCTCACCAACTATAGCTTTCTTTAAGAAGGTTATATGAAATCCTCAGATGCTAAATTGGAGCAATTCTTCCTGTCCATTTACGGCTTCGGATATCACCCTTCCTTCTGGATTGACAATGATACTACTACCCAAACTGATTAAGCCATTTTGTTCCCCAACAGCGTCCGATTTGGCCACATACATCATATTCTCAGCGGCTCTGACTATCGGAAACGATCTATTTCGCCTTTCTTTGTACAAGGCTTCTCGTTTAGTATAGTGGTGAGATGAAAGATAAAATAATACATTCACATTGTTTCTCTTGTATCGAAGTGCCAGCATAGGATTATTCTGATCTCTGCAGATAAGGACACCGCATTTTATGCCTTGATGAGTCCAATATGGGTATGTAGAGGTGGTCCCTTTCGAAAAGTACTTTCCATCATATTCGGTCAGGTCAGTCTTATAGTACTTAGTTATGATACCATATTTAGGTTTAATAACAAATGCGGCATTAAAGATTTTAGCTCGTGATCTCCATGGTGAACCAATTAACATGGACATATTGAATCTATCAGACACTTTCTGAAGCTCTATAAATGATTGAGTAATACTATCATAGTTAAGTTTGGCATGGTTGATTATGTATCCAGAGAGAGAACATTCTGGAAAACAGAGAAGACTTATCTTTCTTAATGATGCATGCCTTATATAAGAAATTATAGTTTCAATATTAGTGTCTAAATCAGTTGTTACCCGCATTTGTACGACTCCCATATTTACCCTTTTGTCTCTTCGTGAGTCGACCGATCTGGCCAATATATAATCTGCTAAGGATAATCTTTAATATAATCCAAGAACTTTCTCCCGCTTAGCTCTATCGGTCCCACTTCTTTTCCAGGCAGCTGATTTGACGTGTACTCCTTGTCGATAATATGAATGAGAATGATAAGTTAGATTCAAACAATCTCACTAATATGACATTGTTTGTCTGATATGACATTGTGTGAGGCAAGAATAAGATCGAAAGAATGCTATTACATAAAATATTGCATATGAAGGTGCTCGAAATGTTTAAGGTCCAAAAATTATCTGAATATGCCAGGTAGAAAATGGGCTGGAGAGGAGAAGACTAACATAGTGCTGGAAATATTGACCACAGGTACTCCGACTGCCTAAATATGCAGGAGGTACAACGTCAGTCCAACCCTGGTCTACAGCTGGAAAGCAAGGTTGGTTCAAGCAGGTACAAGAGGTTTATCTGGTACAGATAACTCTGATGAAATATTATTAGCACTCGTGTATGGATACCACATATGCAGGTGGAGATCTCATATCTGCAGGAATTATAAGCATGACAAATGCACAATGTAGCAATATTTTAGACCTGCATCAAATAGTAGCTTAAGTTTAAAACGCTGGTTCAGATGACATGTATTGGGTCATATTTGTTTTGGCTCGGGGAGGCGCTTAAATAAACCAGTTCAGAATAGACATCTCATGCTCGAGAGTGTACCGCTGGTAACTCTTCTTCTCGGTCTCAGCCTTTTGTTAGTTGTGATATCTGCGGTACGCCGATACACGAGAAACTTCATAATACCTGGAGTAACAATCTTAATGTTTCTAGGTGCAATAATAACAGCAGTTCCTGTCATTGGTATCGAATCAGAAGATATCATGGAAGAAATTCCAGAATTAATACTATTGGGTCTTATTCCTATTTTGATCTTTGACTCTGGTCGTAAATTAAAGATTGGCCAGATCGTTAAGGAAGCTGTTCCAATAGGATTCTTTGCGATCATAGGCGTGATCATAACTATTTTCATCATAGGAGTCGGAGTCTATAGTATATTCAATATTCCATTTATCGACGCCCTACTTTTTGGAACCATTCTTGCAGCCACTGATCCAGTGGCGGTAAGTGTCATATTCAAGAAATTTCCAATACCACACAAACTAAATCTAATTATTGAGGGAGAATCCTTATTTAACGATGCAACTGGAATCATCTCATTTAATGTTGTTAAAGGCATCATCTTTTCTGGCGTTGCGTTTTCATTACTAGACACCTCTATCTCTTTTGTCTGGGCTATGGTGGGTGCAATTGCCCTTGGTGTAGGAATAGGATGGATTGGAGGAAAAATCCTTGATAGATGGAAGGCTGATGAATATGTTGATTTCACCTTCTCATTGGGTTTGGCCATAGGTGGATACATAATCGCTGACCAATTGCTACATGTTTCTGGTGTTGTTACCACTTTATTCATTGCAATATTTATTATAACAGTTCACAAAGAGATATTAGTTGGTGTCAGAAAGCGTTTTCACGAATACTGGGACTATCTAGGTTTCATCACCAATAGTATTCTTTTTTTTCTTATTGGGGTTCCTTTGCTCGCATTGGAAAGGTACGAAAGCATCGAACTTCCGCTTATCCTTATCATCGCAATTCCTTTTGTCATTATGATGTTATCCCGAGCTGTTGTAGTTTATGGAGGAAGTACATTCTTAAGAGCGTTCAAAGTTAAAATCCCTCGTCGGTGGCAGAATGTTCTTACGATTGGAGGATTAAGGGGAGGTGTAGCGGTGGCACTGGTTCTTTCCATTTCATCAGAGTATGAATTCAAAGATTTATTTATCAGTCTAATTATACCTTTGATTGCAATTAATTTAGTAGTAAATCCTATCTTGTTGAATCAGTACCTAAAAAAGTATAAAATGGAGTAACTGTACGTGGAAAGGCTCCTCTAGGATGGCCTATAAGACTATGCAACGCTAAGTATCGATAGCGATAGGATGATCATTCATTATCGATAGCTATGTAATTACTTCTGCATCTTGCCCTACCCCACAGTATGTACCAAATGTCCAGTTATGCACTACCTTATTTCATAATTATTCAAGGGCATATCAAATGTATGTGCTGGTGAGGGGAGGCTTTGGTTAAAAATGCTCAAGCAGTGGTAGTAAATCTCGGAAAAAAAGGAATGATTGCTATGCAGATACCACAGTGGATACTTATCTAGGCTAAGACAACAGTTTGGCAGATATCTGATTCATCTAACCATGTCTAACTTTCATGGTAGCAAATCCAACAATTAGAACGAAGGCAGAATGGCTCCTGACAGGAACGCTGCAGGCTCCTATTATGGTCACGAACAATTTGGGCATTGCATCTCTTAATTGTCCAGGCCAAAATATAGCTTAAATATTATTTGAAATAGACTTGTGTTTTGGAATGGTAAATTCAACCCTGCCATTCTTGTCGAAATTCATTTAACACATCCCAGAAGTTTATATTTATGTCTTATTACTACCAAGTCATGAAAACAGTCCAGATTTTAATCTTGATCATTATTGCGGTATTCATCATCGTTATGTTTGCGACGTTCTCGTTCTTTTTTCACCTCTTCTTTATGATCCCTACTACCATAGTACCTGGGCTAGACGGGCAAGAGGTATTCTTATCTTCCATTATTCCTAGGATTTTATGAGATTAAAGTGGCGTCCTTATCTTAACCTTCCTTTTTTTTCTGAATCTTTTTTGTTTCTTTGAATTGAGCTTGAGTTAAAAATGAACTTCATAAATACTGCTCCTTTGTTGGTTCAATTTCTGGAAAAGGTCAATGTACTCTTTGTATATAGTATTTTCAATAGCATTAAACAACTGCGACTATTTGTCCTCTAATTTCCCCTTCAGGATTTTGTCTATAAGTGTAGTCAGATCAGATATCTGTTTTCCCTTCAATGGTCCTTGAAGTTTATCAGCTGTTATGTTACCCTCTGCTAACAATCCA
>JBAUMZ010000094.1:0-15376 GCA_049578985.1 Nitrososphaeraceae archaeon
CTTTATTTGTAATTGTTATTATTACCCACAAATGACTGGTAATTGTGGATGAGCTTGGGAATACGGCTGAAAGGATATTACATTTTATTCAAGATAATCCAGGCTGCCACCTACGTAAGATTAAGGAATATATGGATGTCTCAATGGGAACTGTACAATACCACCTAGAAAAATTAGAGAAAATGCAAAGAGTCGTATCTGCTAGACATGGCTTATACAAACACTATTTCCCTGTTGGAATTTTTCATGACAATGAAAAAGAAATCCTTCAAGTTCTCGGCCAAGAAACTAGTCGTGAGATCCTTATGTTTATCATAGAGCAACAGTCACCTACTCAGACAGAAATAGTCAATAGAGTTGGAATATCTGCAGCGTCCGTTAGTTGGTACTTGAAACGTTTGATTGAATCCAATCTAATTGATGAAATAAAGGAGGGTAGATACAAAAGATACCAACTGCACGACAGAAAAACCTCATCGAGATATATTACGATGTTAATTCGAAACTACTATCCAAATATATGGGACAGATGGAGCAATCGACTGGTGGAAACTTTTCTTTCGCTATCGAGGAGTGATGGTGATCAAGTTTGATAATTGGATTGGGAGCAATATTGCCAATCATGTTTTCAGGATTATTACTTCAAACTGATCTTTTTGATGGTATCGAGAGCGCCATTCAAGCAGCTACCGGAATCTTGGCAATACTGTTATTGGCGCTGTCAATTTCAGCTTACAGAAGAACAGGTCTTAAGAAGATAATATATGCAGCTACAGCATTTGCTTTGTTTGCAATCCAATTGATTTTCGAGTCTTTAGAAGATACCTTCGAAGTATTAGACACAAGTTATGGGTCTGTAATTACATCATCGATGACACTTGCTATTTTAGTTTTATTTTTTCTAGCGATAGTACAAAAAAATAGATAGATAAGGTTAGTCATTTTTTGATACAGGGTTGACATTAGAGTAACAGTGTCATATGCCTTTAAGAGTAGGTCAGTAATAGCTCTTTCTGAATAGCTCACTAGATTGATGTCCGAAGACGTCATGAGTTTGAAAGAAAATCTTTGGTCGTGGTGGTTGGTGTGTAAAATCCTATGAGTACTGAATAGCTAATGGTCGGTAGGTATAAATCAGATTAGGCAATGAATAGAGAAATAAAGAGAAAGTCGATATAGCAAAGAGTGTGGGTACTATAATTTAGGAAAAAAAAACATCAGTATTTAGTAATATCTATAACGAAAACATATTACTTATGGATATATGTGATCTACTAGTCTACTACAACACGAAACATTGAGAAATAACAATCGAATCAATAAAATAATATTTGTAAATTCAGATATGCTTTGCCATATTCTGAATTACATGCTGTGCACCTTCTATGATCTACAGGAAGCTGAATGAGTTAGAAAAAGGAAGGAGGGAAATCATCTAATACATGTTTTCCCATGCATATCAATTATGTGTGTGTTGTAGTTTGTTTTAATCTTCCTTGTCGTTTGTGTCTACGTCTCCTGGCCCTTCTTCTTCTCCTTCATCTGCATCGTCATTATCACCTGTGGTGGATGCTAACCCTGTTATGTTTGTCATGTTTGTAGTCTGGCCTGCCGTTGTGTCCATTGTCTGTGTAGTATTTTGTGCGTATGCCTTCATAGAGATCCCAATAGACATCACTACCACTAACGCTAGGATCAAGACCATTGTTACTCGAATCGAGTATTTTGTTTGCATTAAAACAGTACATAATAGTGGATCCTAATAAGAAAATTGATACAACTATCTAACTATTCTGCAAACTTTACTAATGATATTTATCGCTTAATTAGATGCTTGTACCACAAAGTATTTATACATACGTTGAAACAGCCGTAAGAGGTTTACGATACAACTATCTAACCATTCATGAATTTTTATGTCATGAATTTTTATATTCATTTAGCCACTTGTATCAGTGTCAGAATATCTATTTGTTGTAGTATGCACCACTAGATCCAAAGAGACCGATATCTAAAATCAGATCTTATGTACTCTCAATGGTCGTAGCTACTGTGGTAGTAGCATCAGCAGCTATACTATTCGTTAGTATTGTGACACTAGTCAAAGCACAGAATGAATCGTGGACTAGTTCATTTAACATGGAGGAATGTAATTTCTCCACAATAGGCACCATCATATTACAACCTGGTTATCAGCTTATATTTGCAGGCGTAGAAGATGGCGAGCCTCTTAATGTAACTGTAACCGTAAGCAATGAGACCAAAGCTGTTGGAGACGGGATAATCACAAGAGCTGTTGAAGAAAATGTTGTTAATAGCGAAACTGGAGACCTCCTAGAATTTACTAAAGATTATTTTGCCATATGCGAGCAGACCAACAGTGTATTTTATTTTGGGGAAGATGTTAATAATTATGAGAGCGGTAAGCTAGTCGATCACGAAGGATCATGGCTGCATGGTACAGTCCCACTTGTCACTGGAGCAAAAAATTCGAAATAGATCAAATAGAGGATCAGGACTATTATGCTTATGTTTTGTTGTTCTTTTCGTCATTTGTTGTTGCGGAGAGATTCATCCAAATATTCAAATAAATTCTAGATATGCAAACAGAACTTCCGAGTTCAGATCTGAATTGGGAATGTAAATTGAATCTTCAATAACCTAATGACTATTGGATCATCTTGTATACGATTTTTTGAACTAATTGCCATCAGCTCTGGTGCACCTGTCAATTGTCCGATATTCACGACAAGAGCAAAATGCTTTTAAAGTCGAATTAAGGAACGTGAATGGATGACGATTTTATTAGCCTTTATTATGGCTATCTCTATTGCTTTCCTTCAAATCTTCGCTAGCAGCTCAATTACGTCTGCAGACGGTCTACCAACAAATCAAGCCCTTCCCGATCTGAGCGGGATTGCATGGATCGACAATGATACTTTTTTAGCCATCCATGACGCCAAGTTTCCTGAAGAAGCTACTGCACCAAGGGCTAGCCTTCTTTCTCTGCCCTCAGAACTTGGTGGGACAGTGATTACCCCATTAAATGTCACCTGGCCACAAGGAGAAGATCCGGGTAGCGATCTCGAATGCATTGCCAGGCTTCCAGACGCCTTTCAAACCCAAGACACGCCCCGTTTCCTGATCGGGGAAAGTGGTGACAATGATAGGGGTTCAAAGCGCATCTTGTTATCCGAGCTCAACAATGACAGCCTCCTAGTGACCAATACCGTACCTTGGCCTGGTGACATATATAACGTGGAGGGTTGTGCGGTTACGACTATTGATAACGAACTAATATTTGTCTTTGCTGAACGCGCTCAAGGCTCACAGAATACAAGCATCAATTGGGCTACCCTTCTTCTAGATCCACTCCGGTTTGGCCCTGTGAATTCAGTTGAATATCGAGCAGCCAGTGGGCAACAAGCCGGAATTGATCCGGGTTTTCGCCCGGTATCAGCGTTGGAAATCGATGATGACGGCAACATCCTTATTGCATCGGCTATAGATCCCGATGTCGATACTGGACCGTTTGCTAGTGAAGTCTGGTTGGCGGGACACACAAGTTCACAGCAAGATTCTACCGGCTCGCCGATATCTATGCTCGACTCACCGCAGCGGTTAGCATCTGTAGACGGCCTTAAAATTGAAGGATTGGCGACCAGGCCCACAGGTAATGGTTCGGGCACGGAGTTAATTATAGGAACCGATGACGAATTCAGTGGTGGAGTATTACGTGTCCTTCGCCAAACCGTAAGCGGTAACACAACTAGCTTGATCAGCCAATGAATAAAAGATTCGGAATCCAGTTATCATTAGAAGCCTTTGTAGCATTAGATACAGGCTATGGGTCTGTAATAACGTCCGCTGACTTATTTTCGTCGTTGTGCTAACTCATAGCTTCTTTTTCATTCATAATTATTCCTCTCTCATTTCCTACTGTATTATACTATTATAGCTCTGTATAAATAATAGATAGTCATCCCATCTAAAAGTGCAGGTATCACTCAAATCATTGACATTATTTTGGCCAGGACCAAATGCCAGTTATTCCTCTAAGAAGGCTAAAAGATATCAATGTAATTTGAAGGCTCCCCGTCTATAGACTGGACTATTTTCATCAAGTGCAAGCTTCTGCTCAGGGTGTATCTTTTTAATTTTGAATGATAAGTAACATAACCCGCTAGTAACTTGATTTGCTAACCATTCCCTTACTAATCTTTCAACTGTACCAGTTTTGGTAGCTAGTTCTTCGGAAGTTAAAGGTACTTCAGCCTCTGCCAAGGCTTTGTAGAGTCATAGCCTCTCACCAAGGACTACGATTATTGTACTGGCTCCATTTGCAATATCTCAGAGTCTGATGCATAAATTCCATGAGTTTAGTCTGATCGATGTCAGTTCTAGTCATGGCACATCAAATTGATGAACTAGACTGCAGTTATTGAATTTATTATGCTGTCGTATTATTAAATGTTCTAGACTTTTCCTACGTTGCCAAATTTTTGTTATGAATATAGGATAACCATGTTCCGGCTTCTCTTTATACTTCATGATGATACAATAACCACAACCATTGGAAGGCATGGACGACCAGAGCTTTCCTTTCTAAATCTTCAACCCTCTGGCCGTCCTACCGTTGTTTCGCCGCAAATTGCTTCATAAAAGTTCCGAAATGGCATTGGATTTTGCTGCAAAAATTGCTCGAATCTTTTTACTTTTATAAAGTCATTTTCTGGTATTTGTGAATCATTCAGGGAACGTAGACTGAGTAAATCATGGAATAGAAATTCCTACGGCTCTTAATTGATTCATTATATTGCTTACTTCTCCAGAAGTAACTCTGTTTATGGCATTATTATTTGTATGTCTTAGCATAGTATTCATAAGTTCTGATATCATATCTGCATCATAAAAAGCGAGTGATTCTGACAATAATTCTGCTACTCTAGATACATCAGTACCATTAGTTATCTTTCCGCTTGTTATTAATCTGCCGAACTTCTGAACTGATTCGTATACTCCGATATTATATGCTATGAAAGCGATCTTCTCTGGAGGCAAAATATCAACGGATTCCATGCTGCATCTTGTGATGATAAGTATATCTTGTGGTAAATAATAAGCAATCTATTATCCTATCCATTAGAGTCATTAAATAATTGGAAAGGCTGTGTGTCCTGGTTCAATGGCTTCCAACTGACCAAACAGGGGCAGCAAAAATAGGCGATGCTGTCAAGGGAGCTGGATTCAAGCAATTTAGACATGGGACTAAATGTGCTGTCGTCTATGTTAGGAAGCATAATAGCTGACTACTTCAACTCCAACATCTTTATTTAATGACTTGATGTTTCGAAGTCTTCTTCTACTACTGAATTATTGAGAGATTCAAGTTTACCTTCTCCTCACAGGTACTACTGTATTTATTGCAGTCTTTATAGCAGCTATAGTTGGGCCTTTATGCTATTTGGGGTAGTAGTATATCAAATTCGTGTTATATAAAATCTGTTTGCAGTACGTTTGATTTTACAGTGTGGATTCAGATATAGCCTCAGTTGGTAGACCTGCTGTACTTGAAAATCCGTTCTTGTATTATTGTTAAACTGTTTACTGATACTAATACCGCCGCTATAATTACTCCTATCACGTATTTCGATGCATTTTTTCTTTGATTCATTTTTAATCAGAAATTCTGTAGTATATATATTATATATAAGGATCTAAGCTCAGTACTAAATCAAAGGTTGATTGCCTTTAATTATAAGTATCCTCCTAAGTTATTGATAATGGTACTCCACTAGTAAAACTAATTATTCCACTAGTATAATTCTCTATTGTATTCTTGGCAAATTGAAAGAAAGGTATACGAATGGATTTATCAAACCTAATAGTAAAATCTGCTCACATTCTATTGCTCACAATCTATTATGCAAAGAACATCTGGTGGACTATGTATGAATTCCCTCATTTAGATGTGCGATCCCCTGTTCAGAATAGTTTAGCAATTACTAAGGATGCATTACATAGAAGGTATAGCTAATGGGACTAACACAAGCTGATGAGATCTACCTACTTGGGGGAGAAATAAGATCTACCTACCAAACCTCGCAATTAAATCAATAAAATATAAGGTTACGTAAGACAAAATTGGAGAGTTGCTCATAGGCGAACTGCGATTGCGCAGGCCCCAGTGTCAGTCATCGTCATCATCGATACCGTTGTCAGAATCGGCTTCTACTTTGCAGCTTATGTCACCAAAAGCGTCGGAACACATATTGTGCAATTGATCGAAACCCTCATAGTCAGCCGTCGTAACGTTCATCGCGGTAAACAAAGGAGTGATCATAGGAAATAAAGAACAGAAGATAGATTGCACCTAAATTTCTTCTAGGAACCTGTTCCTTTATGCAATCTATCATAAGTATCTGACAATATGTCAATATGCGTTGGAGAATTGCTCAATATTCTCCGGTGTAATCTCCGGTGTAATAGACCGGAAATGATGTCTAGTTCTAGCTACAAATAGAAAGAGGTGGGGGAGTTTCACTAAATAGATATGATAATACAGAATCTAAAACATGTCAGAGAATGCTTAATTAATAGCTAAACATCAAAGGATTCAAGAGATTTATCATATATCTCCAAAGGATTCAAGAGATTTATCAACCTCTATTGTAGTATGAGTAATATTAAAGTCCCTTTTTAGTATTGATTTGATCATATCCTTGATCTCTTGCGCTTTAGTAATATCCTGTATAATGACATGCATGGACAATGATACTGTTCCCGAAGTTATTGACCAGATGTGTAGATCACGTACATCGAGTATCTCCCCTTTTTGTACTTCTAGTATTGATCTTCTAACCTTTGCATAAGATATTTCATTTGGTACGCTTTCCATCAGGATATCAATGGTCTTCTTTAATAAGGACCAGGTTCTTACAATAATGAAGATTGTCAATCCAATACTAATTATGGAATCAGTGAGGGTATAGTTAGTAAAAACGATTATAACACCAGTAGTGATCACAGCTATTGCAGCAAAAATATCATTTAATACTATTAGAGATGCACTCTCTATACTCAAGCTCCTATCCTTTTTAGATGCGGTAGGCTTTCTAAGTAATAACATGCCAATAATATTGACAACTAATCCAACCGCTGCAACTATAATAAGTGGCATACCTGAAAAATTTTCAGATGTAGATTCAATGAAAATTCTTAATACTGCTTCATAAAATACAAATAAAGCAAAGATTATCACAACCACACTTATTGCAAGTGAGGTTAATACTTCTATCCTGTAAAAGCCGTAAGTTCTTTTGGGCGATGGGGGTTTATGTAGAAAGTAAATAGCAAATAATATTAAAGACAAAGCACCAATATCTGTAAGAAGATCACCTGCATTTGCAACTAGAACTAGACTCTTAGTTAATAAACCTGCTACAATGGTTGAAACGAAATATAATAATAGAAGTATGAATACTATCTTGATTTTGCTTGCTCTAGTCTCTACTGTGTAACTGGACGAGATGGCATTTTCAGTATTGTTATTCATGTAATAATTTACTAATTTTATATGAGGGTATAAAAACTATAAAATAGTTTATCATGCTACCCAAGTCAAGCAAAACGGATGCATGTTGAGGCAAGTCTTGACAAGAATAGATAAGGTAGTCCATTTTCTATGTTTAAATATCCAATTGAATGTGAAACCACTCGAAAGTATTATGAGAGGACGTAAAGAAAATTCCTTGATTTTGTTCAATTTAAACCTGAGACTGCTGACATAGAAAAGCGATGCAATAATTTTGAATATATGAAGATGAGTGTAAATCTATTCCCAAGATTACAGATGATTACAGATGATTACAGATGATTACAGATGAACTCACTATTGCTAATCCTAGCTACAATATTACTAACTATGATATGCATGCCTGGTGTGGATATTGCCCCTACTGCCCGAAGTTATACACATGTGTATACACAAACGGATTTCCATAACTTCCATTTGCTTTTATTTTTTTATTTTGGATGCATAAAGATAGACTAAATAAAAATGAAAGAATTTAATTGGGACATTGAGCATACAAGATCAGAGAGGAAGGAAAAACATATGTACTTTGTAGGAAAACCACTTATGATTATTAGTAATATAGTTTCTGATAAGCCAAAACTCTTCATTCTTATTTCAATTATTGTAGTTTCAGTCCTAGCCATTCCCGTAATAATTCCACACACGAGTCACCCACAACATATTTAACACACCGCGATTCACATTGCGAGTTTCATATTATCAATTTTCTTGTTCATTGTTTCAATATCATCGTATTTGAGGAATGGCGGTTGTTATTCATGTCATTGGGGTTTCTCTCCCCCTTTGTAGTGGAAGCTCTATTCCTTTTCTACGCTACAAGAGGTATTCGTGAAATACTTATTCCAGTGATTAATATAGAACTGCCGCATATAATCTTGTTTGCAATGCTAACGTTATTTGGTATAGGCATTCTGAATGTGAACCCCAGGCAATGAGTAATTCACATAATAATAAACTATCATCATACAATCGAACTATAGTACGTAGTTCTATAGATCCTAGAGACAAGATCCATGATCTGATAGCGGAAAATCCTGGAGTAAGATATAAGGAATTGACAAGGCTAGCTGCAACGTCAAATGGCGTTTTGACCTATCACTTAAGAGTACTTGAAAAATTGATACTGATCAGGGTTGAAAGGCAGAGCAACAACCGAGTAACAAGGTACTTTGTAGATGATATACCAAAGGGAGATTCTGAGATTATAGGGTACTTCAGGAATGGAGTAACTAGAAAGATAATACTTTTTCTCTTGAAGAAGAAAATCTGTACGTTTAGTGAAATCGTCGATGACATAGAAAAAGCCCCATCCACGGTCTCTTGGCACATCAAGAGACTCAAAGAAGTAGGTATACTTCAGATAATTCATGGCGAAGAACGCCTATATCTATATCGACTTATGGATAGGAGAATAGTAACACAAATATTGTTAAAGTATGAACAGAGTTTTGCAGACAAAATAGTTGATAACTATACAGAGATGATCGACAAGCTCTAAATAATCTAGACCAAACTACCACCATCTCATTGACTGCATCTGCTGGAAATCGAATCAATTTTCCGTGCCTCCAAGTAATTCTCATAATTAATCTATTCAATTCTTTAAATAGTCTGCTATTCAAATACAATTAAAATCTTGTCTTCCAATATAGATCTTCTTAAGAGTTTCAAAAAAAATTCTGAGTGGTTTGATAATAACTATCAGAGCTTGCAGAAATATGATGGCCAGTTTGTAGCTATCTACAAAGAAGGCTTACTGGATTCAGATAATGATTATCAGACTCTGATAAATAGAACCAAGAGATTATGCGATAAATCTCTATATGTCACTTTGGTAACTTGGCACGGTACTATATCTCCAGCAAAATAATCAAAATTGGATATTATAGCTAAAAGTGGTTATGGTGGGATATACTATGTCCCAGCTTATATAAGCTCTCCATGTTTGGATGAAATAGCATTTATCAAATTTGCGATCGATACTGGTGCGACTATTACATCTGTAAGTAGTGTTGACGCGGTCTTAAATGGGATAGATTGTTCGAAACTTCATCCACTTTCACCCACATTTTCTGCGACAACGCCTAGCATACATACATGTTTTATTTCTGAATGTAAGTTAGGCTTTCTATCTGATGATCAAAATAGTTTATCCATAGAAGACCTAAGTCAGGTCAATGTTTTTTGTGATTCTCAGAATGTTACAATTCAAAGTGTTATCGGATTAAATTTGCTCGCTAATTACGAGATCCATTTTAGTAGTGACAAAATGAGTATGATTCTTCACAAATAGAGAGAGATGACATCAAATAATTGTTGTTGCTCTTGTCATTTGGTGGGCAAGTACAGTATCGTGCACTTTGTTATCTGATAAGCAGTTTCTGTCAACAATAACATGCCAAGCTGCGCTGACTAACAATCAGGATTTAGAAGTGGATTAGATCCGTACCGCGATTAGGCTGTTTCTAGCCAACATTATAATTTCAATTTCTATTTTTCTAGATTTTTCTGGTATTTCTGATCGGTTCTCGTATTCTTATCAGTAAAATCTATAACACAACTTTGCGCAATCCTTTTACGTACATAATATAACGCTTTACACTATTCATTTCTACTACTAATAACACCTTTGTAAGTCAAGCAGTGTACAACTCTGTCTGAGGATGAAATGCTACCCACTCAAACCAGAATCCTTCGTCGAATGGCAATCGATTAAGCTGTTTTCCTAGTAGCTGTCCACCAATGGCTAATCCTTCAAAATTCCATTCACTCCCAGTTTGAATATCTATGAAAGTATTATTTTGAGGGTTATATTCAAACTGCAAAGTTTGGCCGTCAATGAGAGGATCGAATGCTCTTACCATGAACGGGAATGCAGAGAACAACGATATAGGCTTGCCATTAATTTGATCACTAATTATATTATTATCCTCTATATCTTGAAGTTTGTACGCTTTGTATTGACCACCATTTTCTAAGCCTACAATGATTTCCTTTAATCCAAGTCTATCATCTTGATTTGAAACTGGAAAGAGTACTTGTGGGTTAGCATAGTAATCTCCATACGGATCAGCCCCATATGGTCTACTAGATCCTGTATCTCTTGAGAGTACTTTACTTTCTGGATATAATTCCTTCCATTCCTTCCAATTTGCAACATCAAAAGGAATCCTCTGCAGGTTCGTTCCCGCATATTGTCCCACTATTCCCTGAGCTAAAGCTTGACTCCAGTACGATTCACTTGTTCTATCGTACATTACTAGATTACTATTATACAGCTTACCAGATGTTCCAAATTCTACAACATTTCCATCTTCTAGTGTACGGTTAAAGACCTGGTTAGTAAAGCATAATGGACAATAAGTTACTGCTACTGGTATACCTCCTATATTATCATTTACAATTTCGTGCCAAACTAATATTTGGAGTGGGTATGCACGGATATCTCCGTTAATATTAAGACCAACTACGAATTCACCATCTTCTATAAATTTGTCAGCCTCTTGTATTGATACAAACTTTGGATTATCTATTGAAGGTATTCCATCTCGGGGTGGACCCCCACCAACTATCTGATTTAATGGAACAATACTCTTTTCTTCTTGAGCTGATACCGTTGAGGAAGTAGAAGAAGAAGGAATATTATTACTACTTGTATCTAAGGCTGGTAATACTACTCCAACTGTAATTCCCGAGACTACCCCTATTACTATAACTGAGGCTAGAACGAATTTCTTGTTAACTGGTATTTTGGACGTCAATTTGAGCGTTCTCCTCCTACTTTTTCAGATATTGATGTCTCGCCAGCTCCTGTGTTATCATTATTAGAATTCTGGTTTCTTCTTGCTAACATTATTCTTTCATTTAATTCCCTTCTAAGTCTTAGTACGGCAAATGCCGCAAATCCAATTACTACTGAAAGACCAACATAAGACAACAGACTAGAATAGTCAATTAATACTACAGACAATGTCCCTCCAAAAACAGATGGTAGCATAGATAGTATGAAAAGCCAGCTTCCACAGCATCCCAATGGTACAAGGGAAAAGAATGAAAAAAATGAGCTAATCGCTGTACTTCCACCAGAACTACCACCACTACTTCCACTGCGACTGAAAAACTTTCTAATACCTTTCTTTGGTGCATATTTTCTTCCATCCCCTAATCTGCATCCCAAACCTTTACTATAACTTGATGCAAAAACTTGTACCCCTACACCTACAGCTAGACCGACAATTATGATACCATTTACTGTTAATGCAGCATTTATAGCAGCGCTAGCAGGAAGATTGGGAGTGGTTACCACAACAACTGTAAGATAAACTACTGCTGTAATAACACCAACAATTAATCCATTTAGTATTGCTTTTCTTGCGTTATAGCTTAGGGGCCTTTGAATTGGATTTCTTATCATCATCTCTGTACATGCAAATATTGAATTTTCTACTATTTATCCTCATATTTCAACAGTTAAAGATTCAGTTGAACAGTTGGACACAGTGCTTATTAACAGAAGAACAAAAAAGATATTCTATATGAAGAAAAATTGTAAGATTATTGTAATTGGTTCTGGACCAGCAGGTTTAACTGCAGCTATATATGCTGCTCGTGGAGGATTAGAACCAATAATAATTTCAGGCGATCAACCAGGTGGTCAGTTGATGTTAACCTCAGACGTCGAGAATTTTCCAGGATTTGATGAACCAATAAAGGGTCCAGCTTTAATGGAAAGGATGAGAAGACAAGCTGAACGATTTGGAACTAAATTCGTAGATAGATCCATAACAGAAGTCGATCTTACTTCTATTCCGCTAAAGATAAGAACTGATAGTGGTGAGGGGGGGGCCGCTGATAATAACTTGTTTCTTACTGAATCCATCATAATTGCAACAGGAGCTTCCGCTATCTGGCTTGGGTTGGACTCTGAACAAAGACTCAAAGGAAAAGGAGTATCATCGTGCGCGACCTGCGACGGATTTTTCTTTAAAGGCAAAAATGTGGTAGTAGTGGGAGGTGGAGACACGGCAATCGAAGAAGCATTATTTTTATCTAAGCTTACTAGTTCTGTAAAGGTTATTCATAGGAGAAACAAGTTAAAAGCATCAGCTGCAATGCAACAGAAGGTGTTTAACAATAACAAGATTTTTTTTATTTGGAATTCCATTGTCACAGAAATAATTGGCTCCAGTAAGGTCGAAGGAATAAGAGTTAAGAATATTGTAAATGAAGGAATAACAGATATCAAAACGGATGCAGTCTTTATTGCAATTGGCCACAAACCAAATACAGAGATTTTCGAGGGACAACTTGAACTTGATAACAGGTCATATATCATAAAGCACGATGGAAGCAAAACCAATATCGAGGGAGTTTTTGTTGCAGGCGATGCTTACGACTATAAATATAGACAGGCTATAACCGCGGCTGGTTCCGGTTGTAGAGCAGCATTGGATGCAATAAAATATCTTGAATCAAAGGAATAGGAATTGGGGAAAGCATGAGGATAAAGAGTACGAATGTGAATGAGAAGGATGCTCTAGACTTCAGGATACAGATACAATTTCTGACTCTGAATCTGGACCCGTTCATGATATTGTCAGAGAAGTAATTAATTACAGATTAACTATTTCATCTTTGCTTTGCATCATCTATCATACTTTCCGACAATCATATTGGGTATATTATGACAAATTCAAATGCAGGAGAACATAATTCAGGGCAATAATGTGGGGTTAGGGTTTGGCTCATTAATGTAATTTCAAACTTGATGAATGAAGCCTCTTGACCGGCATCACATTCTTGAACACAAACAGATCCGATATCTATAGCACAATAAAGTCTAACCGACAGAGTTAGGGAGAATAAATTCTAGCCGACAAATTCACCCTATCTTTGTGAAATATCGCTTGTTTGTCTAAACCTATACCTTAAGGCGTGTTACGATATCTTCTGTCGTAGTAACCTCGCTTGCTATCAGTCCACAGTTAGTATAAGCCGCCTGAGTGTTCTCTGGTCCTGCGCCTGTGGTGGCATCCTTTACAGCAATAACGTCAAAGCCATGTTCGACAGCATCTCGAAGATGAGATTCGACACATAAATTCGCCGACACTCCTGCCAATACGATAGTCTGTATACCACGCTGTCTCAGCTGAATGTTAGTATCTCCAGTCCAAAAGTTGCTAAGACCTTTATGTGGAGCGAGCACAAAAGTATTGTCATCAGGCTGTAGCTGTGGATGAAAGTCAGCACCCCATGTCCCCTTGCTGAACATCCTGCGGTCAAACATTATCTTGTCTATTGGGTTGAGATGTTTCCAGTTTTTGAATTCACTTTCTGTGTAGTAGTGAGGAGAATAGAAAACCGGTACTCCCACTTCCTTAGCTGTTTCCTTAAGTTGTACTAGATGCTCCACTACCTTTGTTTCCTTGACTCCTTTACCAACTAGGTCCCATACGACTCCTCCCTCTGAGAGAAAATCATTTTGTGGATCGATAATCAATAGTGCTGTACTTTTTGGATCAAGCTTACCGGACATAGGGTAACACACACGGTACTATAAAAAGAATCTTCACAGTGCTTCTGTGCAGTTGACTATCTATGCAAGACCTCTACTAGGTTTGAAAGTGAATCTAAAGATGAGATCTCCGAAGAGAAATTATAGAGGGCAACCCATCATTTACACGAAGCAGTATTAAGACTTGATTTTATATACGGGATTAAGATATCACTTTTTGGTGCAAACTTGTTGGTTAATAATGGATTTAACTATACCTTCCCCCGTATCTTGATTTGTTTCCTGTATTGTAATGCTCCTTGCCTGCCTCTGTCTCCTGTAATCCTGATCTACTTCGATGGCAGCAGACAATATTTTGCTCTTTCTAGAAGATTTCGTCGATCCTAGGAACATCTTTGTATCCTTTGGTAAGCAATGTCCACCTATCCCATCTCTTGGTTCAAGTATATCTACGTTCCATTTGGTATTGAGGGCATCTCTGAGTTCTTGGAAATTAATCCCATTACCTTGGCAATAGAGATAAAGATCCTCCGCGAACGCTATCTGTAAATATCTGTGCGCATTTTCAGCGATCTTTGTTATTTCAGCTATTTCTATATTAGATACAGGATATAGAGGAATTCCTAGTCCACTTCTCTTAGCGATAGCACAATTACTATATCTCCTATTCTCAACATCATCATCACTACCATCACTGATACTTGAATTCATAATATCATTATTGACACTTTCATTAGCATAACTATAGAACTGCATAGCTGCATTGAGACAACAGCCACATACCCGCAACACGCAACTGTTTAACGCCATGTTCTTCTTCATCTAAACCATACCATCTGTGAGGAACATGGGCTACATGCAGTCTGTGAAGCAATTCAATTATCTTCCTTGGATATTCCACCATTCTTCGCTTCCTTTGATATTTTTTCTTCCACTATGGACAATACACCATCTATTTGAGGTGTAAACATATCATCGGCTCTGTGGGTTGACACGCAGAGGATAAATACATCAAATCCGCCAAAGTTGCCATCATTATTAATTTTCCCTATTGAAGCTACCTTTTCTGCTCGTTCCACTGCTTTTCGAGTTTTGGTTGTAAGATTGAAGTAGTTCTTTAACCCTTGGCGATCAAGAATAAATACATCATAGGGCTAAAAAAATCTGTTTGATATCCCATTATACTCTTAACAGAAGGAGATCGCCTATTCAAATCTTGGAAATAAGGATCGAGTTATGACTTCCATATTCATTCCAAGGTTTGA
>JBAUMZ010000095.1:0-41863 GCA_049578985.1 Nitrososphaeraceae archaeon
GTTGCTTCCTCTGTGGATGGTGTTGCTTCCTCTGTGGATGGTGTTGCTTCCTCTGTGGATGGTGTTGCTTCCTCTGTGGATGGTGTTGCTTCCTCTGTGGATGGTGATCCGACATTCGTGGGAGTCAATATTAATTTTGTTTTCTTGATGCCTATATGCCTAAGCGGAGTCAATTTTTTCGCAGCTTCCAGTAGATCATTGTTTAGATTTCCCAACGGAACTTTCTTTATGAATTCATCGACAGTAAGTTTTGGTAATCGATCTTGCAAGAACTGACGACAAAGCACTCTAATCTGGTGTTTCTTTTCGGTATTTATCCTCCTTTGACTAAACGCAATTAGGGAAACTCTGAAGACATATCCGTCCACAGTCTTGTAATCATCTACGTAACTTACCATTGAGCTTCCTCTCCTCATCAGGCTTCGCAGAAACTCTTTGGCATACTCGTGTCCTTTAAAAATTGTTGATGCAGTACCATTAGCGATGCTTACTATCTGCACAAATACCTTAGTCTGGTGCTGTATAGGGTCTTGCCTTAAAATATCATACATGGTATTTTCAATCACTCGCCCGTGAGCATTATTGATATCGCTGATGGGGACATAATTTATAACGCTGCCGCCTAAAGCGGAAGGTGCGTTAACCATAATCCATTGCTTATCTTTCCATTTGTCGCGAATCCTACCCCCTCTTTTCGAACCTTTGGGCATGTAAATTAACCATTTTCATCCCCAGAATATAAGTTGTATGATAACATGATCATGACGCCGCACCTTCCTTGAACCACTTCTACCTCCTACCTCATTTTTGATTTTCCTATAATTATCTTTTTTGTTATAAGATAATTCTACATATATTGTATAAATAATTCTATACGTGCCATAGAGAATGGAGGATTTTCAAGGTATATGTCAGACCCGGGGTTTACTTGTTTTGGAGATGTTCTATGCTGAATACATTCTACTAACTTCAAGAATATCAGAGGATTTAAGAGAAAATTCAGACTAGTATTAACAGATTCATGCCGGTACATGAATCATGGGCAAACAGTCTCACTTTATTCTGTATATGAGAGATGGGATTTGGTAATCTGAGACCCCATGCAGAGAAGACTATCCGAGTACAAAATACTCCATTGCACCTGGAGGTAGAGTCGGAGTATGACTTCATACCCTCATAGTGTCTCTAAATGGTTTTAGATGGCATATAATGCCATAGTTTATATATGGAACGTGGTGAACTGGATATATGTCTTCCACAAAAAAAGATCAAACGGCAGCGATGTCAACAGCTGCGACAACAACGACCACAGCATCAACATCATCTCTTCAGCAACAGCAGCAACAACATGCCGAACGCCTCCAGGAAAGTACTCATAGAATGCTTGATGAAACTAAGCAGAATATACAGAAATCATTAGAAGAAGCACGTAGTCAAATTCCTCATTATAATCAAGCAATCTACAACTATCAGGAACAGGTTGTAAATGCTACAGGAGAAATTGCAACTAGTTATATTGACACTCAGAATGCCATTATACATGCATTCAACGCTTCAGTTGCTCCATACTTTGAGAATATTCAAAATACATATCGACAATACTACAGCATAAATCCTCAAAACGTCCAAGAGTTCTATTCTCAAACCATAAGCAACATTGCCAACAATAGCGTAACTGTAGTGAGATTGGTAAATAACACAATTTTTACAAACTTTGACTTGCTCAAGACATCATGGCAACAAGCTACAGATAACGTCAAAGAGATATCAAGAGTTACTTCAAATACTGCAAGAGCGTTTGAACAGAGTAACAAAGAGGTTTCTGCAGTAGCTTCTACCACAGCCGCAAATGCAGCTGCAGCCCTAAGACCAACAAACGCATAGAAGAATGGCGGTACCCTACCCGTTACTAAGGCTACGGGCAGGTAGGGAAACCTTTTTGCATACGGTGATGAGGAGCAGAAACAGTGACTTCCATTTAAAACGTTCTATTCGGTTTCATTGGTTCCTGCCTAACATTTCTTTGACCTTACCATTTCTTATCCTCGCAGCGCAAAAATACCCACTGTTGAAAATGTTCATAAATTCGAGTATGCCCAAACCTTTTCCTCGAATATAAATCCCTTCGAGGTATTCTGTGAGATTGAGCATCATGAAAAGTGGATTGAACCAAAGATCAGCAATAGAACTATTTACAGAAGTACTTACTAAGATAGCACCGTACTATCAGTGAGCAGTGGAAGTGGAATTTGGGTGTGAAGCAAGATAAGGCTTGTTTCATGATTGTAGAAGTGATGTTCCGCGTTGACATTCTGGATATTCATGACTAATGATATATACATCGTCATCATCTTCATGAGAATAGTATCCCCCGACATCCTCCGTCGTGTCTGGGAAAACACTGCTCGGTTTTCCTTTCAGATTCATAGAATAAAGAAAAACCGGCGGCGGAGTAGCCGCCGCGAATAACCACTATGCAGGAGTAGGTCTGGAGGAAGAGTGTGTGAATTAATTATAAATTCATATGTCGAGATTGAGGATAGAACTTATTCTAGTTTGGATTCACGTGGAATTGAACAACAATTAAATTTGTCGAATGAAAGAATCGCCATTCTGGTAAATGATATGCTCAATGACTTTATCAAAGGTGTTCTAAGATCAGATAAAGCATCTGAGATAATATCATCAATCAAGGATTTGATATCCGTTGCCAGAAAAAAAGGTATTCCTGTATTCTACTGTAATGATGAGCATGTAGAACACGATCCTGAACTAAAAATTTGGGGGCCTCATTCTATGAAAGGCACAGAAGGTTCACAGGTGATATCAGAACTCGAACCAGATCGGCACGATCGTGTTGTTCCAAAAAGATTCTATGGTTCATTTGATTCAACCAACCTAGATACTTTACTTAAGGAATCGTATGAAGGGAGGGGAGCAACTACGTTGATAATAACGGGAATTCATACTCATATTTGTATATTGCATACATCATATGGGGCATTCATTAGGGGTTACAGTATCATAATCCCGGAAGACGCGGTGAATGCATTTACGAGAGAAGATCATGAGTCGGGCATATCCTATATCAAGAATAATTATGGCGCGAAGATAATGCGAACCTCTGAAATAGTAATGAATCTCACACAAGACGGATTTTAAACATAAAGTTTAGTAAACTCATTAAACTGACGTATTAGTTTCACATGAGAATTACGAATCGACGATTTGTGAGGTTCTCTAACGGTTATATGTCGTAAAGCATGACTATTTAATCGTAAAATGGAAGAAGTGCCGGATAACAATGGCTCGGTGGAAGATGAAGGGGATGATGAAGTCGACATTGATGATGAGTTTGAAGACATAGAGGAAGAATATTTCGACGAAGACGACGACTCGGGTCCTAAATGACGTGGTTGGATAAGTTGATCTGATCTTCGTCTCGATTCATTACTAAATATAGAGTCTTCTATTTGTCACGCGTTTTCTAAAATACAATAAATAGGTAGGTAGGTAAGTAATACTCATCAATGAAAATTTCTGAGCTATGTAAGTTGATTGAAGAATCGATACATTCTGGAAAATATCCTCTGGATCATGAAATTGAAAAACAAATGGTAGGTCTTGTACAGGTCATAAACAGATCGTCATCGGATGACTTGAAGGAGAAGGACATCAAGATAGAAGTAAGATTAAAGGATCTTTATGTATTGAACAACTACATTCATAGTATCCAGCACCTTCCGGGAGTTATTGAAATAGATGCATTAGATTCATTTAAGATGTTGAGTAGACGTGTAGGAAGAATAGATAAATCTAACATTTCACTTCATAGTTAGAAGTAAATGGACTTCATTTTAGAATAATATCATCAGTTTTCGATTTAAAAAGCACATAATTTTTGCCAATACTACAATGTATATATCGTCGAATTAATTTCACAACGAAAGTAGTAGGAAAGAAATGATTTCACAGGAAAGAAATGACACCAAATATCTCTAACAGAAAACTATTTTCAAAGAAAAGATAAAATCTGGAATCAAGGAACTATTTGTTCGTGTTCTTCGTCATGTACTCTCCCATCTGCTTTAGCTCATTGACAAAAGTGTCATAATCGTAATTTTGTGTATGCAGGACATTACTCCAAAAGGCAGTCAGTGCGACTACTGCTGCCAATTCATTTAATTCATCGTTAGATGCACCCCACATCTTCGAAACCTCTTTATGATATGTTTGGCAATAAGGACATTTCATAGCCGCCGCAGCGGCCAACATCATCATTTCTCGATACTTTTGAGGTATAATAGATTCTCCTAGCTGATATTTCTTAAACAAGGGCCACATCTGAGGAAGTATATCTTTTGGTGTTTCTTTCATAAAACCAGGAACCGAACCGAAAGTTTTTTTGATATCCTTAATCGAATCCTCATAACTCATAGATGAGGTAATTAAATGGGTCTTTTAAAAGAATTGCGGAATTTCGGCTCGCTCAAAAAAATCCAACTATGCGGAACTTTTGTTATTATTTCCCTTATCAGGTAGAAAAATTAATTATCAAAGCAAGATCAGTTTAATTTGAAAAACATTTGGGAGTATTACCTGGAGCAATGATTCCAACGGTGGCGGGCACTATACTAAAATGCCAAGATGTTATGGAAACCATCATAAAGGCATAAAAAGTGCTCCGTTCATCCTCCGTTTTAGGGGACAATTCAAATGAGCCAAATTTAAGTATCTCGTTAGGTGGTCACAGTCGAAAAAAATATTTTACGCACTGATAATATCTGTTCATTAGTGAGTATTTATTCTCCCCCGCCACCAAAACCTGCACCTATTATTACATGCAATATAAAGAGGACTAAAATTAGGACAAACCACAGGCATAACCGGAACCGGTTACTATCTTGGAGTAACCTTTTATCCAATAGACCGCCATCTAGCTCATTAGATATAGATTTAGTGCGGTATCTAAAAGCTGTTTCTTATCAATCCTTGAAGGGAATCTATATCTAATTGGTCCACTATGTCCCGGTTCCTATCTATCAACGGTATATGATTCTATGTCAATCAATATGCCCGAAGACGCAGAAAATAATAGACCAAAGGTTAGAGTGACAATAATAACAAACAAAGTAGATAATTCAAATCAGCCAAATTCATCGAAGGATCTAGTTCTACATCGGGGCCAAGTCCATGAAAGATGAGGGGAACAACGACTACTTTAATATTTGAGTGGCATAGGCATATTCATAAACATGAAGGTAGGAATTCTTTTACCTCAAATTGGCGAGTATGCTACAAGAGAAAATATTATCTATATTGCGAAGGAGGCCGAAAAAGAAGGCTTTGATTCTGTATGGGCCATAGATCGTCTATTATGGCCGATTAAACCTCAGACGCCCTATCCGGTGACTCCTGATGGTTCTCTCCCTGTTGAATATCAAAATGTTTTTGATCCTTTGACAACATTGACCTATGTTGCTGGCAAAACTGAGCGAATTTCGCTGGGAACATCAGTAATTGACATGCTATTTCACAATCCTGTTCTATTGGCTAAGAGATTTACTACGCTTGATATTCTTTCAAATGGAAGGGCTATTGCAGGATTTGGAATAGGCTGGTCAAAAGATGAATACGATATTTCAGGTATTCCTTTTAAGGACAGGGGAGCTAGAGCAGATGAATTCTTACAATTATTGAACCGAATTTGGACTGATGATGTTGTTGAGTATAAGGGCAAATATTACAACATGCCCGCCTCTAAGATCGGGCCTAAACCTTTACAGAAACCACGTCCCCAGATACTTCTAGGTGGATTTACTCCAAAAACCTTCCCACGAGTAGTAAACCGTGCCGATGGATGGCTAGGCATTGCAGGCTTTGGTCCTCTAGAACAGCTAGGGCAGATGATAAATGGATTAAAAAAAGAGGCGAGAAGATTCAATAAAGAGCCATCGGAAGTCAGCGTATACATTCTTGCATACCCGAACATCTTGGATTCTTCTCGCTCTTCGACTCAGACAAGGTTACCAATGACTGGTACCATTGAGGAAATAGGAAGTGATATAGAACAAATCAAAAAAATGGGAGTAAAGCATATTGTATTTGGTTATTTGTTTTCTCCTCTAGGAACGAATATGAAGAACATGATTGAAGTAACAAAGCAACTCGCTATGATTTCCAGATGAAAAGTCTTCACAGTTTAGAACAAGTGAGGTATACCCACTCTTCTTTGGGGGGGGTGATATCTCTGCTCTTACACATTATATACGGTATACATACTACCTGTTGCCCGTCTGTAGGAAAGTTTGTGTTTATGATTGCTAATTATTAGCAGGTGCATGAGAGGAATTTGACACGCGATAGTTGTGCGGTGATAATTCATTTAAACAATTGTTCACAACTTTTAGCTTTATCGGCCCAACTTAATTGCGTGCGTGAGTAGAAATTCTTATATGTCAATCCATGAAAATAAAAAAAATGGTTTCCACGTTGTTCATGGGATTCTTGATTACAATTCTGATCATTGCATTATCGCCTGGAACGAAAAAGGCATTAGGAGATTCGGTAATTGCAACTATAACGGTAGGCGCATCTCCTCAAGCACTAGTATTTAATCCCTCCAATAACAACATCTATGTTGCTAATCGTGATTCGAGAACGGTCTCTGTAATTGATAGCACCAACAATGCGGTTGTTAAAAATATTACGGTCGGTAGCTTTCCAGAATCAATCATATTTAATCAATCTAATAACAGTACTTACGTAGCAAACGTCATCTCAAATACTATTTCAATAATAAATAGCAGCACTAACATGATAACCGATGAGGTAGACGTAGGCATGGACCCTGTAGCTTTGGAATTTAATCCTTCAAATAGTAATATCTATGTAGCCAATCGGGGCTCTGGAAGTGTGTCAGTTATCGATGGTACTAACAATTCATTAATCGATGTCGTAAACGTCGGAACTTCACCCATAGCCTTGAAATTTAATCCCTTGAATAGTAATATCTATGTAGCTAACCATGATTCGGCGACGGTCTCTCATAGATACTACTGATAATCAGGTGGTCAGTGATGTAGTAGTTAATAATGAACCTACTGCCCTTGAATTTAACCCATCTAACAGTGATATTTACGTAGCTAACCGTGGTTCACGAACGGTGTCTGTAATCGATGGCAACAGCAGCACGCTACTCGGGAATGTGGCTGTTGGCACCGAACCTGTCGCCTTGCTTTACAACCCATCTAATAACAATGTATACGCCGCCAATGTGGTATCCAATTCTATTTCAATCCTAGATAGTCGGAATAATACTATATCCGAGACGGTGAGCATCAAAGGTATACCCCTAGCGTTGGAATTTAACCCATCTAATGACGTTGTTTATGTAGCAGGTACCCTTACCGGCACTGAAGGACTCGTTTCAGTGGTAGGATAACCTTACCGTTGTGATATGCTAGCTCTTACCTGATACGCATAGATTGAGTCACCCCTTCGCTACCTTATCTGGACTATACATTAATCATGGATCTATTTTGGACTACACATTAATCATTCAAATAAAACCTCTAACTGCATAGCAATTCACGTTGAAGGATTGATGGTAAATATCTGAGGCATTCATGAAATTTTTAGAATGGAGGGATCAACTTCGATGCGTTTCCTCACCACTTTTTGATTAATTATGTCTAGAGACAATAATTCTCTATGCTTGTGTTTTTTTCTGGCGAAGCCTTCGCTACTTCCACTGACCTTGTCTTGCTCGATCTTCTAGAGGAATTTAATTTACTAGACTTTACGGAGAGCGAGATCAATCTCAATGTTTCTCGAACCACATTTATGTGTAGCTGTAGTGTAACAAAATGAGAAATAACTATTTCCATTCAAAATCCGCTTTTATTTCTCGCTCCCATGACATATCTTGTTTTTCTAGTCGGTAATACTTGATATCCGCGGGTCCGGGATAGCCGGGTAAGTTCGGGTGTCTAGTTACGATGTGATGCTCATATCCATCAACTGAGCCGAAGTTCTTACTATCGCAATAATAACACTTAGGGGGAAAGCTGCTCACAGAAGGCCTTGTAGCATTAATCACATAAAATGATTTTGACATAGGTTCACGATATCAATATTTGACTTCGATGTAATTGTGTCGCAGACCCTGCATATCAACTGCTACATCTATGGGATGGTTCAATCTATTTTGGCCGATTTAGGGTCTAGATTCTTGCTTGCTACCAATATTAAAACCATAGGTAATATCGATATGAAAGCGGCTATGAGAAAGATCGTGTCGTAAGCCTGCGTTGTAGGAAAAGGCCCAGCTCCATCAATAAAATCTGTAAAATTCTGCAAATATAATCCTGAAATCACTGGACCAATAGACATACCAATGATAAACAGTAGTGAAGTCACTCCTACAGATATTTCGGCGAAATTCCTAGGTGTTTTTGAAGTTATAATGTTGAATCCACCAACCTGTACAAGTGAAATTCCTGTTCCTACTATAACTAAGCCAATTATTATTGAATCTTCTGTTGTGTGAAAAAATAAGACACCAAAGAATCCCAAAACTCCTACTATACCTCCCACAATGGTCGGCTTTATGTTCCCCAGTTTAGAAACTATGAATCCCGATAATGTAGAAACAATGAATAGTACTATCATAAATGGTAGTTGGACTTCTACGACCTTAATCGCATCACCCCCAAATCCTAGAGGCACTGGACTCCTTACCAGAATTGGTATCATGTGATATATCATCAATGTTGTCAAACCGGTAATCATTAAGGATACATTTACAGGAAGCAGGATCCTGTCTTTAAATATCCTGGTAGGGACCGTTGGGAATCTTGTCTTCCTCTCAATCAGGACGAAAAGGATAAAGGAGACAATACAAACTGTGGAGAATAAGGATATGATTACAGTATTTGATACTTGAGACTCAATGTCTCCTAGATATGTTAGTACGATCAAAAAGGATGTTATTAACATGGCTAGAACCACTGTTCCCCTAATATCCATAAATTTGAATGATTCCCATTTCTTTTGTGTTCTAAATTTGGTATCGATTGGCTCGTTAGATCCTATTTGATGTGATGCATATGTCTCTTCTTGCTCTACTTTAATTCGCTTATGAATAAATATCATCATTAAAATTGGGAACGGAGTGAGTATGAAGAATATTGCACGCCAACCAAGATTTTCAATTATATAGCCACCGGCTATAAGACCTATAACGGATCCAGATGAGAAAAGTGCAATAATTACTCCTTGACCTATCGCAATTTTCTCTTTAGGAAAAACATTTTGTATTATGGCAAAAGCAACTGGGAATATTGCTAGTCCTAGGCCTTGAATAATTCTAGCAGCCGATAATGAGAGCATGCTAGTTGATAATCCGGCAGCTAGGGTACCAATTATATATAGGCCCAGCAAAATCAAAAGAATCTTTTTCTTGCCATAAATCTTGGATAGTTTTGCAGCGATAGGAGTCATTACTGCTCCAGAGATTAGATACGAACTTAGTATCCATGAAGAGGCAGAATACGTTATCTCAAAATCAGATATGATATCCGGAATAGCAGGAATGATCATTGTTTCACTCGTTGTGGATATCAGATCAGCAGAACCCAAGACGAACAGGGATATCCACGCCGATAGTGGAATTTTGTTTGACAGTACTATTTTGCTCCTATCTTCATAAGACGTCCATCCACTATTACTGTTATTATACATACTTTACTGATGAGTGTTGTAAGGTGTGCTAGTGAATTCACCGACCAACCCAAGCCTGACAGAGCAATTCAGACTGTTACTAGCTAGCCTGATTCCGTCCAGGATTTTGAAACCAAGCTTTCAAGCACCGCTCAGAACCTATATGAAGTCCTAGTGTATGATAATCTATTCTCCGGTTCGATCGAATCCGTCTAGATGCTGATATTCTAATTAGTTTCACTTTTTTCTCTATATCAGAATTTAACCCGCTAGACCCATGTGCCTTTACACTTGAAGCTGCTCCTCTTTATAAAATAACCATTCAGTAAGAAATCATGTAGCCGCTACCATACTGTACTGCCGATTATGCCATTATCGATCAATCATGGCACTGCCATCTAAGCTTATATGTAATTGGACCTGAATTTTAAAATATTCTATATGAAGGGTTGTAGTGGGACCTAAAATTAAAAATAGCCCATGTGGTAATTAGACCACACTGCTAATATGAATATTCAAATAGCAGATGAACTACAACGTATAGCAAAGGGTGAAATACTCTCTGATGATTGGAGTAAAACAATATACTCTGTAGATGCAAGCCATTACTCTATTAAACCGTTAGTGATTGTATATCCATACGATGAATATGATCTATCGAGAGTGTGCCAATACGGGTATTCTAATAATATATCTATAACTGCAAGAGGTGCAGGTACGGGACTTTTAGGGCAGTCACTTAACAATGACATTATCATAGATTTTACGAAGCATATGAATAAAATCCTGGAGATTGGAACTGATTATGTTTCGGTCCAGCCAGGATTGGTTAAAGGTATCTTGGATAAAGAACTAAATAAAAGGGGAAAATTCCTTCCCCCAGACCCTGCTAGTAGCAACTATTGTACAATTGGTGGTATGATTGCAAATAATTCGAGCGGTGTTCATGCTTTGGGTTATGGTAACACTATCGAGTTTCTAGATATGGTTAATATAGTATACTCCGATGGTAGTTTTGGATGTGTTAGGAAAAATGATGCTATTAGTTCAAATGACGAGAAAATTGCAAAATTATACAGATTAATATCACCCTATACAGAAATAATACTGAAGCAATATCCGAGAGTAACTAAGAATTCGTGCGGCTATCGTCTTGATGCAGTAATAAATAATAAAAAGTTTTATCCACATAAAATATTTGCTGCTTCAGAAGGAACGTTAGGAATCGTAGCTTCAGCGATGCTGAAGATCATTGATATTCCCTTGTATAGATCTACAGTAGTATTTGGTTTTGAGGATTTGTTATCTGCCATTGCGGTAGTGCCTGCTACTTTGCAATTCTCCCCAGTTGCACTAGAAATGCTTGATCACACTGTGTTTCGTAACCTTGATATTGAGTCTCCAAGAGCCCTGTATAGTGGTAGCGATGGAGGTGCGCTACTATTCGTGGAATTTGCAGGAGACGCTCTTGTTGATGTTGAACAAAAGGTTACTATGTGCAAAGATAAATTATCTTCTGTATCCATGGTTATAGAGACTGTGACTGACGAAAATAGCTCCAGACAAATATGGGGAGCAAGAAAAAGTGCATTAAATAACGCTATGAAAATGACTGTAGGAAGCCGAAAGCCTGTAGGCTTGATAGAAGATACGGTGGTGAGTCCAGACATGCTTTATGATTATACTCAATTTCTGCTGCAAAAATATTACGAAAACAAGTTAGATTATGTAATATATGGTCACGCAGGAAATGGAAATTTACATACAAGACCTATGATCGATATAGAATCACGGACAGAACTTGAATTATTTAGTCTTATTGGAGATGAAGTTTTTACTAGAGTAATTAGTTGTGGTGGAACTATAACCGGTGAACATGGCGATGGCATAGCCAGAAGTAAGTATATCGAATTTATGTATGGTACGCAAATAGTTTCGATCTTTGAGCAAATCAAAAAACTATTTGATCCCAAATTTATCATGAATCCTGGTAAAAAAGTGATTAAGTCTGATTTATAGTAAAGTTTAGACAGATCTTGGTAACTAATCATAGAGATTGATTTGATTGATTGATTAGATAGTTATTGGCATTGGGGTTGGAAATGACATCTCGATAGCGTGAATTTCCGTAGTCGATAGAGAAACTGTGAGCAAAAAACAAGTGTAAGAAGAGGTGACCACTGGTCCACATAGACACGGTATGTAATAGTAGTTGATTAATTACATGGCATAGCAAACGATTTTTCATTGCCATGTAGTAAAGGCAATGAAACTTGTGCATTCATCATGATGTCATTTACTCGTTCTGTGATGTCATAAAACGTATGACGATACAAGGATGAGTCATAATTAAAAAGCAACATTGCACTTTTATATTATCCCTGTATTCTCTCAATCATGAGTAGAAAAGGTTCTGCATTGCTCAACGCTCGACTTCTTCACAAAGAGGACAATTGGTTTCGCGATCAAGATGGAAGATATGTCATGTTTAGAGGTGTAAATTTTGGATCTAGAAGTAAACTCCCTCCGTACCTTCCAATATCACCGCTAGAAGCTAAAACAATCACATCCTCTGAGCTTGGTAAGGAGATCAATTCAGTAGCAGGGGAACTCGACCTTATGAAAGAATGTGGGTTCAGTGCTGTTAGATTGCCGGTATCTTGGAAGGCCATAGAACCAAGACCCAATCCTAATCTTGAGAAGCTATTGCCGGAGGGAGAAGAATACCTAAAACTTGTTACACAGATTATTGATGAGCTGTATTCACGCGGACTTCTGGTATTTCTCGACTTCCATCAAGATATTGTAAGTGATATTTGTGGTGGTGACGGATTCCCTGATTGGGCTTTGACTATTACAAAAGAAGTCAAGCAGTATGCTAAGCCTCCAAAATACAACAAAATGTGGGCTGCTTCTTATATGCTGAATAAGCTTGTAAAAAATACTCTGTATTCTTTCTGGCATAACGACCTTACCAACGAAGAAGCAAATCTAAAGAATTATCCAGTTAGAACCCATCTGGAAAAAACAATTGGACAAACAGTTCGGTTCTTTAAGAGCTTAAACAATGGTCAAGGACATCCGGCGCTAGTTGGAGTTGACGTGTTTAATGAACCTCATCCAGTTGGAATAAACAAACTAGAATTTGAGTCACAGTTACTCAAGGAGTACTACCTGAATGTTTTTCGAGAGATAGGCAAATACGATAATAAGTTATTCATTTTTATTGAACCACGTGTCGATTGGACTGCATTTTCATCAGAAGAGATGAATAAGAATTTAAGTGGTTGGGACAAGGTTAAGAAGTTCGACCTTAGAAAGTTTCTGCGAATTGGGGACATGGAAATGGTCCGTTCACCTCTGGACAGGGATACATATAAAACAAGAGGAAGTCTTATGGGTGCCCCTAAGAAGGTAAACACCTACCTTCCTGACAAGTCTGAGTGGCCTGCTGAATTTCTGGAAAGAGGGGTATTCTCCTTTCATTATTATGATACCCGTGCTCTCATGATGGGAACGTTCAAGATCCCTGGTAGCATGTCTCAGTACAAAGAAGATTGGCCAGATGTTTTCGAAAAGATTGTTTCTGCCGGATATGAACGAGACCTAATCCCTTTCCTGAGTGAATTTGGTGGTAGCCATGACACAGAACAGATCGGGGCGTATATAAACTTGCAATATATACAGGTTGAATCTCAACTATTGAATTCAACATACTGGAATTACGACCTTTATCATACCAAGCAAGGAAAGGATAATTGGAATCTCGAAAACTTTTCGCTCTTGGGCCCGGGTAGGAAGCCCAGGTGGCTTGATCTCGCGACTAGGCCTTATCCTATTCTCAGCTCTGCGAAGCCGTTTATCTTAACATTTGATGTCAGGAAAAAGTATTTTATTCTAGCTCTCCATGGAGGAGTAATAGACTCGCCTACAGTGATTTATGTACCACAGAGAACCCATTATCGCAAAGGCTTTTATGTTTGGTGTCTTACAGGAAGAGAATCTATACAGTGGGATTCGGACAACCAGTTATTGTACTGGAATCCTTCCAAAGATGATAGATTACACATGGTGGTAATAACCGAAAAAGATGAGGCAAATGTTAAAGATCTCTCTAAGGAGGTCAGAGGAGGAGTTCTCCGGGACATAGGAACCATGGAAGATCTCTCTAAAGAAGATAAGGAGGAGATCCCTGTTAAAGTCCAACACTTCTTCAAGAATATGAGATCCTTTGGAAAGTTTAAGTGACCTAGAAGATCTAGAAAACACCTGATACTTCTTATGAATGAAACAGGAATTACATTATTCCATGAAGACAATACCAATTAGAGACCTAAGTACGACATCCTTGGTAACGTACGATTTAAAGGATTCCTCGGCGATCTTGTAGATAACACAAAATTAATATACATCAGATTTATACTCGAAGATATACCATCATCTGAGTATGCGAAGTCTGAAGCGATTTCTTTTGCTGCGTGGAAGGCAGTGCTTATACTCACAGGAACTACCATCCTTATCCTCTTTCTGCATACATCACTATCGCCTGCTATTCCTGTAATAGCTGATGAATTTGGTGTTGATCAGACATTAGCGGCGTGGGTTATGTCTGTCTATATGATTTCCGGTGCGGTCATGAGTATACTTATAGGAAACTTTAGTGACGCTTTTGCTTTTCCAAAAAAATGCTGGTAATAATGATGGCAATTTATGCAGTTACAACTGCATTAGCAGGATTTGCTAAGGATATTAATACATTATTAATAATCAGGGCAATTCAAGGTATTGCCATTGCGAATACTCCAATAGCTTTAAAAATAGTGAGGGATCTTTTCCCACCAGGAAAATTCTCAATCGGTCAGAGTATCGTCACGTCAGCGTATTCAGCGGGTATGGGTATAGGTGTGGTCTTAGGCCCGGTAATAGGTGTGGTCTTAGGCCCGGTAATAGTTGCGTCTTATGGTTGGCAATCTATATTCTATATGTGTACTCCAATTGCGGCGATACTGTTGTTCTTTTCTTGGAGAGGTCTTCCAGTGGAGAGTAAAAAAATAAATGAACATTTCCCAGCGGATGACCAAAAAACCCGTAGGTTTAAAATATCTATTGATCTTCCCGGAACGGCGACGATGACAGTTGCTCTTGTAGCCTTTCTTGTAGCATTTACTAATAGTAGCTCAGGGGAGTTGTTAACATTCGTTGCGCCAATGGTCATAGGAGCTGTGTCGTTGGTTCTTTTTGTCATAACAGAAAATAAAGTCAAAAAGCCTCTGATTCCCTTAAAGCTTCTTACTCAACCGGCGATTCTTCTAGGCAACGTGTCGATGCTTATGTTCGGGATTGTACAATACATAATTCTAACTGCAGTACCTCAGTTAGGCGCTGCGCCTTCAGGATCAGGACTCGGACTAGATCCAGAAGCTGTTGGTTTGTTGCAACTTCCTATGTCCTTGGCAGTATTGATCTTTGGGCCTATCTTTGGGGTTATGCTCGCAAGGACACAAGGACTGAATACCAAATTATTAGTTCCCTCTATGGCAACCATCACTATATCATTTTTGCTCATCACCATATTCCATTCTACAGGCTCTGAAGTTGGGGGTTCGCTATTTCTTTTTGGAATGGCCGCTGCACTTTTGCCAGTTACGCTTTTCAATATAATTATCACGCTTATTCCAAAGAAATTCACAGGTATATCCGCTGCTTCCAGCAGCGATATGAGAATCATAGGAGGTGCTATAGGCCCTGTGATAGCAACCCTAATAATGTCTTCGACTATGGTAAATATAGAAATGGATGGGACAACAAGCGAATACCCCAGTCAAGCTGCTTTCAACAATGTATTTTTTGTTGGTCTGTTGATATCTATTGTGGCCACAATACTGGTGGCACTAATGCATAAACCAGCAGTCAAGGCACTACGAGATCTACAAAAGAGAAGCTCCGATTAAGATATCCTCACGGGGCCGATAATGTGTAATGAGTAATTCGTGTCTAGGAACCAATCAGAAGCGACTTACCTACGGCCGGTAAGAGGCCTGTTGATGTTACTATAGAATTAGATATACAAACTTCTAGTCGAGTAAGTGCTGCGAGCGGGCCCACACAATGGACAAGTTCTAGATGTGAAAAATTCATCTATGTATTTTCGCCCTCTACCACAAAAGCATTCGTCATTTCTGTTTAACGTCTTTCACATCCATTTCAAAAAATAAAAAAGAAACCTATGAAGATTCTACTACTAACTGTCCTGTCATGATCGGCAAATGATATTTGCAATAATACTGGAAAATCCCTTTTTGGTCTGCTATAAAACTCACTACGCTATTTTCTCCCCCGGCAAGATCTAAATCTACATTATACGGCGAACTTATCGTAAACGTATGTCTCTCACTTGTATTAGGGTCTACATTGTAGAAATGAACCGTTACGTTATCACCCTTAGTTACAACCGTTGTAGGAATGGAATATGCATCACCTGGAATCCCAAGAGTTTCTTTATCAACTTCAGGAATTTCAATACTAAAGAGATAGAACTCTTTCTGACCTGGAGTGGATAGCGTTGCATTCACTGGTGCCATAGACATAGAAGATTCGTTACTTTCCTGGGCAAGAACGATATCTTGGCATGGTGGCCATAAATCTAGCGGATACGTGAATGCAATTACTGCAGAGACGCTAGCTACTGCCTTATTAGCAGATCTGTCCCAGAGGGCCACACCTATTCTCTCGTGTCAGACTATTCGATCAAAAATAGAGTGTCTAGGAAAGATTTCCTATTATTTTAGAATCCTCTTCATATGTGAAAGCCAATAGAGTTACAGTGCATGCGTTTCTACTGCTTTCGATAGATAGTAAGACAGACATCAGCGTGGCATCATCAGGAGTTTCTACGATGGGGACCCCATCACACTGTCCAAATGTCCAACATGCAGCAACAAGTCTACCACCTTTGTTTTCAAGGATTTTCCTGAGTTACATATATTGTCCCTGTCACAGTATGCAGGCGTCCTATTATCTCAATTTTTGAATTTAGTTCCACAATTTTGCATTTAGTTCCATAATGTCATTGCATCGCGGAACCCAATCCTTAACTTTCTTGAGCATGCACAGTCTATCTATTTAGCTAGTGAGTTCGGACAGGACATTTTGGTGATCGACACAGTAGAGACAATTGTCTTTACTCTAAAGGGTTATGCAATCAAACAGGTTAAACGAATAGCACATGACAAGCACGTATAGATAATGCTAGCCAAATGAACTTCTACTAGCTCAAATTATATTATGTATTTGCTCTATTTTAGCACATAGCAAATCTCAATTACAACGGTCTTAGCAGTGATGATCTGGTTCTCCCATTAATCATCAATCCTAATGAAAAAATAAATAGGATACTAAGAATGATAGAAACCAAGCAGAATGGACTTTGTGTCTCTTGTGGAGGCCGTATCACACGTGATCATTCTATCGTAAGTAGCGGGAGACCTAGACATTACTATCACATATATTGCGCGATCCAGCATAATATCATTTAGCGAATTTAGATACCCCTTGGCTATCTACAACATCCTAAGCATTAGCCAATTGGATCTGATGGCGACTACCTACCAAGTGGCTGCACTGAATCGTCCCAGGTAGGTATAGATTCAGCGCAATGACTAATTTATTTCCAATATTGAATTATGATGGAAATGGATGATAACAAATCTCGTTAACTGGTATCGAATTATTTGATGTCTGACAACGTCTAAAATTGCATTTTTATAGGTTTCTATTTTTTTAGATCTGTGCTTATCTATCACATATACGATCTATTGGCGAAATAGCAATGGTGACTTTCATATACTGTGTTAAAAATATACCCAACCCATATAACCTTACACCCACACTCGTACATAGTGTAACAAAATCACAGTCTAGCAACGATACAGGAAATTTCGTTCGTACATCATTTGACTGCATCGATTACCATGCGTGGAGTGAATTTAGATTGATCCCAATATTAGTTCCTGACAGTGGCGTAAGCCTTGAAGGATATAATATGAACCCTAGCGGAGATATTTCACTTCCTAACGGAGATATGACGAGCATCCTACTTCTTTATTGGAATTCTCCTTCTGGAATCTGTGCTGTAACTAAAGTACTGCAAATAGGACAGGAACCAATTCGTCGTTTTGCTGCAATTAAGGATGCACACCAATAACATGCTCCATATAATAAGAAGACAGTCTTGAAACTTGTAATACTACTCGGTTTAATTCCTTTAGTGTTTTGTTTATTTGGTTCGTGTTCTATTGGATCGTATTCTGAAAGTCTTTTAGTGTCAATATTCTGAATTACAGTCGTCGGAATCTAACATCTTACCCACCATTATTATGATATACAGTCTAAATATCACCTTGAAATTTGGATACAATACTCACACTTAAAGTTGCCTTAACAAAGGTCTATAGTTGGCATATAAAACCACCAATTGTTTTTCTCTCTCCAAAAGTGTTCCAATTATCATCAGTTGAGTCTTCAAGAGAGGTTCTGAGACGATTAGACAACACGTTTAAAGAGAAGACTATTTTCATAAAAGTATAGCACCAAGGAATAGGAACTATTGATTCCTGTTCTTTGTCATGTGTGTTTCCATCTGCTTTAGTTCTTGTATCAATATAATACTTTTCCAATATTTAGTAATGGCAATGTAACTATGTCAACATGATCTTTCATACAAAAGACGAAGAGGCTTGTCATCTTACATTTAGATGCTATTTGCGTCAGGTTTTCAAAAGATTCGTAGAACAAAGCTATTTGTTAGTGATTCCAAAATTGTCTTTCAGACATCTAACGCACCTGATTATGCGTTCGCAGTTGCAAAACTGTATAAGGAGTTACTGTTAAGCTGGATTAGTATGCCCGGCAAAGATACTCGAAGTTTAAATCTCGATTTAAAGATCCTCGAAGCTTATACTAGAGACGTTGGTAGAGGAGTGGCCCGTCTTGATTATGATTCCATGGATTCTGTGGGTGCTTCTACTGGAGATATTATAGAATTAAAAGGTAGTGAGAAGAGCAGAAGTGCCAGAAGGACCGTAGCCAAGTGCTTGCCTTTGTATCCTTCTGATGAGGGTAAGGGTGTGATTAGAATTGATGGTCTAGTTAGGAATAATGCAGGGTTGGCCATAGGTGACACCGTAATCATAAAAAAGATAAGAGCCACTTTAGCAGAAATGGTTATTGTTGCTCCGCTCGAGACAGGGCCAACTATTGATGAGAGGTATCTCGCAGACTCACTGGATAGCGTTTCCATGATAAAAGGAGATAACGTTATGGTTCCATATTTTGGTGGAAGACTTACCTTCCAGGTTATAGGGCTCACGCCTCCTGCCTGCGAGGCAGTAATTGTAGGACAGAAGACGCAGTTCACTATAGCGACTTCTGACCTAACTCTAGGAGGAGCAACTGCGAAGGCCATTGCTTATGAGGATATCGGTGGGTTAAAGGATGAAATACAAAGAGTAAGGGAGATGATAGAGCTCCCGTTAAGACATCCTGAGATATTTGAAAAACTCGGAATAGAGGCACCCAAAGGTATACTATTGCATGGACCACCGGGGACAGGCAAGACCTTATTGGCCAAGGCAGTAGCCAATGAAAGCAATTCACATTTTATCAGTATATCAGGACCAGAAATCATGAGCAAATTCTATGGGGAATCTGAAGCACGCCTAAGGGAAATATTTAAAGAAGCGCGAGAAAAGGCTCCTTCCATTATATTCATAGATGAAATAGACTCTATCGCACCAAAAAGAGAGGAAGTAATGGGAGAAGTAGAGCGAAGAGTGGTTTCACAACTACTATCTGTTATGGACGGTTTGGAAAGCCGCGGAAAAGTAATAGTTATAGCAGCAAGTAACAGGCCAAATGCAATAGATCCTGCACTGCGTAGACCAGGGAGATTTGATAGAGAAATCGAGATCAGAGTTCCAGATAAACGTGGCAGACTAGAAGTACTTCAAATTCATACGAGAAATATGCCACTAAATCCTGATATAGATCAAGAAAAGATCGCCGCCGTTACCCATGGATTTGTAGGAGCAGATCTTGAATACTTGTGTAAAGAGGCAGCTATGAAGTGTTTGAGAAGACTTTTACCTGAACTCAATCTTGAAGATGAAAAACTTGCACCAGAACTACTAAATAGGTTAGTAGTTACTATGGCCGATTTTCAGAATGCAATGAGGGAGATTACACCTTCTGCAATGAGAGAAGTCTATGTTGAGCCGCCTGATGTTAATTGGGACGATATTGGTGGATTAGACACAGTAAAGCGAGAACTACAGGAGGCAGTCGAATGGCCCATGCACTTTCCGGAACTGTACAAACAATTAGGACATACTGCACCTAAAGGGATATTGTTGTACGGCCCTTCAGGAACGGGCAAGACTATGCTTGCAAAGGCAGTAGCAACTGAGTCAGAGGCAAATTTTATAAGCATAAAGGGGCCTGAGCTCACGTCAAAGTGGGTAGGAGAGTCTGAAAAAGGAATAAGAGATGTATTTAGAAAAGCGAGACAGGCTTCACCATGTGTTATATTCTTCGACGAAATTGATTCTATTGCTCCTATCAGAGGTGGCGGGATTGAAGGTCTTGGTGGTCCTACAGGTGCAGAAAAAATGATATCGCAATTGCTCACAGAGATGGATGGTATTCAGGAGATTCATGATGTTGTTGTGTTAGCCGCTACTAATAGAGTAGACATGATCGACACTGCCATATTGAGACCGGGTCGCTTTGACAAAATCATTTACATACCAAATCCAGATAAGTTTACAAGAAAAAGAATTCTTCAAATTCATGTTGAAGGAAAGCCAATCAAAAACGATATTGAGCTAAATAAAATAGTGGAAATGACAGAAGGATTCAGTGGAGCTGATGTATCGTCAGTTGTAAATACTGCCCTATCCTTAGTTTTGCATGAATATATTCAGAGATACCCTTCTGTTGAAGAAGCATTCAAACATACCTCAGAAGCACTTGTGACCATAAGGCATTTAGAAGAAGCTGTAAAAAAAGTAAGAAGGCAAAGAGAAATGAAACCTGAAGAGAAGACACACGTATTACACTATAGATAATGAAATAACTATCTTTGAAATTACATTGTAAATGCAGTGCAGTAATACCAGGTAACTTCCGATTCTCTGCGGAAGTGGTTAGTAGTGGTTTCACCACTATGAGTATCACCATTTGGTAGTATCGATCGATATGCAGTTAAGATTTACCCAGTACTTCAGTTAGCATAACAGGTTCGAATTTGCACCTGTTATGCTGCGACATGAAAACCCCCTAAAATAGGTATAAAATTATCCTCGACTCAGTAAACGCCTTGACATCTCCCTAGAAATTTCTTCGTGTTTTATTACTTCACCCCTTCTACCGGGAGTCTTCATCTGTTGCTGGTTTACTTGCTTCCTTTCCTCAAGTAATTCGTCAACTCCATAATAATTGTTTAGACCACATTGCCTTTTCTTTCTTAATTCGAGCGTGTAGCGTTCCCTAAAATTTTTTTCTTCAGCGTCTCTAGCAGATGTGTCTATTTGGGTCAATTTAGTGTCAAAAATAACTGTTGCTGCCTCATTCACCATACGTTTCTGTAATCTCGTAACATATAAGAATGTATGTATAAGCGAGGATGAAACTGTTGGTCGTTCGGGACTACTAACTCCCCTCAACCAACCTTGAGGTGTAGACTTTTCCGCAATAATCGATTAATTTGATGCCATGCAATAGCACAACAAGAAACAAATGCTTCCTTTCATTTCAGCTATCAAATCTACTTCGAAATTCGCAACTAGATTATACGAATTACTACTGATCTGGGTAGCTTCAAAGGTAATATCCGGGCTGGCGATGCTAAAACAAAGGTGAATATAGCATTGAATCTTTAGTAGAAAAGATGGCGGTTTTGTGGCTGAGTTTGCAAAGGTTATATGAGAAGTTCGAGGAATTGAGTATGCACCTTTCAAGTTTGAGATAGCTGACGGTTTATCTTACTTTAACGCAGGGATACCAGGAAAGATTTTAGCGAAAGCCTAAGCTATCCGATGGTAGATAACAGCCCAAATCATATTATATCATTCTCTTTACATCAGCGTATCTTACTATCTAGGCCTTAACAGGAATAATTCTATTGGTTGGATGGTCAAAATACACTGCTTTTACAATGAGGATCAAGTAACGGTCAACAGCATCAGGCTTTAATCAGTACTATGTACGGAATTATACCGATCGTATCCGGGAGTGAGTGACATAGACCATAACACGCTAATACATTAGTTCATATTACCATAATGCTTACAATTCTTCGATTTTTAATGAATTATGGACAAAGCACGAGCAACTCAAAACCTGTAGAAACAGGTAAAGAATACATGGTTGACATTACTGATAACGGTAGCGCAGGAGACGGTATAGCAAGAATAGAAGGTTTAATAATCTTTGTAAAAGATGCAAAAGCTGGATACAAGAACGTGAAGATTAAGATTAACTCTGTAAAAGACAGATTTGCTACGGCAGAATTAGCAGCGGGTTCAATATATTCGACTTAGGTTTTTATTTATACCGGGAAAAAAGAAATTCTCTAGACACACTCGATATTTGACAGATAGACTTGGCCTACTAGACATAACTAGTATGGTGCTATTATAAGATCTGTTTATTCGAATACCGTTACAATATTTGAAGTAGTAGATACTGTACAATACGCCCAAAAATGACAATCGATAACATGCTAACATAGCAGATAATCTGGTAATCACCATCAACAGGGGATCGGGGGCCATTAGGTACATTTCAAAAAAAGGCAGAGAAAAATGTTCCAGACTGTAAACTGGCAGTTAGAATGGCCGGCGGTGTGCGATAGCCTGAGCCAGTCGTTTCTATTAGAAATAACTAAGACAAACAACTATTGTCTGTCCCTTCGAGTTAAAAAAAGCCTTTCTAAATCGTCTGAAAATGATATATCAAATTTGTTTAGAACATCAATTCCCAAAACACTAGCGACAGGTGGACATAGTCTACCATCAACTGTGAGATAATTTGAAAGATCAAGTTCGCCAACATATAGGTTATATTTACCGATATCCGCATGCAACAACATGCTGCATTCGGACAAAATGAATGCTTTAACACTCCCGCCCATTCCGGTAAATATTCTGCCTTCACGTAGATTTGTCTTGAGTGTCACGTACGGTACATCATTCCAGCTAAGTAGTGTATTTGATGCACCAGTGTCCACCAAAAAATTAATCTTAAAAACTGATTCTGGCTGTTTGGAAATTACAAATGCAGGTACATAGTATCTCTGGTCATTAAAACATTTATAGCATTCAACGTACAAAACTGCTACACTTCGTTCCTCTTGTCTCTTATATATTCAACTACGACATCTAAACGGTCTGTATTGAGTTGCTTTAAGTCACGTTCAAAATCGTTCATCTCTTTGCTATGTGCTATTACCTCATGATTTTTAATTGCAACATATTCTAAGTTAAATTCTTGTATTAGTTCATTGTAATTTTTGTGGAGCCATCTACTATCGTCAATAAATTGATTAAATTGGTCGTCCGTGACTATCGTCATGGGAGGTGCTATAAATGGAGAATATTTACATCTTTCCGTGTATCGAATTCCGACATATTAAAAACTCAAAAAACAAATATGTTCTAACTTAAACTCTCAAGAGGTGAGGACTACCATTTTTTAGTTCTATTTAATTCTATCACCACCTTAGTACCCATGCAATGCCGATGTGATGGTTTTTTTCTCTTAGATCTATCGTCGCAGCAAATATTCATTACGTCTGCTTTGGTCCCGGTAGAGCAGATCATTTGTGTCAGTTGCGTTGGTCACAATGCAATGTATCTTAAGCTTCCAGACCTATTGCTGTGTTGTGTTGTGCAGCTTCAAAGGTAAAGGTACTTGGGTCTAGCGGCTCATTATTACTTGTGTTGTGTTGGATTGTTCATGCTGAAGTTGTTCGAATGAAGGCTCCTCAGGTATGTATGATTCATGTGTCGTTATAGCTACACTATGCGGTCCTTTTAGATTAGTGGTTCCATTAGCTATATATTTTAAGATTACATCAGTAACAGGATCGCCAAAACCGAATTGCGCATGATATACACACATATCTGGTGGATCAGATACTGGCTCAATATATCCCAGAGTAGTAGGTGTAATGTCCGGTGCCCTCCCCACCAGTACCTGAAACAGAGGAGAACTAGGATCAGCAGCGTCACATGGCAGAACCATTGCAATATGTCCCTTGCTGGCATATGGTGTGGAGTCATATAATATCATGAATTGATTTTGACTTAGATTTATTCCGTTTAGAGGCACTGCCAAAGATGCTGTTTCAGTTGTAGCATTGTGCACATAGCCTAGGCCAGACGATATTTGGTCATATAGCACAGAATCAGTTCTTGCTTGTTGGGAAATAATCGATTGTTCGTCTTGTACATCCTGTCCTGGCATAAGACTACTACCAGTAATTACAACTGCTATGTAAACCAATATTGCTAGACTGGCAGCGATCATACCAGTCTGAGTCGTCGTATTCATGACAATATCAGAGGTCTAGTTGGATATGAACATTTATCTTCAATGTCTGTCAGCTTTCCCCCGAATAGACAGGACATAAGAGTTCTCCTCATTATATATTTTTTATAATCACTTATAGGTATTTGAAGTAGCTTCCCGGAATAGTATCAGTCCAGCTATGACCAATATTCTTTGAATTACTGTACTTATACCAATTAAGACAACTTAAATTGGAGAATTTTAGCCAGATGCTCGAATTTAAGAGTCACAGTTTTTGTTGCTGTGTGTCTCGCGCTGGTTGGATCTAATGTATCTGTTTACATGTCAAGTAATAACGATGATAAGGACGTTAGCTCAGAGCGCTCTCTTGAGCGCTGGGCAGTCAGATAATCGCATATATCTGCTCCCTCTTTTGCTTATCGCATAGCTGACCATATTAGCGTGACCTGCAGCAGCTACAAAAATTTAAAAGGTGTGTGGTAGATAGAATCATAGTACATCTAAAAGCAGGAAATAAAACCATGATGAGTAAAAATGCCATCAATAAATACAGACTACCTGTACCGAGAGACCAGTTACATCGTATCGACAGAACTTCATCTCCAGCTCACTTTGGAAGTCTCAGAAATGCAATTGATCTGATAGTTGAAAAAGATGCATCTGTTCTTGCTGCATTCGATGGAATAGTAACATTTGTTAAAGATAGCTCTAATATTGGAGGGCCAAACCCAGTCTATTGGAATCATACAAACTTTATTGTAGTTATGCATTCAAATGGAGAATACTCACGATACGATCATCTCAGCTATAACAGCTCAAAAGTGAAAGTTGGTCAAAATGTCAGAGCAGGTGAACAAATAGCTAGAGTTGGAATGACTGGGTTTACATATGTACCACATCTTCACTTTCAGGTTTTTGTGGTTACTGGATTTAATATGTGGACAGACTTCGATACTTTGGAAGTTCAAGATTTTAATATTTAAACTGATCTTCCATAGAAACTTTACTATTGCTAAACAGTTCCTACTATAAGAGCTAGTTGGATTATGTATTACGAATACTACTAAAAGTTTGAATATTTGGACTTATCAGCTTGATGAAACTAGCTACCATTATTAATTGACACGATACCATAGTTTTCCATAACTCCACCAGTTAACAACTTAACTGGTACCTGGTAGATCGATGGATGTTGCGTTCTCTGTTGTGATACCGTATGTTAACGTATCGGTATAACAGACAGGATCGGATAATTCAACTATTGCAGTATCTAGATGACCAGTATGTGCATTTTCTACCACTAGAGCAGCGTTAGTGCATCTGCTGAAAAACTGTCTTGACCCGCGGTCCAGTTACCTACCTAGTCAAATGTGCTACGCTGTCTGGATTGACTGGATTATTAGTAGTAGTCAGCATCATCGTAGCATTGTCCGCTCGCACTGCCTCTTCTACAGGCATACATGGCCATTCCGCTGCGATAGGTGTAGCCCAAATATTTCAGGGCTAATCATTGCCAACAGAAGATAGAAAATTATGAAATATGCTGGCTATCAACATTCCGCATGGCTACAGGTATCACTGGGAGTCGTCCCTTCACCTTCTGCATGCGAGATGACTTCTGATATTGAACCAGATTGGGATTCTGCTCCAGTCATATTTCCATCTGCGGTCTGGTTGCTCATAATTGTTGTAGCATTTCCTGCTTCTACTGCTTCTTCTAGGTCTGCCAACATAATTGATGCCATGGTACTCTGAAAACCAATTGTAACCAATCCGATAGACGAAGCTGCTACTATCAACATCATGCCAGTTATTTTTGGGTTAATCATTCTATTGAAAGAAGATCGTACAAATATTTAGACGCTCTATAGCTCATGGACCAGTCGAATCAGTAGAATTTGTACCTGTAGCATTAACATTTGCACTTTCAATATTTATTACAGTTTCAGGCTGGGCTATTTGTGCAGATACCTCATAAGCAGTTATGAACGGCTCTTTCAGAGATCCTAATACCACTGCGCTGGCTACAAATGGGATACTGGCTGAGAAATGAGGTGTTGAGCTTCCATAGTCTGGAAGAATAAATGATGGTGCAGATATTATCTTTGGTATATCAGGAGCTCCAGTGGTATCGAATATGCGTAAACTGCCAAAAACCTTAGGATCGATCTGTGAATATGTTGAATTATCAATCGACATTCTGTGGCCAAGAACTATTTCTACAGGCCTACTGGCCGCAAAAGTCAATGTACCCTCGTACAGGGCGCCATCTTCCCTGGGTGGCAGAATGATCGTAGCGTGCTCATTGTATGCTCCCTCTATTGGAACAGAAGTTGCTATTCCCCGTTGAAAAAGCTCGTTTTCACCAACAGAGGTAGTATTAGTAGTTGCGTCAGTCTGTGCGTATATCGCTGTACTTGTGAAAAAGCTGGCTGAGAGTAGAATTCCCAGTATCGCCATAATAGGTATACTCATCTTCTTAGAATTCATGGAACTAGCATCTCATTGTGTGATATATAGTTATTCACTATGGTAGCAATATTTTTGTGATCTAGCGGTTTCAATGCGTTTGTCCAAGTCCACGCAGAGCATGCGGTAACAGCAACAGATGATGATGATGATGATGATAGTACGTCTTCAACTTGCACGCATGGTAAGGTTTTGGTTGGCAGAAACAGCCCCACCTTTCTGGCATTTTTTTAGTGCTTTCATTTTGTCATTGTTATAACATATGAATGCGGATTAGCCTTACTGCCCTCTCCCGTAATGAGAACATTTTCGACTGACCAGGCAGCAGTTTCCAGCCCATCTATTGCTTTCCATATTCCAGAATTGTATTCGCCTGCTGACGTGATAAGATCGCCAGTTAGAACAACCCTATCTGGACTTTCATATATGACTTGAATACATGCATTGAATTCAGTCACATTGCTAAATAAACTGGTATCTAAGCCTAGGCCTCGCGCTTGTTCAACTAGACTACATTGAGGAATGTTGCTCGTTTGATCCATGATTATTTTTGTTACATTTTGTTGTCCTTGTCCAAACACATTAGTGGTTATGCCAAAAGAAATTGTTACCGCTACAACAACAACAACAATAACACCGAGGTTTTTCATATCCAATAATCTTAATTGAGGTAGTTAACTTTTTCGTGGTATTAAATAAATAAGGCTTCAAACTAAATTTCATTTATCTTCTGCAAAATCTATAGCCGCAGATCATCGGCCGCTTTCTCCCTGCCAAGCCGTTCTAGCTCATCCTTGAATTTCTCAGCTTCCTGATGAGCCCAGATGATTACTATCACAGTTACTATTACTGACCCTTTCATCTTACCGCCTTCCATCTTGCTCTTTTCATGCCCCTACCACATGATTTAGTCCCCTCCTTCAGTTGTAGCTAGCGTACCGAGGTAACTAGCATCACCTTTAATGAGGGTATTGGATCGTACTGCCCGAGCCTAGGTTCTTTCAGCTTGGAAATCTACCTATGCCTCTCACTTCAGATGTAAAGCTGACTTCCATAATTGTACCCTCTTTCGGGCGAACCCTTGAATCTATCTCGTCAACACTTGAAGATTCTGACATAGCACTCGCAGGAAATGCAACGGTGATGACTAATAGGACCACTAATGTTGTCACCTGACGTGACTACACTGACGACGCAGTGTAATCTAATCAATCATCATCTTGATTACTCCCATAGAAAAAATTTTGTAATTTATTGTGATAGCTTGTCTCTCGGTAGTTATTGTTTGCTTGTGGTCATGGTTGCATTTTTAGCAACTGCATCTACGGAATAAGTTACCGTAAACGGTTCTCCAGTAGTTTTATGGAATAATAAAGCGCTACCAACAAAATCTAATGTACCAGAACTAATGCTAGTTCCATTTACTACTAGCGGCACTTCTACTAGATCCCGGAAGTGAGAAATTGCTACCGATCTATTTCCAGGTAATACTGCGTGATATGGTTCTCCATGCTCTCCGTCTATGTTTTGTTGTGGATTGTACGGATGAAGTATTTCTACCTCTACAGGTTTACTAGCAGTAAAAGTTACTTTTCCTGACCAGATCTTTCCGTCATCTCTGAGTGGAAGAGCAAACACTATCTCGTGTAGAGGTTGGCCTGGATGTCTGACTGGTGCAGGCTCAGACATTGATGTATTTTGCACAATAAATACCTCCTGTTCCTCAGGGTAAATATTTTGACCCGTTACGTATTGGTAATGAAAAGAAGAAGATGAGATTAATGCGGTCACTGTCAACAGCAGCATTACACCGAATATTTTTGGTTTAATCATTTTTTAGAAAGAAGATCCTACGAATATTTATTCTCTCTCCAGTGGTTTCAGGTCATAGTGAACAGATCTCCTCGTGAATCTTTGAAAACGCCTTAACGTATTGCCAAACCTCAAAACGTAGCTATCTATTCACCGTCAATGGGTATGAAGAAATAAAAAAACAGGAAAACAACGAAGTTCAATTCGCTAGAAGGAAGGTTCAACACCATGCAGTCGCAAATGAAGAATCTCATCGCAATCATTGGTTCAATCAAGCAGAATGAATATGAGCGAGACACAGGCCTAATACCCGATTTACATGAATGCCGGTAGATGTTTGAGCTCATCTCATAATAAAAAACTTAAATCAAACGCGGTTTTTAAACATGGTATGAAGAAACTCGAAGTAATAGTACCAAACGGCAGGGAGCGTGACGTACATGAAGAATTAATGAGCCTAAATGTAGGAGGAATGAGTTACTACAGAATAGAGGGAAGTGGAAGGGTAAAGGCGGACCCCGTTGTTGAAGCCACTCATCCGGCAAGGGAGAAACCAGAATACATTTCAAGAACTAAAGTGGAGGCTGTTATCAAAGACTATCAAGTTGAACAAATAATATCAAAGCTCAGAGAAAGGTTAGGCAATGACCCGCAAGGAGGAAAAATATTTGTGTTAGATGTTCCTGTAGCAGCAGATATAAAAACTGGCCATACAGGGGAACCCGTGATTTAGGGCTGTGGGTAGATGGCTGATTTTTCCCTCTTTATCCATTTGAACTCCCTTCCTGCTGGCGAAGTTGATACGTTTTTAGGCTGTTATGATCGATCTCGCAAGTGTGTGCCATTTTTTCCAATATTATTATATTAAACCAGTTTTGCATTACATCCCGACCGATTAAATGAATACATGCTCAAAATTCATTCCAAAATGAGATGTATTCGCTACGGTTATTACTAATACACAATATTGGTCTTTGTTAACTGAACAAGAAGAAGGGTGGATGGAAGAGTATCCGCCGCAGTTTACGACAGATATAACTTACGACAGGGAGAGGATCATAATGCCTAATTTCTTAGATATGTGCAGGAATAGTCATGTATGATCTGTCTATTCGTTGTTTGGCGCTTGTCAGTGCGAAGGAGAAAAGAAATGTGTGATGCTACCTTATCGATTTTCGCACTTCAGCCTGCCTCTTGCTGATTTAGCATCTACTACCATACTTATTTGGGGTGGTATACCACCACAGTGTTTGTGGTAGTTTCAATAGGACGCTCATTTTAAGATTCACGTCATGATTGCCAGCAGGTAAGGGATCTAAAAATATGAAATAATCATCGGCAAATGCCCTATAATCACCTGAAGGTGAATCATAAATATTGTTCTCTAGAAGAATTGACACCGGATTCATCCCCTGCTGTGGCTAGTATGTACCTGCAGGTATGTCGTAGGTATGTCGTAAATAAAAAGAAGCTCAACCAACGTCGAATTGAAAAAGCCAGATTGTGGTCTGTACATTTCCAGATTGAAGAGAACACTATCTCTGTAATCGACCTTCTCCTAACATCTATCAGCTGATTCCTCCCATTATATCCTAGCTTTCGAAAACCTCATCTCTCCGACCAATAAGTTGAAACTCCTGTTGTCATGAGCCCTATCTCAGAATATCTTGTCATCATTGTATTTTTTTGCGACTTGTAACAGCTACCATAAATTTTATATATATTTTCGGCTCTACTAACTCGTGCGATCTTTACCTCAAGCGTGGATATCGTTAATTATAATGGCTGGATTTCTTGGTGTTTGGATGATCCCTTTTCCCTTTGCTTACGCACAAGAGTTACATACAGACGACTATATAATCACGGACTTTAAGTTGAAAAATAGTAGTACTCCCTCCCTTACTGTACAGGGAAAGGCTGGAGCCTCATATGATTATTCTGTAGGTGATGAAGGATACTGGGCATACATTTTCAAAACTGATAAGGGTAATTTCATGATTAGTATATCAGGTGCCGATCCCGATCCCTGTTGCTATTATGGAGCTGATCACCTCCTGACAGACGATATTAAATTAAATGAATGCTTAGATACAGAATCAGGACGCGGAAAGCCTAGTTTTCACGACCATACAGCAGAATATCTTGGCAGAAACCTGAATCTGACGTCTGTCGATCATGTGTATAGTATACTAGTAACGATAGACGACCCTGACGATGAGTGCGAAACAGGAGAACACGTAAACAAAATATACTCCCAAATGGGTAGGGTGAATTAGTATTTTTACAAAACACAGACTCGTATAGTAAAATGTCAGATCGTGCAACGTTATAGTAACGTATCTTTAGCGCATGGCAATGTGCTAGTGGGGACTAACATTCAAACTAACGTCACCAATCCACTAGACTAGAATGCTGGGCGAATAAGAGCCAAATATAAAGACCATATGCAGTGGCGTGACCAGCAGATGCTGTAAGGATGTCCTATAAATTCAAACTATAGAGTTTGATAGATCTGGACTTCTTAAGCATTTGTCGTATAAACCTTCTACAATGTAATACTATTTTTCCTCGTAATGGGATTAGGGTTATCTCCCCGATGGCTGTTTCTATTGAGATTCAAAATCTGTCAGAGAAAAGATGAAAACGTCACGACTTAAATCAAATTCTAATGTCATAGTGTTGGGCCACCATTCACTATGCAGACTGTGCGTTCTGAATACCGAGGAACTCTACTTTAGTCATATTTCCATCAGTAGTCTGATTCGCCATCATAGCATATCCTGCTTCTGCTGCTTTTGCTACATCTACATCACCTATAGGAGCAACATCATCCAGATTGAACAGGGTGGTGGTGCATTAGCGTTCTTTGAAGATATTATTGTAATAGCCAAGACAGATACTACTCGGAGCGTTGTAAGCAGGTAGCGTTGTAAGTCATCAAGTGAGATACTCCGACGAGTAGTATTTATGCTCTTATCTCCGGGATAGTAAGTAAACAAAGTAAATCTTACTTTGTGGTGATTCCTAATTTTCAAAACATACGAACATTGTGTAGATGAATAAGTGAGAAATGTGCAGTTGTCGTTAGCATGTTTGGCAAACAGGCATAGCCAATGCGCTGGTTCTCATGGTTGTCAATGTAACTGTCATTACATCATAGTTAACTGGTCCAATCCGTACCGATTTTATTTATTGCCCAACATGTTTCAGATTCTTTATTATCGTATCTGGTGTAGGACTTCATGACGGACATAAACTTGGTTATCCTTTAGTATAAAATTATAGGTAGGATGACCAGGCTACTGATTAAACATGGTGGCTTATCCCACCTGACGTGTCTGTCAGACTCCCTATCCACAGTACTTTTTTACTGCGGCCGCCTCTTCCGAAGACATACTATAAAAAAGGTTAGGTCGTTAAACTAACTCCAACTCTTCCAGCCAGCTATCAATCATAATTGAGAGAATGAAACCCCTACCTCCTACCGATAATACATATAGCTTCATTACTAAGGCTGACAGAACCTGAACTTTTATCAGCGTATTTACTTGCTGCTTCAGCTACTGCTCGCAAAATCTCTTTTCTTCTTTCTTGTGATTGATTCGATAAGGCCAACTGGATTGGAGCTGCTGTTTCATACACAAAATTTGTAAATCCTTCAGCTGAATCAAAGTTAAAAACCATATCCAGTCTTTCAATAGTAACGTCTTCAAATCCGGACTTGATAAAAGATTCTTTAAGTAATTTTTCATCAGATAGACTAAATGGTCCAGGAGTACCTGCTGGAGGCGGTGGGCTGTTTGTTTCCTTCAATAAAGTATTAAGCGGCAAGGAAATAAAAGGAACTTTGTCAGATGAAGCCCATACAGCCGCTGCAAAGCGTCCACCATCTACTAATGACTTATAGATATTGGATAAACCCGCTTTAAGATTGGGCAGAAACATAAGTCCAAACCTACAAAGTGCTGCATCAAATGACAAGGCTGGTAAATCAATTGTTTCTGTATCACCTTCTTTGAATTCTATCACATCTTGTAAATCTAAAGAGATAGCTCTCTGTTTTGCGACGGACAACATCTGTGAGGATAAATCTATAGCTATTACATGGCCGCTATTCCCTACTTGATATGCCGCGGTTATGGATGGTTCTCCTATACCCGTAGCTATATCAAGAACCCTAGAACCCTGCTTTATCGCAGCAAGTTCTACCAATCGCTTGCTAATCTTCTCACTCGCGGTTTCAGTTGTCTTCCACCACTTCTGCCAACCGCTAGCTACGCAATCCCAACCTTGACGTTGACCCGCTTTATACCGTTCAGGATCAATAATTGACATGCAATTGCTCTCTCTGATTGAGTATCTGGTATTATAAAAATCATTGTCAACAAGGATAATTAGCGAGCGATTATGGATAGGCAGTATTCCTAGGTACTTCATTGTCCCAACATTCGGACTAACTAAGTGAGGTAGGTTTGCTTCCTTCCTATTGCTCCTTGAATGAGTTGTTTCGTTTTTGGTTCTAATGGTTTAGCTGCACAACATAAAGTGGGACACAGGTGCCAAAGCGATTCATTTCCCACACTAGTTACTAGGTTTAGTTTCCATCATTTACTGAAGCCTCTTTCGGTATTAATTGAAATTAATCGTGTATGTAGTGTAGGAGGACAAAACACCCGATAAGAGATGTACAATCATGTGGATACCAATACGATGTATGGGGATACCAATATGAGGAAGAGGTTACCAAATCCAATCTCTGAAAGAGGCATAAAAGGAAGCCAGATATTTGTTATTTTCTCACCCACTCAGAATTAAAACAAGAACGACCTTGAAAAACGAATGCGATCTTTAGAGGACAACGTCTGCTGGCCCTACCTATCTTACCATGTGTTCACTTTCCCGCTTTGAGGCAGAGTGATTGTAACGAATTGACTATAAGTTCATTATGGCATTAGATCAGATAGCATATCGGATAATGTTGCAAGAATCATATAAACACAGCACATGTCCCAGCGTACTTGAAAGATATGTTAGGAGAACATATAGGAAAACTAAAGGGCAAAATTACAGGTAGAAGGGTACTAGATGTAATAAATGATCCGACTCTAGAGATCAATGTAACCAGGGGAGGCAACCTCAAAGGAGTGGAAGTTACAGAATTGCTAACATACTGTACTACTCTGGGTTCAGACGGAACACATCATGGACAAGGCGAAGGAATAATAATGACAAAAGACGGAAGCGAGACAACAACCCATACTGGTGGTGGAATTGGTCACCTTACAGGACCTACCAAACTTAGATATGCAGGTTCTTTATTCTTTGGTACATCTAAAGGAAAGCTTGAATTTCTCAATAATTCAGTAGTAGTTTTTGAAGTTGAAATAGACCTTGAAACGTTGGATGACAGTATAAAACTCTGGGAGTGGAAGTAACAAACTGAGTGAACAAACCTAACTGTTTCAGTAACTATTTTTCTGACTCATGTATGTTGAACCAGTATCATGATAATAAATTCAGGCAAGTAGACCGTTACAAAAATAATGGTCTTTGAAATCCGTATCATGCAAAAAGATAGTAAAACACATTATACAACTTCCTTAAATGCGTGTCCTAATTCATGGACAGCCTCTTTTATCATTCTCTGCTGAAATAAATCGATATCAGGTACAAGACCATAAAATTCTTGTCTTAGTCTTGACAGATATACCGCACATACTCCCTCCTCTATAAGCCTCTTCAAATACAAAATTCAAGCCATTTGAATATGATAGAGGTCACATATTGCTAATATCTTGGTACAGCTGTAGGAATTAATTTCCCTTAATATCCATTTGAGTATCATACCGGACTTCCATTGATTTCCTGTCTTATCGAACAAATCTAGATCATTTGTAGTGCTTTGGTCTCGTATTAACGGATCACGTACATCAACAGTTATTGCTATTCTACTAAAGCTATTAAGAAGCTGCTCAACTAGTTTTGGATGAGACTCTGCTATTTCATCACCTTGTTTGTCTTTATTGTCACCATGCGGTTTACTATAATCCACAGCGCACTCAACCAAGACGGTAGCCATAACATTTTGATAAAAATTTTGTTGCTACAACCAAGATTGCGGTCTCTCTGAGTGGAAGTGCAAACACTATCTCGTGTGGGGGATGACATGGATGTCTGACAGGTCCAGGCTAACGGCGTACTGGTAATGAAGAGAAGAAGATGATACTACATAATTATTTAAAAAGACATTTATTGGATTCATTCGTTAATTATCTTACGATTATGGAATTTGATAGATTATGCAAGGACATCCTTGGCCTGGATCCTAAAATAAGGTTTGCTGGCGTGTGTGATGAATCAGGTGCGATAAAATATGGTGGACAACGCGAAGGGGTAACAAATCTTCTATCTCCAGATGAAACTAAAAGATCAAATTTGCAGGCCATGGCTAGATGGGCCTTAAGGAACTCCCTCTCATCAAAGGTCGGTAAAGGGAAATATGCAATGACAGAATATGAGAAAATCAAAAGGATAACTTTTCCTTTGGAACAAAATCACTTACTATTGGTTACGACAGAGGTAGATGCGGATCACAGCAAGGTAATAGGAGATATTCTGAAGTGGATTGCCTGATAGATCATTTTATATAATCAATAATGGCCATAGTGGTATATGCCAGAAGTAATCCAAAATTGGGATAGGCTGGTACTAAAAGGAGTGCGTTCTAGTGACAATGACGATATGGGAAATATTATCTCAATCGAGAAGGATCATCTTTTTTTGATGACAGGAAGACATGTGTTCAAGATACCTAAGTCATTTGTGCAAGGATTTAATGGAAGTGAAGTTCTGTTAAATGTCCCTGCGGAAGCGGTATATAGGTTTGAGCTGACGTAGACATATACAAATCGACATCAACTGCTGCTAGTAATCTAATGCAGGATTAGGTTTTTGGGATGCAGAGCAAATTTAATCAATACTTTGCAGAGTTTGTTAATCCTCGCACCAGTAATGGCATGGGCGATTTATTTGAATTCGAACTGTTATCACGGCACATCAGTTGTCCCACCACTTCTACTGTTCATACGGAAATGGATCAAAGCTTTCACTGACCTCTGAGTGTTCATCTCTTTCTTCTTGTTCGGCATTTACTGCAACTGTGGCACTATTCTCATCGCCCTGAATTTGAGATTTTGAATTAGAGCATTATATATCGAATGGGAACCAACCCGCATTGATTTGTCTGTACTATATTTTGGTTCCATGCAAATGCTGGATGTGAAGAGACGATCAATAAGAATCAGAAGTAATAATCTGTGGAGGATATCGAGAATCAGAAAATAAAAAAATGGTAGGTAATGTCGACCTTGTCAACCTTGTGTCTATGGTACTCAGTTGCGTGGGCCGTGTCCGCCGCCGTGTCCGCCGTCGAATCCGTTATCTTGTGCTTGTTGAGTGCCATCTAATGCTACTGCGTTTTCGTCGCCTTGAACTTGTGAGTCAATGTTTTGACAGAAGACATCCAGTGGTAGTTTACCATTTCCACATGCATTAGCCTGTGAAATTGCTTGACTCTTCTCATAGTTCTTGCCGCCTGCAAATGCGCTCTCTGTTGCGAATGCTGTTGCACCCATTAGCATTACTGCTATTGCTGCTACTATGAACATATATTTGGTGTTCATTTGGCAGCTTAGTGTGAGTAATGTTTATCTGCGTTAAGCAAATTCGGACCCCCACTTATATATCATTTATTTTCTATTAGAAATATAGTTACTATTATAAAAATATATGAATTAGTACTAATGCGAGGATATCGGATGTTAAGCTCACTAGATCATAATGACTTTCTATGAGTAGCAACTGCTACCACTTTAATTTGCAGCATTACAGGCGCATAAAGATTTCGAAACACGTCAAGGTAGAATTAATTTCGAATTTACCGATAAAGAAGCAATCGACCGCGCTATTCTATTAATACAAAAACATTTACTAGAAATGCCTGGCAAGAAATCTTTAATGGAAGCAGAATATGAAACTAAACAGACGCAGTATTAAACAAGAATTCAATCAATGTCTACAAAAGTAGCTCCTCCCACTTCAGCTTTGAATCAGTTCACACAAATGACACCATTTCAACGATGCCAACTTACGATTCCCCAGATGGTCTCGGAAAGGAGGGTCAGGTTTGTGTTGAATATGCAAACTATGAGAAACAGGATGGAGATTTGGGTGATCCAGAAGAATTAAAACTTCCCAACGCTACCTGCTATTTAGTTTCTTATAAGCGATGTAAGACTGTGCTTGGAATAGTTCAAGAGTAAACAAATTTTCTACATGAGCCGGGTTCTATTTAAAATGATACGAGAGAGTCGAGTCCAATATTTAATCCAAAATTAAGCTCTGTTGCATAAATCGGTTTAATCCTTCTTGGATAATCAAATTCTCTAGCTATATGTTGTTAGCAAACATATTATACAATGACGCTTTGAGGATCAATTCCTTGCCCATGTTCTGAAATTTTCTTGCAGTTACATACTCACATAACTAACTACAATAGTATTAAGATTGACTAACTATAATAGTAGGATTGCAATCAACGTATTTTGGAAATGTTACGGAAATGCTTAGAAGATACTCAAAGATTAAGATTACAACGAAGATTTTGATTGTGCAGCATAAACCGCATCACATTTGCTATAGAAGCGCCTAATAAATAATCTCTCCACTATTTCAGGAAAATTTGTACTCAAATGAAGAATGCTACTTATGGAAGGAAAATTTCTTGATTCAATATCTTTCCTTCGAGCATTGCACAACTCATTGACAAATGCAGAATCCAGCGGCGAAGATGATTGGAGACTCTTCCTTAGCCTATCAGTGGGTATCTTACTAATCGATCGAATGTACTTGTCATCCAGACTACAATATATACCTCCTACAAGTAACTCAAGATAAACATAAAGACTCTCGAATTCCTCCAATGTTAGATTTTGTTTAACTTTTGCCACTCTTGACGCGAGAAATACCTTCATAAGACTTAGAGTCACAACACCATCGTAATATGTTCTATCGATCTCAGTTAATACTCCTAGTAACTTGTTGCCATAAATATTGGTAATTACATAGATGATTGACCCCACTAAAACCAATAGGAATAGAATCCCTATGAGCCATAGTGGTTCAATATCATACTCTTCACTCAGTATGAAAGGCAATCCCAAAATTATTGAAAAACCCAATGTCAAAAAGGAAAACAAGGTATTCCTAATATTCTGCAAAACATTTGCGGACTCATCAGTTAGGGTCTTAAACTTATCCCTTTCATATTCAAGGTTTTCCAGGGATGTCTGTAATAAATTCTCTATACTACGTAGAACACGATCTTCTTGACTGGCATTATCATCGGAAATCATCATAAATGAACGGATATAATATCAAAATAAGGGTTATGCTGATCTCAATACAATATCTGTATATCAGTAAGTTATCTTATTTCCATTCCCAAGACTTGAATGAATAGCCAATAGTGTGGCGAGTTTATTACCTAAAGACGCACTAAAGAACAAGGTACCTGGATATCTTGTAGTTCTACCTTCCCCGCGACCTGTGGCCGTTATGAACTCACCACCACCTTATGTGATTATTAAGCCTTGCCCTTCACCGTAAAAGGTTCCATCTGGTCTTTGGATAGTCCAATATGTCCATACTGTTGCTGAGCCTGTAGCCGTGACACCACAGTTTGGGGTTTTCGTTTTCGAAGGATACTATACGTTGACCGATGATTTCCCTTTACTTTCAAAGATTAATTCTCCTAACTTTTGGTTTTCACAAGATAATGACATGTGTGCGATTTATGTGATTCTCCTACGGCTATATAGCTCAGCTCATAATGGGTTACATATTACGGATAACTGGAAGTTATTCAATGCTATGGTAACACGTGTCAAAGCTGTTGCTGGCGATAAGTCACGAAAAGATGAAGAACTGGTTTATGCGGGCGAATACCTGGATATCAATGGAACTCCAAAGAGCGATTATACTAAGAATTTAAGAGCAAGACGGCTTATTTGTCGCATCTGCAAATTTAAATTCAGAACACGTCAAGAAACTCAGGATCATATCAGACGTAAGCATAGAAGACGGCATGCTAAAAGTGGAAATAGTTTGCATAAATTGTAAAATGCTAGTGTCATTGCTATTGACACGGCATAAACACATTAATCAATTGGTAAAATCGAAGCAGACAGATCCAGTGAACTTACAGTGAGTACCTTATAACCAGCTGCTAATTTCGAGATCCAAATCTATATTTTTACTCAAGTTGCAAGAGTTGCACCTAACAAATTTTTTATATTTATCCCATACCAGGATGTGTGTCATTCGAAAAGTGATCCTCATTGATAAATCGCTCATACATAAATCGATATCCGAATTGCAGTTGATCACTTATCATGCCTTCGCCAGCAGTTTGGGATGAAGGTAGCGCTTTCATAATTGCTCTAATGATATCTTTCTCTGTGACTATTCCAACCATCTTCTCATTACCATTCTCTTTATCGATCACTGGGAGCCTACGGATATTCCTTAATTGCATAGTCTCTATTCCATCTTTTAACGAGCCATTGGGCTGAATTGTAACAAGAGGATGACTCATTATTTCAAATACGGGCGTCTCAAGCGATGACTGTTGTGTTTTTAATCCAATATGAGTGACAACATCCCTTTCTGTTGCAATTCCAACTGGGCTGCTGTTTTCTGTACTATTATCTTTTTCTAAGGTGGAATCCCTTAGAATCATCACGCTTCCGATTTTATGTTCACACATGATTTTACATACCTCTCTTATGGTTTGGTCAGAAGTAACAGTGATAACATTTGCTGTCATGCAGCTAGATATTGGTACGATCTCAATGCTCAAATGTGATCAAGTCAGGTATTGACGCATATGAAGAGTTGGTATTCTTTGCAATGCAGAGCACATACAAAAAAAGAACATTCTTGTCTTATTGAGTTCAAGTCCCAGTCATGCCATTAATTTAGCAAGGGCATAATGCCTCTGATAAATGATTCCAGTTAATATGTTATGTGATATTTCGGAGCTTTATATACATGTAGACTGAATAGATTTTACAGGCTTATGGAAACAATAAATGGCGAAATGATAACTGGAATAGCGCTGATCTTTCTTGCCATTCTATTCATATATGCCAGTTCAGTAAATCAAGTCTGGGCTCTAATTCTACCGGCAGATTTCTTGATTCTGGCGATAGGAGGCGGATTTTTTGTCCTGGGGGTTATAACCATGAAGAAGCAGACTCTTAGCCATGCATGACTAGCGCATATAAGATTCGTACTTCACGGAATATTCATTTTTTAATCATATGTCAGTTCTAGGCTAGGTGAACATTCCATGATTTACAGTTCTGCTATTTAGCAGATGGCATTACACCATCTTGGTCTGTTGGGATTTGTTCCTGTCTGGCAGGGTGAACATTAATAACAGCTATTCCTAGGCTTGGCACCATACCTCTTAGGCCTCTAACTCTTCCAGTAATCTCTGTGTAGTGTGATCATTTTACTACCCCAAATACACTAAACTCCTCTGATGAATAATAACGCCTATCAGCTTGCCCCAAAAAAAGGTCAGTTCTAAATCGGGCATAGAGATTTCTTCCAAGTGAAGTCTGTTTTGGATGTAAATATATTTTCAAGTTCAATAATTATTTCTGATAAGAGAGAAGAGAATACTGGGAGGTATGGGATTTTGTCAATTGATGTTCAGATTAATCGTGTACGTGACAACAAGCTTATCGTCGTATCCCACAGAAACCTTTACAGAATTAAAAAATAACCTATATGCACAGGCAATAGCGCATATTAGAATAATTTCAGCAAAAACCGAGGCGGATAGCCGTTGTGAATACAGCAGATCTAAGCGACGGTAGTGGTTTTCGGTTCCAAACACACCTCCAATCTATGAATCTTTGACTACGTTTTTGCTGCGAATCAAATGTACCATTTTCCTTTTACACTTGCGGGTAAAAGGTACGTGATGATGTATGTTACTACACCTATAATTTCTTCAAATAAGCCCTATGAAAGCATACATTCAATGATAAGTCCTAAATCCTCACTCAAAGGAATTAGTAAGACTGAAACAGAAGCGCACTTCAGAAAAACCACAACTTTCCTCTGAAACGCGAATGTCCAAGGCGCGCGTACAGCATGACATACAGAAGCTAAAGGGAACAGTTCACTAGACAGCGCCTAGGCAAACCGCATGGAAGCATGCAAAGCAGTACAGTGAGGACACAATCGCTTTAAGAGAGTCATAATTAGAGTACGACTGAAGGACTCTTCCTGAGGCCTTTCCATAATTTTGGTTGGTCGTCTGGTTTATAGGCGTTGTTGTGCATTTCCAGGCGGCCACCAAAAGGACTTTGAATCTGAAGTGTCTCTCCATTTCACCTAAAAAAGAATAAATCAGCACATTGCGACATGTTCTAAATTACAGAATTTCCCTGATTAATATATTTATTCAGAGTTCACGCTCACGTTCATGTTTAAGGTGACATATAGCGAAATTCGATACAACAGCATCAAAGTAACCTAGAACTGGCATGGGCCCTCTCTTATACAGGCAATGAAGCTACCTACTGGAATCTAACTCACGCCCAGGCCAGATTATATTAAACAAAGAGAAGAGTCATCATGGGCTGACAGTTTCTGTCATAAATGCATCTGTCAAAATACATTCAAACGATTAGAACAGTTCACAGACAGTTTCGTATTGTGTCGCTTGATGACAGTATCTAGGGATAATACAATTCCAGTGAGTCTCCATTCCTGTAATGTTTAGTGTCAAATATCATTTCAATAATTTTTGCTGCTACCTTTTGAGGACTGAGCATTTTGTTCTTATTTTTTTCATAATAATCGTAATCATAATCCTGCCACATTTTTGTGGCTACCTGTCCAAGAAATATTGTAAGTACCCTGATGTCATATGGCACAACTTCTAATGCCAGACTTTCAGCCAGACCTACAAGTCCAAACTTGCTTGCACAATAAGATGATAGATCGATGAAACCGGCCTTACCGGCCCCGGAATTCACGTTTACTATGACACCTGATCTATTTTTAATCATGTGAGGAAGAACAGCCTTTGTAAAAAGATAGGCTCCCTTTAGGTTAGTATCTATCGTTTGATCCCATTCATCTTCTGAAGTATCCACTAACTTCTTGTCAAATACAACCCCTGCATTATTTA
>JBAUMZ010000096.1:0-9528 GCA_049578985.1 Nitrososphaeraceae archaeon
ATATGAGTGAGGTAAAGGCAAGAATGGAAAAGGATGAAAGAATGGAACCGTTAATGAAACAATCCATTGATTTAATGCCTTCTGGAGCCAAGATGATTATAGGAGAGTTTGATCGTCTCAGTCTATAAACTGTCGGAGAACGAACATACGTTAACGAATGCCTATCGACTCGTACGGTCATAGATTATAGAGGGGTCATCCATTGACACAGATTCCCACGATCAGGAAGAGAATGTCCTAGAGGAGTACGGTCATAGGCTGACTCTATCCATAAATCGATTGCTTCTTGTAATGCTTTGCTGATGTTTCCTTTTCTAACTCCTAAGTGGCGAGCAACTGCGTCTCTAAACCTCCTTTCGGTCTCGTCGCTAATTACGACGTTCATTTTGCCCATAGTAGAAATACTTACATTCAAGAATATAAAATAAAAAATCCTGAGGTTTTTCTTGGTATTTTTGACAGTAGCATGAATGGCTCTATATCTTCCTTCTTCCAATAATGGCTCTATATCTTCCCTCTCTCAAAAATGCCACCTTAGAAGTGCCACCTTTTGAACTTGAAATATGGTTATTCTTGATGTGTGTGCGTGCAAGAACAGCCATGCGCTATGTCTATATCATATATTCCAGATAGACCATACAATCGATGAATCCACGAGATGAAATTTAACATTCTTAATACTATTTTCATAAACAAAAAGGACGTTAATCCTAATATCTCATTTTATACACTGTGCTTACATTATGGATGAGTAGCATTACATAAGTGAGCATTAGTATTGATATGATGTTGACACCTTAGATTAATTTCACGTAAAATGGGGGGGGTCGGCAAGCAAATTTATAGACAGGTCTAAATTGTGTTAGTGCTCGCTAGGCCCCGAGCATAAATAAGATTTATGGAAGTTAGCGGATCGTTTAATGAATTACACGAAAGAAAAACTCGAGTTTGATTAAGCGTGGATAGTATATACTCAGAGAGAAGAATGACGATTTTAGGATTAACGTCAAATATAGTTACAAGATTGAGTTTAGAAATTTTATTTTGATCATCTTATAGCACTAGACCCACAATACTCACGCCATCGAGTAGTAATCTTTTCTCATTCAAGTCTCTAGCCTAGGATTTAGAGGGCTTAATCACGTGGTATAGGAATGTATTGCTAAGTGTGGTGCGCTACAATGTAGCGCATAGTTCCAAAATTGTGAATTTGACTGGTTCTAATGGTAGATTTAAGTCAATTGGCCAATCACTATGTCTGCTATCTGGAGTTAGTCTACTAACAGAGTAAAAATATAGCCAATATTATACCAGTGATCGGATGTTGGTCAGGTCTAATATCTCTATATCTTCCCTTCTCTCTATATCTTCCCTTCTCTCTCTATATCTTCCTTCTTCCAAAGATGGCTCTATATCTTTTTTCTTTTCTCCATATCTTCCTAAGGTAAATCTATCGTTTTAAAAAAGCAAAAATCATGAACCTTAATTTCTCCATATGAAAAACCCATCCTTTCTAACCACGGTATCTATTGATCTTGATAAGAAGTTACTTTTTGATAGTGTCTTTTGATCTCCTACTATGATTTTTTTTGTTTACTCCTGGAAAAGGCAACACATGACCTTGGAATATTCACAAATCCTAAAGCTTTTTAGTAATCTAGACTGTTAATAGATCTGACCATAGAGACTATTGTAAGAGGCGCTGCCGTCATACTTGTATTCTTAGGATAAAGCAGTGTTTAGTTACGTTTAGCAGGGCTTACGCAGTATTGTATTAATTGTGTCATCGTACCGGTTCATGGCAACTAAAGGATTGACAATGATTGATATTAAATTTGAGACAAGAGAAATATCAATACAGTTAAGACACGAAGACGACTTTTACGATGATGTGATCAAAGGCCTCCTAAAGTGAAAGGAAATGAGTCTGGGTAAAGACAACTTTCTCAAGGTGCCACCAGATTATTCTTTGGCATTTCAACAAATGGATATAGACACATCAAAGCTGTTTGCCAGCTAGTACCTAGATATGGAGCACATATTTCTGAATCAGAAAGTACCTAGAAATCGGGGGGAACGAATACGACTATGTCCTTTCTCCGGCGGATTCTATTGCTATTGTGTCTCATCATTGCGATAGCGAAGTGACCAGCAACAGAGTTGGACTCGCATGGCAATGGCAGGCAACAAGCCATCGACAAGTTCCATGGAAGAAGGTGAGATACAATCATAGAATTGGATTGGCAAAATATCCGAAACAATTCAAGAGTTCAGGAGTAAAGACTTTGATAGATAGAGCATTACAGATTCAAGGAATCAGACCTATCTGAGCTAGGTTCCTTGACCAGAAGACATCATCATATACAATTTGCCTGATAACCTCAAAATTATTGCGAGAGTAAATGACCCAGTACAGGCGGTGAACAAGGTCTTTTAAAATGGCGTTTTACTGATCAATCGTGGTCATAACCGCGACTCATTTCAGGATGTTCGCTGCGTTTGCACAGGCATCGACCCTATATAATGCAGTTTAAAAAAGGCAGACCCTGGACTTTGAACTATATGATTTTCACTTTTCACTTCAATGCAATTACCTTGATTTTTAAAAGATGCAATCATCGCTAGCAATGATTAATTGACCGATGCTATTGAGTTCATGAAAGGTATGACAAAATGAGATGCGAGAACCCTGTCATGAATCAGATTCTTGATGCTTACAAACCAATGTGGTCGCTAAAACATGCCATCTCTTTAATGGGTTGGGACTTTGAGACTTATATGCCGAGGGAAGGCACCGAAGAAAGAGGAGTGGCCGATTCTCAACTTCACATGCTGCACAAGGATCTTCTACTAAACAAAGATTTTATTGGTCTTGTTGAGTCAGCAAAGAAACTGGGGAGCCTTAGCGACTTAGAGAAGGGCATTGTACGAGTACTCGACAGGGAAATAGCCAAGCAGATCAAGATACCCAAAGAGTTGACTGAAGCAGAATCTCTGGAAAGAATAAGGGGAAACATGGCATGGAGGGATGCGAGAGCAAAATCTATTTTCAGGATGTATGAACCCCACTTGAAGAAAATGATAGATATAAAGAAGCAAATTGCCGAGAAGATAGGTTATGAAAAGCATCCATATGATGCGCTTTTGGATACTTTCGAAGAAGAGCTCACAGTAGATGACTTGGATAAAGTATTCGGTGCATTGACTCCGCGCATTCAGAAGATTCTGAAAAAACTGGTAGATTCAAACAGCCCGTACTGCGAAGAGAGCGAACTTGGAAAATCTAGGTATGATATCCAAAAAGTGGATGAGCTCAATCATGATATTTTGACTTTCCTGCAATACGACATGAAACGTTTCAGAATGGATGTCTCTACTCACCCTTTCACTGAGACTATGGGCCTCAACGACGTCAGAATAACTACTCGGTATGAAGGTACTGATTTCAAAAAGTCGATATCTAGTACCATTCATGAAGCTGGTCATGCCTTGTATAATCTGCAATGCGATCAGTCATTGTCTGTCACTCCTCTTGAAGGCGGATCTTCGCTTGGGCTCCATGAATCTCAGTCAAGGTTTTGGGAGAATATTGTGGGAAGAAGCCTGCCTTTTGTTCAATTGATAGCTCCCTTGATTAGAAAGCGAGTAAGGTTCGCAAACCAAGCAACAGATGACGAATTGTACCTTTATTTCAATAATATCAAGGCTGATTATATACGAGTTGACGCCGATGAAGTTACTTACAATTTACATATAGCGTTAAGATATGAGATAGAGAAAAAAATATTTGGAGATGAGCTCAGCGTCTCTGAGATCCCTGAATTCTGGAACGATAGAATGGAGCAGCTGCTTGGAGTGAGACCAACTAAGGATTCACAGGGAGTGCTTCAAGATACACATTGGAGCAGTGGCCTCTTTGGCTATTTCCCAACCTACACTTTGGGAAACTTGGTTTCAGCGATCATTGCTTCAAAGATGCGCAAAGATCTAGAGGGTTACGAGGAAGACATCAAGAAGGGTAATTTCGAGCCTATTAGGAAATGGTTAAGATTAAAAATACACCAGCATGGATCTGTTTATGCCCCAAAAGTGCTTCTTAATAATACCCTAAATGAAGGCTATAACCCGGATTACTTTGTTACCTATATAGAGACTAAATACCTTGGGCTCTAAAGAGGATGCGAGTTTCACCATTGAATTGGATATACCGCCTCTCTAAATTGTTGTAGATTAAGTAAGTATCATCGGGACAACACTCTGATAGTAGGCCAGGTAGTGCAATTCCTCCCAGATTGCTAAAGGGTCCATTCTGTTGTATCTAATTTCTAGCTCATTACGGTCGTGGAAATATAACTTAGGAAATCGATCGACTTTACACTAGATCTCTAGTTTTCGGATGTCGGTGGGGGAGAACATGTTCGGGCTTGATAAGAATATGAGTGTAAATATTTCTGTAAGCTGAATCTATCTTTTTTGGCCTTGGTACTATAATAGTAGCGCAAGAGAAATAGGTTTATGAGTATAGTCAAATCTAACATACTGTTAAGTCTGGCGACCTTCAGTGTGGTAATCTTCATAATGTCGTACTTTAACGAGATTTCGTTCGGACAGGGGGGGATACCTAGGGATCAGGAAGCGCAACCACCGGCCGAAGTCACAACAGGACTCCCAGGTCTGCAAGGCGAACCCGGTCCTATGGGCCCTCCTGGACCACAAGGCGAACAAGGACCACCTGGACCACCTGGACCGCCAGGTATGAACGGCACTCAGGGACAACAGGGTGAGATAGGACCAATAGGTCAACCAGGACCTGAGGGTAAACCAGGACCTGCTGGCCCTATGGGTTCACCTGGATCACAAGGTGAGCCAGGATCTATCGGTCCTCCGAAAGGTGAACAGGGGGCAGTAGGACCGCAGGGACCTGCCGGACAACAAGGCGAACAAGGACCACCTGGACCTAATGGAGACAAGGGCGATACAGGTATACAAGGTACTATCGGACCTGTTGGCCCTCAAGGAGAACCAGGGAGAGATGCCAATCTATCGTCATTGAAGCTTTTTACGGATGTAAGCCAAGGTAATGTCGTTGATATACCTGGAACTCGACAGTTCGAAATAGTTGAGAGTACTGCTGCATGTGATGACGATCGGATCCTTGTTGGAGGAGGGTACAATATCAAAGAAGGACTCGGTGTTGTACTGGAGAATGGGCCACTCGGAAATATATGGAAGGTTAAAGCGGCCAATCCGTTCCCAATCGTTGGTGGAATAAGCAGCGGTTCATTGCAGGCATATGCTATATGTCTTGAGATAAATGCAGGAATAGAACCGTACTTACTGAGCCAGTAATAACAGACTAATAACTTCAGAAAGTTGAATAAAATAGGAAAAATCAGATTAAGGAGAATATTCCAAGAGTTTCGATTTTGGGTTGTTACCAACGCGACTGCAGAAGACTCCCACGAAGTTTGCGAGACTGCATGATATCAAAATAATGAGAGCTATTACGGGAAGCTGGCGAAAAAATCACCAATGAAAAATAACAATCATGCAAGAGATTGTAGCCCAAAATACAGTGCAAAGGCGAGTATGCAAACATAGATATTGGAAGTTTCAGAACATCCGAATCTGAGGAGTACTTACTTTTCTGTTGAATGATAGTAGCGAGCTGTGGTTCGATTAAGCAACGTTGTCACATTGCATGCAACCCAAGCTGAGAGCCAGCAACAATCAGATGGGAGAGCCCTATTTTGAAAGGTCAAATTCTGCGTCCTCTAAATTTAGGTAGGGTTTATCCCAGCATTATCCCCCCTGTCGTCAACCATCTACGTACGAAATCATTGCGTTGTAAAAATGGTACTTAAGAGCAGGTATGACTTGGAAAGAAAGAAATAAGTCAAATACGGAACACGTTGGGAAACACGTAAATGTTTCTCGGGTATGGTTACCCTAGAGGGATCGAGCATTTCCAGTATCTGTTTTGTATTGTTTGAGGAATACGGGGATATTTGTCCAGTTCCAAGGTTTAATATTGAGGTCCAATTGAATTGGTTTATCATTGTGGTAAGATAACAGGAGGGTTCTATCAAGCACACAGAGTCTTATCACCTAACACAGTTCTGTCAATCCTTTATGATATGGTGAAAGGACCCGATATCCGTCAAATGGTCTCCACGGCCTTGTTATTACCGCCGGAAAGATAGGGTGTCAATTGGGTCAGACGGTAGCAGACAATAGCAGTAACAATAATGACAAGTACAACAATAACGGCGATTATTCGAGAAAACTTTATAGTTAGATGTCCTTGACTCTCAATGACCTTGGGAAAAGAGTTGATATAGAGGCTAAGCAGCGGTTTCAGATGTAGACAGGCACAAATCCGAAGACGCACGTACCTCTGGGTACCTGTTATCAGTCTTGCTAAGAAGAACGGATTAGAACTACCATTGTTTGACTATGAAAAAATGATTATTATCACTTGCGAGTCAAATAGGCGACTGTACCGTAACTGCAGTCAGCACCTCAACATTTTCTGATTTCATATTACAGATTATCCTAGAATATTTTCAGACAATACCACACCATGTTGTGGTATATCTTCATTCACCAATCGTTTCTAAATATTTCCCACACGACAAACTTAGGAAAACGCTTCTAAGTCATCCAATACTACTTTACCAAGAGTCCCAGAGAGCCTGAATACATTTTCTAAACTACTTTGATATCCTTCTTCCTTCAATTTCTCACGGATAGGGTACGTATATCGGCATGAATCATTTCCAGACAATTTTTCCAACTTGATTAAAAGAGCGGTCAATACAGTATCTATTATGAATTCATTTACACTTCCATGGTTATACATTTTTGCCATATCTCGTATCCACGACATTTGATATTTCTTAAACTGTAGGCCGTTAACAGTTACCAAATCTGGCTCTTTTCTTAACTCTATCTCCCCCCACACTCATTTTTCATGCATAAATTCTCAAGGTTAGCTAAAAGGTTTTCTATCGCGTTTCATGAAACGTGCGAAGATTACAGGATTGTTTGGTCACGCAAATGACACTACATGTTTCACAATTCCGCATTACTCAATTTCTATGACTCCATTATTGATAATGAGATTTGCAGCTTAAACGAGTTTATCGAGTAAACGGGTTGCAACGTCTTGAACATGCAGCTGTCATATTGTATCTAATTGAGGGCCATGCGCATATTGTGAGTATGACTATGTGTAAATACAAGAGTTGATGAAATTTTGTGAAAATACGTTTTACTATGGCAAATGCAGGAACTGCAAGACGATCTAATCCATTAGCAACAAAGTATTGGTCAATCGGTGCGGCATCGGACTCTCTTATAATCTGCGATGTAATGTCTTTTCAACCCATTAGCTAGGTTGCTTATTTCGCCTACGTCATTGAGTTCATTGGTCTTGTTAACTCTTAAGCCTAAAGAACCCAACTCGTTTAGCCACCATTCATTCTTTTCGTAAAATTCGTGTTTAGTAGCCACTGATTCATTTCACAATAAACAGTAAGTGATTCCCTCTAATAAACAGGAGAGTGTGAATTAGATTGACACAGACATGAATTCCAGAACCAATTTAAGGTCAAAAATCAACGTACATCCAAATTAAAAAGGCAATAACAACTCTCATTGATTTATAATCGAAGTAAACATGATCTTATTTATAATCCCACACAATGCTAGCGCCATGATTCCAAGGAAGGTTTGATTAGTGCTTCTTTTTTCTATGCTCAGTTCCTTTCTCAACTATAGTCTGACTCTGCTCTTTCATAAACTGGCTCAAATAATATGAGCCACCTGTTCCTTTCCCAGTTGTCCCCGAAGCCTTCCAACCACCAAATGATTGACAGCCCACCATCGCTCCGGTCGTAGCCCCAGAAGTTCTATTTACATATACTACTCCTGCCTGAATATCCTGGAGGAAGGGCTCAATCTCTTGTTTGTTATTACTATAAATGCCGGCTGTCAAGCCGTACTCAGATTTATTACACTGTTCCAATGCCTCATCAAATTTATCGTATTCCCCTATACATAATATCGGAACGAACAGCTCCTCTTTCATTAGGAGATTGTCATTTGAAAGCCCTTCAACAATCATAGGTTCAACGAAAAAACCATATTTTAAATCACCATCCATCCTGATCTTTCCACCAGCCAATACTTTCCCGTATCGAGAGGCTATTTTTGAGTATTCCTGATATTTGAAATAAGCCGATAAATTGATAAGAGGACCCATAAACGTCTTAGAGTCGACTGGATTTCCAACAGACACTTCATTTGTCCTCCGGATCAACCGTTCAATAAAATCTTGCTTAACATCTTTGTGAACATATACACGAGATGTAGCACTACATTTTTGACCAGAGTACCCGAATGCTCCTTGAATTACACCTTCAACTGCGTTATCTAGATTTGCATTTGCTGTGACTACTACAGGATTCTTTCCGCCTAATTCCGCAATTACGATCCTTGATTGATTGATTTTGTTGGATTCTTTTAATATCGTGTCCCCCACGACTTTAGAGCCAGTAAAAGCAATTCCTGCTACCATCCTATTTTGAACCATGGCATTTCCGATGGTGCTACCGGTACCAGTTATGAAGTTCAGGGCTCCTCCGGGCAATCCAGCCTTCATCATGATTTCACTAAAGAGGTAGCCGACGATTGGCGTATCGCTGGCAGGTTTTAAAATCACCGTATTGCCTGTAACTAGAGCTCCAGTGCACATCCCGATTGTAAGGGCGGCAGGAAAATTAAAGGGTGAGATTACACCCCAAACTCCATAAGGCTTCATCACACTTTTACTCTTTTCGTTTGGGTGGGCACTCCTTGTATCCACTACATAACCTTTGTTTGCTACCATTACCATGGAATAATATCTTATGAAATCGATTGCCTCGTCGACATCAGACATTGCCTCATATCGATTTTTTCCAGTTTCAAATGTTATCCACGCCGATAGTTCAAATTTTTTGGCTACAATGCTTTCAGCAGCAGAAGCAAAGATCTTTAAACGCTTTTGATAGTCTATTTTTCTCCAATTCTCAAATATCTTAGATGCCGATCTTATCGCGCAGTTGAGATGTTTCAAATTCCCCCTCGTAAAGTATCCTAGAACAATCCGAGTGTCCAAGGGGGAAGTATGTTTGAATAACTTTACCGATCTGACTGCTTTGCCACCAATCAATAACGGATATCTCCTACCAAACTGGGATTTGATATGTTCGATAGCATCATTATACTTCTTATGAAATATAGACTCTTTATTCAACCCCAATAGCTTCCTGAAAGTATCTTCATTCTCAAACCTCATCAAACCAATTCTGAATGGAGAGGCATAAAAATCATGGAGACATGGAAATCGTTAAGAGGGAAACTACTAAACTACTCGATTTGGATTTAAGAACCGCATGTTTAAGAACCGCATGTTTAAGAACCGCATGTTTAAGAACCGCATGTTTAAGAACCGCATGTTTAAGAACCGCATGTTTAAGAACC
>JBAUMZ010000097.1:0-34391 GCA_049578985.1 Nitrososphaeraceae archaeon
GCTATAATGTCACCTATGTTAGGACGTACAACAGCTAATAAGGGATCAAAAGTATAGTTGCCAACTTTGAGGAGACAGCAACACAAGCATCTACTAACCATAATCACTCATATATCTATCATATAACTTTGCCAAAATAGTTTCCTTATTTTTTCTTAAATCTCACACTTACAATTACTAAAAATGAGCCACTTAACTCGACATAGATACAAACAACGTGCCCAACTATTAACCTCGATAGAAATGACATTAAAACAGATGCTGTGCAATACTGTATAGAGAGCAGGGTGACATTATCCCAACTGATTCATGATTTATTAACTGAAGACTTGAAGCAGCAAACTCTAGAATCTATGATTAATATGATTTAACCCCCTTCATTTATTAGCAATGTAGTTCTAACCTTGTAGAATGGATTTAAGATCAAAATGTCCCCAATGCAACAATATACAGATAATTGCAATAGTACCTAGCAATGTAAGCAATACTTTCGATTTGAACAAGGCTAGATGTAATTCCTGTGGCTATAAATATGGATCTGATTGGAAGGATATGATATAGTTCCCCCAAAAGTAGTTCTATTTTAACTGAATTGCAATTCTAGGCTTTGGCCCCTGTGTGGATGTTATCGAGTGACAATAGAAAAGTATCATGAAAAATTAGAATATAACTGTGATTCCATATTAGAGATAAAGACTACTGCTTAAGAATCGTGCAACAATCATATAGCCCCCGTATGCTTTCAATATGGAGTACAATTCGCAAGGCTCTTGACGCCATCCGTAAACGTCGTTGCGGTTGACGTCGATGACATGAAACTCTCAGTCGCCAAGCAGCTTGGAGCCGATGTAATCGTTAACAGCAAGACCGAGGACGCGGTAGAGAAAGTAAAGGAGATTACAGACAACGAAGGCTCGCAGGGAATAGTTGATTTCGTAGGAGCAGATGTAACACTCGCCCAAGCATACTCTATGGGAGGGAGACAGTCGAAGCTCGTTGTTGTCGGACTTGCAGGAGGCACACTGAAGTTTACAGCTGGCCTCATCAACGAGTTGGACGTGACAACCAGTAACTGGGGTAGCATTTCAGAGCTCAGTGAAGTGCTATTTTTGGCACAGAAGGGAAAAATACAGACGAGCGTGAAAAAGATAAGGTTTGGTGAAATGAACAGAACTTTCGAGGACCTTAGGGCTGGAAAGATAGAGGGGAGAGCCGTACTACTTCCAGATAAGTGCTAGTTGGGTATGTATGGTATGCTTCTAGTATCTCAGCTGCTGCAGCTGATGTCACATTTGAAGTTCTAAGCCTTAGAATTCTTGCGTGCGCAGAAGTGATAGTTAGTTCTTAGAATTCCCTAGAGCTAAGGATAAAGTAAGTAAAGGTGAAGAAAGATTTTACAGTCTTTCTTAACTACAAAGTAGTAACAGTCCTAATTTCTCACCGTCTCAAAACAATCGTGATTATCGTTTAAATATTATTGCAGTAGTGAATATCGGATCGTGTATACTCGTTCTGCTTTTCTTATCACAGATCATGGAGGGTTGGAGTCTTGTGACTAGTTGGATAGGTCTAATTTTAGTTGGTTAGTCTAAATCTCATTATTAAGATAGGACATAAACAGTCATGGTTCTCGAGATTGTCTTACTGATCTAATATATTACCACAATAAACCTACTAGTCTAGAAAGATAAATGAAACAATACATAACCTACGAGAAAGCCAAAACTTGATGATAAACCTATAGTGTAACGTGCTTTTTCATATCCTTCAGGCATGATAGATTCAGCAATCATAGCTAATAATGCACCTGCAGCAAATCCTAGTATTACAGATGTATGTTCTTTGGCAATATACTGTGATATTAAATATCCAATGATGGCGGATGCTGCTACTGCAAGAAAAACATATGTCCAAATTATAAGGATTTTCAATCGATTTATGCCTCCTTGATACATATTCTTGGCGGCTTCTATTGTAGTGGCTAAATTACCCAGGAATATAGCCGAGACAGCAGAAACAAGTCCAGGATTTTGTAATGCCACGAGAATCCCTATAAATAATCCTTCAGACACGCTATCTAATAATTCCCCTACAACCATCACCTCTGCAGAAGTAGTTTGATAATTGGCCTTCTGCTTCTTTGAATGTTTTTCTTTTACTATATAGTTAGCCAGAGTAAACAGTATCGCTCCTGAAGCAAAACCTATTACAAGAGTTATGGTATCCCCCTGTCGTATTGACTCTTCAACTAAAGAAAACGCTATAGTAGCAAAAAAAAATGCCGCCTCCAAAGGCAACTATATTCGATTTGATCCTATCAGAAAAATTAACATAAACAGAAATTGCAGCTGCGATAGGAAATGAAATGGCAATAGATATGCCTGCCAGAATAGTTGTGATTAAATCTGCGTCAGCATATGCCATACCACATAGTTACGTTAATGTTAATCTATATTTAATAAATATAGTGGTACAAAACTGTTTGTAGGTCATTATTTTGCTCCCCAACTTGTTCCCTGGTGATTATTTGATTTTTGGTATCTGCATTATCTGCACTGTCCTGTAGCCATGGCAATCTATTGAATAGCGGGATTAAAAGGACTATTTAGATTTAGATCCTTTTTATAATTTGTTGTGCAATCGTGCGACCGAAATATATAGAAATACGACGACTTGATTCTGATTCCGGTATTTCCTAAGAAATTACGAAAGATACTACAATGAAGCGTAGTCGGTTTGTATAGACTAGTTGATTATATTAATGAAAAGTGGTATTGTAACACCGCTACGGGTCTAAGGCTCGCCAGTCGAGGGCTCCTAAGGGTACCCTTTCTCCATTCTTTATTCAGGATTTTGCGGTAATTATGATAGTTGCCGCAGTGATGCTGGCCATTACATACAAGTTAAAACAACCAATGGGCATCGGTTATGTTCTTGCAGGTATGGTAATAGGACCATATACACCACCTTTTAGCCTTATACACAACGTATACAGTAAATAGATTTGCAGAGCTTGGAATAGTAATGCTGCTTTTCGTGGTAGGGATCTAATTTCCCATAGCAAAGCTTAGATCTGTCGGCATAACAGCTACAATTATTGCGTTATCTGAAACACTAGGTACACTTCTTATATCCTTCTTTGTTGCTCAAGCTTTGCAATTTTCTTATTTGGATTCGATATTTCTTGCTCTGGCCATGTCTATTACGAGCACGGTCATCACAGTTAGAATACTGGAAGAACTGAATATGATTAAAGACAAGTCCACCACTCTACTGCTTGCAATATCTGTAGTAGAGGATATAGTCGCAATTGCGGCACTAGGAGTTATCCAATCTATTGCCGAGCAAAGTGTATCTCAGATAGGAAATGGAGTAGGGACTGATTTGTCTGTACTGCATATAGCCGCATCTATTTCGATAGTCGCAGCATTTATTGGATGTGTGTTAGTTTTTGGTTCTAAATTCATTCCAAGAATTATCGATAAGATCGGAAGAACAGATGACTATACCTTACTTCTAATCTCCATACTAAACCAGTTAGCAGATATTCTCTAACTAAATTTGACTAATGAGTAGTATATAGTAGACAGGAAAAGCTATTTGCTGCATCTTGTCCTTAGATTTGTTTGCCTATCTCAAGAGTGAAATTAGTAGAGATATACAGAAAGGAATCTTATGCTAAGGTACGACTACTGCTTGTCATCAGAGTTGTAGATGATGGAGAACTTCCAGCTCATGTAGCAAAGGAATTACATAGGAGCACAACGTTGAATATTCATATGGAATCGGTGAAAGAACCTCCGCTAGCTCCAGCCAAAACTTCTCAAGTTCTCTAGCCGAATTTTTAATTGTACTGTCATCATCATAGCTTGCATTGGTAGCTATTATTGCTGCATTGACAGCTCCAATTGAAGTACCTGAATTCAGCTGCTGCTGCGATGAGGTAATTAAAGCGAAGATTCAGCAGTCATCGCATGTGATACCCCTGTTATCATGCATGTTATTATGTGCTCTGTTTGAACCATTATCATTTTGGGGGATTAACTTCGTTAAAAATACATAGGCAGCCCTTTGGGCTTAGCATGTCTCATTGACTTCTGCCTTGACTTGATAAATCCTGTACTTTTATTCTACGCAGTTCTATTCTACGCAGTTCTAGTGTCTGTTTAGCATTCTTTATCAAATGTTTAACTTCACTCAGAGCATATTTTTTGACCTTTTAGCATCTTAGCTTTATCCGTGACTAAGGATAGGATTGACCATCAATAGTAATATTATCGAAGCTAAAAAAAACAAGCGTACGGAAAAAGAAGGTTATAGGATTAACTATATGGAAGAGTAGATGTTATCTCTTGTAGCTGAGAAACGATGTTTTCGATAGAGTTTGAACCAGAAGATGTTGCCCATACCATTAGCGTCTGTGGATCTCCACCTCTGATATCATTAAAGTTATGGGTACTTAGGATGGAAAATCCACTGTTTTCTAGATCCGAAGTATAGGTTGCGAGGTCTTCCGTTGGAACCATTAATGTCCCAACCGTATTCTGATTAGTACCTAGAGTGGATCCACTAAGTTGATCTACTACGTTTATCGTTCCGTTCATCACAAAGCCTGGATCTTCATTATTCACATCTGATTCAGAATAATAAAAGGATCCTGTATCATTCATCACAACTGGTTGTGTGGCTGTATTGTACGCAAACACACCACTGTCAAAGTACAAATTATCACTATCACTACCACTGCTAACACTACTACCACTACTGCTATCTGCTACAGCATCTTCTTTAGTTAGTGTTATTTTACGGTCATGGTCGACATCGCCATTAAACCATATTATAGCAGTACCTTTTGGCACTGTTGCATGCCATGGAACATATGGTTGGTTGATATGTCGTTGGTCGGAAGTCGAATCAGCAATGTTTTGTGATTCATGGGCTTCATTTGGAATCAAGATCACAAGATTCTTAATATTACCTCCTAAACTCATTGATTTAGTTTGGTAAATATTAGATGCGTCATTATCCGTGCTTTGAGCTTCTACACTAATGACAGGTGAGAGACCACTCAGGATAATGGATGTGGTAATCAGAGTTGCCATTGTAAACAACATTCTAGATAGGACGGTATCGCGCTTAACCGTAGGTTTTGACTTGTTCGTCATACCATGCCTAGCTCAGACTTCACATATAATCGTAGGTAGTTTGTAGCGTTATTAGGTACTCGTATCCATTTGTCAGATGATGCCGTTAAACAAATCATGGCATGATTACAACAGGAGAAAAATTGCCAGTGGACTCCTCAAATCCCTTACCATGCTCCTCTATTACATAACGCCACTATTTTCTTCTGCTATGTATTTTGTGTTTAGAACCGTCATCATGCATCGACCCATCTGCAACATGTTTACGTCTATTTCTATTCTTATGATCATTAGATCTATCGCATAATTAGCAGTTATGATCTATCAATGATGTATATTTCCACCGTATTCTTAGATTGAAATCCTGTTAGACTACCGATACTTGGAAAGCCTGGAAGACCATCTAGAATTGGGACGTCTGTAAGTCTGTAATAAACTTCACCGTTGTCAAATGGACCCTCAGACCATGCCGTCTAAACATTCAGATCTAGCAGCGTCAGGCTTGGCAATTTAGAATGAATATTGTTGCTGTTACTCAAGTTTATGATATCTCCAAAACTAGCACCACCATTTGTACTTCTTCTGAAGAATACATCAGTGAGATGTATTCTCAAAATTGCCTTGGGACCATACTACGTAAACACTGGATCTATCTGAAGCAACTTGAGGTTCAATTGCGTCTATGTTTTTGATAGTATTGTTACTTAAAGTTAGGTGTTCGGACAAACCTGTTTGAAAACTAGCACCACCATTTGCACTTCTTTGAAAGAGCATCTGTTCAGTTCCTGCGCTATCGTCCCTCCATACCACATAGATACTCTTGTTACTTGATGAGGCAATATCCGGATCAGTAGAATCTCCAGCATTATTGCTCAGGTTAATGGTATCACCAAAACTAGCTCCACTATCTGTACTAGTATTGCTGATTTCAATTTCATAAATTTCATTCACAACTCATTGTTTAACCTGCTTGACCTCATACTTTAGCCAAATGCCAACAAGTAGTAAAAAGATATTATTAGATACAAGGTATTTAATTTCTTATATGACCAACGATACTGGAATAATTGGAAATAATATGTCTATGCCAGAACTGTATTACGATCAAGTGCAAGGGGTGATAGCCAGAATTATGAATAAATTATCATGGAATGATGTGTGCACCAAGTTATCAAACTTAGATAATCCACTTTCAGATCAACTGACCAATAACGAATGTAGAGTAGGTTTAACGAGAGGCACAAAGGAGTATAGAGCATGGACTACGTCCCCTGGCATTAATGTCATGAGCATTACGTAATTTCCAAAGAAAAATGTAAGACGGACATTGTCATAATTTAACGCATACGCATAGTGAAACAAATCCGAGGAACTGCGAAAATGGACTGCTGTTCCACAAAGAAATGTTCAACAGGTGTCTACAATCTTATGAGAACGTTATATCCGCATTCTAAGCTTTCCTTACGCAGTGAAATACTAGCTTACACGCAGATTGAATTATTCCTTTATTGCTTGCTTCTATTTCTTCGACTGGACTGCTTTGCTTGAAAAAACTTAGTATAATTTCTATGGAGTGGTGCCTGAGTAATACGATACAGTATTGTTGTTTACAATATGCAACCAACCTACTCACTTGACCGAGGCAGTCAAAGGCCTAGACTGTAGGCTTCCTAATATTTATATCATAAACTTACGTCATGATGTATGATGATGAAAATTATTGGAGCTATCGGTAACGCCCAATCGATGACCGAGAATGAAGTTGAGAGGTTCCTTGAAAGCAAGCTGAATTTGCAGTTGGCTAGTACTGATGAAACTGGTGATCCTAACATTCAACCAGTATGGTTTGACTATGATAAAGACAAAAAGAAGCTCTTCGTTATGACCCCTAAAGCATCAAAGAAAGCTCAGAATATTCGCAGGAAATCAAAAATCTACTTTTCCATTGATGATGAGAATTTTCCGTACAAAGGCGTCAAAGGTAAAGGTGAGGTAATCATATTAGTAGATCCTGATAAAATCATCTCAATAGTAGAAAGAATAAATTTGAAATATCTGGGCACACTCGATCATCCTTTAGCCAAAATGCTGGTTGAGAATACAAGGAATGGAATTGAGACAGTGCTGGAGATCACTCCCAAGTTCTTTTCTGCATGGGATTTTGGCAAAACATAAGAACTGAACGAGGTCGGATTGATAAATGTTGTATACACAAAAAAATAATGACTCTAGATTAGAGTATCGCATCCAGCCTTATCAATCTATTTGATCATTATTTCTGTCATTATTAGGCTGATGTCTGATACTGCCTGCTTTCCAAATTAACGCCGCGTGGTATTGACATTAGAATCTCCATGATCTGTACGCTGAAGCAGGTTTAATGCGTTATAATCGTCCCCATAAGAGTTATACTATTTCGAAGTGCTAGACTGGGTCCATAAACCGGATGAGGAAGATTAAATGAGCTGTCTAATTCTCTAACCTTCTAGCTGCATCTGTTTGGCCGTCGTTTGCAATATCTTTATTAGACGAGGTTTCAAATTCGCTTGCCTCGGCGATGTCAACGAAAGCCTGCATCGAAAGGGTTCTGATAATCCTACTTCTGTCAAGTAATTCGTAAGTATCTCCACAACAACCTTGATCCTGTTTCGGTAAAAGCGAGACAGGGAAACATTCTTGTTCGTCTATCTTAGCCACAGTGTATATCGGCGTGCTTAGCTTAGGCTTAAGGCTGCCCAGCTGGTATGGGGTACAGATCACGTACAGAACAAATATACTAAAACCAACGAAAAGACTAGTGCACTTTCAGGTCTACAGCTAGTCTGTCATAGTAATTATACAAACCTTCTCCTTTTGGGTATACCGTAATGGTATCACTTTCTCCTGATCTTAGTATCTTGGTATGCAGATTCAAACCATCGATGTACAACATATGCAATTCATCATCCTGATTAATCACCGTAAGAACGTATGCCATGTCAGAACCAGTCCTTGATACCAGAGAGGGGTTTACTTGCGTATTCCCAGTGATTCCAACTATTTTTGTTTCTCCATCAATATCACGGAATGCAACCGTAGCAGATATTATTTCATTGAATGTAATTGGAACGTGCCGTACACCACCACCACCAATGAAAGCTAAGGCTACTACAAAGGCGGTTATTGTACCGATGACCCCTAATGCCACCAACTTACCTTCAGTGAAGCTACGGTAACTCTTTGGTTCATTGGTAATAACAGATGAACCTATACCATTATTATTACTATTACTACTACCCATTTCCAATCACAATAAGAACATTTCACAGAATCAGTATATCATCATCTAGCATTGCTAAGCATGATAGTCCACCCATACTTTCAGTATGTGTTTTATGAAAAATGAAAAATCAATACTAGAGGAGCATTCTGGATGATCATTGATAAAAAATCGCGTTTCCATAATGCCATGAATAGACAGAAGACACTTACATTCTACTAAACTATGAATGTCGACATGTTAGATGTGAATGTAATGGATAGCATAGAACTAACGCGTCAGTACAAGTGCTGCACTACCTATAATGATCCCTGCTGCCGCACCGATCGCAGTTACGGCTATCATATAGAATGCGTCAAAAGTGCCCATAACATTTTCTATGCCTCTATCTAAGTCTGCATTACCGTTCGCCAAGGTATTGATATCTTGTTTCACGTTATCCACATCCTCAGTAATCTGGCCTATGATATTGGACAATTGGCCTGCGAAATTGATGTTGAAAGCTCCGCTACCACTTCCGACCGAACTGTCACCAGCGGATTGTGGAAAGGAAATCCTTTGTTTACTTTCAACGTCTTCGATTGAAACCTCGTCACTAATAGGCTGTTCTTGAATCATACCATCTAATACTAAGCTATACGATCCTATTCTAGTTGGAAAAATCTCAGCCTCAAAGAGTCCTACTTCTTTATCAGAGGGTACAAATTGTAGCCCTTTTGTCATACCCCCATATTAGTCTGGATATTCATATCAGTTAGTGCATTTCTTATTGGTACAGAATTCTCTTCAGAATCTTCGGCTACTCCAATTATTATGTTATTAATTTCATTCTGAAGTGGTAGTTCTTTACTCCATCCGTATTCAACTGTGATGTTACCATATCCTTTTGATATGTGAGCATAGACTGTTTGCATGATACTTGGTACATCAGTAACAACAACTAAGTTACTAGTTGTGGTGATGATAGTAAAACCTAAAAATATCACAAAAAGTGTAGATGTGGATAGAATCGAGTTTGGTATTAAAGATCTGAGGTTCATTTCAAAAATCATGATATTACCATATACACGTTACGACCTTATAATTTCATACCAATCATTATAATAAGAGGCGAAACATGTACAGGACTCCCTACTAGCTATCGAACTGGGAAGTGATTGACCCAGATCGTTGTAATAGCCTGCTTTCTTCCTGACCTGGTATCTTCGCTATCTCAGTACAAGTTTCGGTATAGTACACGACAAAAATTGAATCAAATAACCCATCTCAGATCTACGACAGTAAATATTAGCTATAAGATTCCGGTCATAGTCGTATACTATGTCGATCTTGAAAAGGGATCAGTAAAATCCCTTGAAAAGGGATCAGTAAAATCAAGTTTCTGATTCATATTCTATCGGCTATGTATTTTGTGTTTGGAACCGTCTTGATGTATACATTCATCCGCAACATGCTTATGCCTATCTCTATCTTTATGACTATGATGCTCATCGTTACAATCACAAGGCCTGTCCTGGTTTTCTATAGGTGTACTCATATAAGATAATCTATTTACACCTGTAGATAATGGTTTGCTGGAAACGCCAGTTTTTCTATCCTCATATCGTTAAATCATAGCGCTTCTGTTCCAATAATCTCTAGGGAAGTAGAACCTGGAGGTACCAAGAAGCTGATTTGTCTGCTCTGCTGAATTGCTGATGGGATTTCTACATTAATATCTTCTACATCTGTTGTTATCTCTTGATGTTCTACAGGACTTCCATCTACATGTACTATGTAATCAAAATCCGTGCCATTGGGTTGCTTTGCATCAAGAATCTCTCTTGGAATTGCCAAAGTTAATTGACCCCCATCTACAGTCTGCAGGTTCATCGTTATGCTGTTATTTGATAGGTTGAGAAACGGCTCTGACGCCTCAACATCCTGCCCATGGCCTTGAATGAATCCGAGTACTGTTGTAGGTGCGTCGGTTGTTATTACTGGCAATTCGAATGAGAGTGACTTCGGTCCAATTACAAATATCTTGTCCTCAAATTTCGTAGATGCATATACTTTGTGAGTCTTTGTTGAATCGACCACGAGATCCTGTGGTATTATTCCCATCATGTCAATTACAGTCAAAATAGTATTGGTACGACCATCTATCTTGAGTATTTTGTCTTGATCCATGTAGGACGTGTATATCATGTTCTCTACCTCATCTACTGTAATGGCTTGAGCTGACGCTCCTATTGGGATTCTCGTGACTATGTTTTGGTCTTTAGTATCTACGACTGTAACAAAGTAGCTTCCTCGATTTGTGACATATGCTAGATGTCTTGTTGTATCAATATCCCCATGGAGCATTACCGGTACTTAGAGTCTTTGTTATTTCGTTCGACTCTGTAGATATGAATGTAAGTTTGTTGCCTGCCAGACTTGCAACCAGTAGTGTATTAATACTGGGATCTACTTTTACTGTAATTGGATGCGCAGGTACGGGTATTGTACCTACTACAGTATCTGTTAGGGTATCGATAATTACGATTTCATTTCCATTATAGTTTGCTACATATAACATGCGGTTGTTGGGATCGTAGTCCATTGACCATCCACCTGTTAGCAAAGTTACAGACTGCATGACTCTGTCCGCAAGCTGAGATGGAAAGGTTCTTTCCGCGTTAGGAAGCGTAATATTCTTTATCAACCTTTTTGCGATTGCGTCATATACTTCTACTACACCACCCTCAAATGGAGCTACATAGAGCTTGCGAGGGATATCCTCCTTTGGCACGGCAATCACATCCATGACCCCACCTTGGCCCTGGGCTATAGGAAGTTGACTTGTAAGGCTATCATCTGTTGTGTTGATAATTGAAACTACTGGGCTTCCCAGATTGGATACGAAGAGCATACCCTCTCCACATATGCAGAGCCTCATAGGTCTGCTCTCGACATCTATCTCATCTAATATGTGATGCGCGTACGCCTGCTGCTGTGTATTTGGTAGTAAGATAAAGAAACTGGACGTAGTAACAAGAATTACAAAGATAAATGAGAAGGAGAGAAGAATCGTACTAGTAGTAAACCGCGAGGGTGAAGCAGCAGTAGTAGAATGCCTGAGCCAAATCCTTTCAAGGGTCGGATGTATATATGATGAAAAGGAGCCATGTTTGATCAACTTGATCGGATATAGGTCTTCTAAAACATAAAAGTATTGTGATTTCAGGTTCTGTTAACCTAACGGCTCATCAAATATCTGTTAACTTCGGCTCATACAATAGCCCCCCCATCTATCGATAGATACACTTTATAAGATTGGAGTCAATCATTAATCCAAAGATAGTGGCTAGAAAATCAACTAAAAACCCGCAGAGTAATCTGGCACAGGGTGGATGTTACAGTATAGTATCTGAAAATATGACAAAGACCGAAAGACATGCCCAATATAGCATTGTGTCCGATAAAATAGAACAGACAGAGACGAAAAAAACACAGAAGACAAAGAGAACGAAAGATATTTAGCTTACCAGATTCTTTTATTTCTAAAAGATGTTATGGAGATGTTACAGCATTCATTGTAACTTTTGTCAGAGGTAGAAAATTAGAAGAGATTAAAATGACCCATGAGATTCTAAAAAACTTCTATGAAACGGAGAATCGGGCAGTCAGTATAGAGTATGACGATGACCCACTTCAATGGAAGTTAAGACATTTACAATATCTGAATATGTGGGAGTGGTTTTCATTTCTCGTAAACCATAAACGAACTAAAAAATAAAGATCTCAAAGAATATCTAAAACCGATGTCAACACCTCAAGAACCCCTCCCTGCGAATTTTAGGGAGGGACCTATCACAGATATTCCAACAACAATAACAATTACGCATTGTGCGTATGGGAACACTTCCGGACTAACACCACCACAAGTATTAGCCACCTATACCTGCCATTCATGAGTAGGATCGGCAGGATTTGCTCGACTGAATAATACCTCAAGGCCAAGACTGAAACCTGCCCCTTGACCTGTTGACCATCCACCTCCTGTCAAAACCTCATCTGCAGCACAATTTGCATGAATTATTTCTGCCTCATTAAGAGGAACTCGGACTGAATCCCTTTGAACCTGTCTTACTTGTAATTCCTGCTTAGGTACGGGAGGACAAATGCCTGACAGCCCGGGCGGACAAATCCCATCCGGTAAAGCATTACGAACAAAACAACCTAATTTGACACAGATCATATGAGATGAAACTATATTGAACAATAGCTCTAAATATTAGACCACGTAAGTCTGTCGAGACCTTCGTACCCGACTCGTCTGCTAATTTCTGATCACATCTCAAGAGAATATTGCTACAGTCATCAAAATGATAAACAATTACAATCTACCTCCGAAATATATGCAAAAAGTACAGTAGCTGACTTTAAACAATCTGAAAATATAATCGAATCATACAAAACGAATAATTTACTATATTTAGATGAGAATGATTCACAACGTGAACTCAAAGTCGAGACTACGATCTAGAAAATTTCATATGCGGAGGGACTTGGGGTTAACTCTAGAGCAGTAGTAGCCTAACCTACAGAACCTACTCCACATCTACAATAGCCTTTTTCATCTATGTGAGAATTACAAATATCACACATCTCATCTGTCTTTACATTCCACATTTCTACTCCATAATTGTGAAGATGTGTATTTATTTCATATGGAATCTGTCCACTATGTTTATCTTTTTTGCACACCAAATTTGTTTCTACGAGAGACATGTCTCTTAACATACTATTCTATTCCAACCCTGGGACCCGAAGTTAACTTAGCTAACAAAGTTCTAAGTCAAGTGTCGTAACATATGTCGTCATTCCATGTTCCAAATCCATTATCTAAGAATTCTGATACTGCGTTTTTCTGGTCTTCCATATGTCCATAAAACTTGTTTGCACATACACATGACTTTATCTGCTGGTTTACCCTTCTTTCATTCGGATTTAGATATGGAGTCTTCTTTGGAAGATAGATTATGGTAAACCAATGTTTCTGTGTTTTAATATAGTCATTTGTCATTTTACTTACGTGGAATGAAGCATGATCCCAGATAAGTATCAGTCTTTTCCATCTAGTGTTATTCATGACATATTTCCTGAGATTCTCTAGATGGTCTATTGTGTTTATAGAGTTCATTTCATCATAAAAATCATACAGCAACTTCTGATCTGGCCATAGCATGGATATGTACGCAGAGAACCTGTTTCTACTTCCATTATGTTCTATTTTCAGCTGCTCCCCTTCAAAGCTCATGGATTTGCGTATACAAGGTTTCTGCGTTATCGTAGTTTCATCTTCAAATACTAACATCACTGCTTTTTTTCAGAGCTGATGCTATTTGCTTGTAGTTATCTACTCTCTTTTTCCCCTCTTCATAATCAGGTCCATGTAATAGTTCAAGTTTTGCTCTTTTGCATCTAATACCCATTTGCTTAGTTATTCTTTGTAGATGTTTGAAGCTGATTGGAATGCCAAGCTCGTCTGTAAGACATCGTGCAAGTGATCTTAGACTCCATGTATTTCTAAGATAACCAAAGGTATGAGGGTCATTAAATAAGGCAGAAAGAATGATCCCTCTTTATGTTCATCTGTTATCCTCGATTTTGCTCCACCCGATTTTTTGTTTCTTAAACCATCAATTCCCTTCTTGAGGTAGGCAGCAATCCATCTTTGTACTGATCTGCTGCTAACTCCATGCTCCTTTGCTATATCAAGATAGGTTCTTCCCTCACTTTTTCGTAGTAAAGCTAACAACCTACGATACTCTTCTTACTGGTAGTCTTCATCAATGAGTTTAACATGTTCTTTTGCCCTATAGTAAGTCCAAGAGCAGAGGGATAGTTCACAGAATGAAGGTATTCTACTTATGTTAAGCTTTATCCATACAATAATCTAGACCTTGTAGTAAACTAAATACGACATGGATCTAGACACTTCACTTATTATTCCTAAATTCTAAATTCTATAATATTTCCAGCAACAACATACATCCTTAGTACAGTTTGTGCATTTTGTTGCAGCACTGCTAATCTTACAATCATCTGGAAAACAATTGCAATCAGCACACCTAATCTTCATGTTTGTTTACTTCCTCTTCACATTGGAAATTGGACAATAAAAAATCTTTCTTCAAACTCCTGGAGCTTTCCAGGATTATTTGCTATGGGCTGATATCATACCTCTGCTACTCTTTAACTGTTAAATTGATTCTTGAAGGTTTTAACACAAATGCTATAACTAACCCTAATGTTATCATATAGATATGCAATATTTAGGAAATACCAATAGTAAAGAAGCATACAAATTAGAAAACGATTCATCGGCATGGTGTACGTTGTCTATTAATGAAATAGAGATGAAGGCAAAGATCAAACATATGGGCAGAGGGAAGTTCAAGATACTTGCAGATGAGAACGGAGGGGAATATACTAATATTGTGGTGGATGCATCTGATGTATTTCATTGTAAACAATAAGGTATTTACTAAGCGGTCGCACTAAATGCCAGAGGTATCATTGCCTTGTAACTGTCTACTAAAATGGGATGAAACAGAATTATCATTAATTATCTGCATAAAGCATCTAGATAATTACAATGATACTCTTTCCAGTCTTCCTGCTCTAGAATTCATAAAAATGGTTGCTAATCCTAGAGGGTCCCATTTAACTTCTGAGATAGCCACAAACATGAGATAGTTATCTCAAAAACTAAATATTTTCTAGGGCTGACTAAAGTGAAAAAATAGGTTACAAACTATCATTTCTTGTACAGAAAAGATCTTCAGGCACTATATCATTGACTGGTCTTGCCTTTGGAGGTATTTGCCAAGCAGATAGGAGCTTCACTACTTATTTCACTAATCTTTTTCTCTAATTCCTTTTGAGGTACATATCCAACAATCTCACCTACTTCTTGGCCTTCACAGAAGAACTTTATTACGGGTATACCTTGGATACCGTATCTTGACGCCAGCCCCTCCTGTTCATCAACATTAACCTTGACGAATACGATATCAGGGTATTTGCTTGAGGTCGATTCGAATATGGGTTTTAATCTCATACAATACGGACACCAAGGCGCCCAAAAGTCAGCTGCAATAAGCTTTTTCTCTGATATCAATGAATCCCATTCTGTTTCTTCTGTCATATCTCTAGACATATACAATTTACCAGCTCACGATCTTAAAAGTGATTCCTCTAAAGATTCAAAGTACGATTTAACTGTTCGACAAAATGCCTGTCTGGTGATGATTATGATTTGTTGTACTACATTGGGTAACTCATATAGTCCCTTCAAAGTCTAACTGTTTGACATTTTCTTTAACTGTTGAAGACAATTAATAAATCATACCAGTACTACAGATATGATGAACATGAAAAGTAGCTCCGATTATGATCTAGATCTAGATAGATTTGAAAAAACTCTAGTGTGTATTTATGATAAAGCTCGTGATGCGATAATATATTGGGAACCAATATACAAAGGCTTTAGAGGTACGTGTAAAGGATGTCCAAACAACTGGCCTGAATCTTAGCAATGTAAACTAGATCTTATTCTGCTTAAAACTGGCAATCAAGTCAAGAGGGATGGTTCACAAAATGAAGATATGCGACTTATGTTAAGCTTTATCTATACAAAAATCTAGACCTTGTAGTAAACTAAATACGACATGGATCTAGACACTTCACTTATTTCATATGCAGAATCAAATGGAATTATAAAATTGCTAGGGGTAATTGATAGAACTGAAATATTATTGAATGGATCGCTACCTATTGTGAAACAGTTTATGTCTCAAAATTCGTTAAGTGGAACAGTACTATCGATCGACGGAGACAGGAGTTTTATCATGCTGCTAAATGTTATTTCTGCGACTATCCGGAATAGTTGATGCTCTATTCGGCACTGGATATTCGTCAGGGAGAATAAAAGATCCCCAGTCAACAGTAATCGATCTAATTAACTCTTCCAAAGCATATGTAGTATCAAATGATATTCCTTCGGGAACCAATGCCGATACGGCTCAAGTAGTTGAAAAATCAGTAAAACCTAACATTACAGTCGTACTTCATAGGAAGAAGCCCGGTGTAACTTGGAAATATCTTGTCCAGAGTATAGGAATACCAAAGCAGGTTGACTATGATGTTTTGATAATAATGTCATGTCAGGATGGCTAACATAACATCACTGCCAGCAGCACACAGATCTTCTATTCTGTGCGTACTTTTCATGCTGGGTAAGCTCATCCTTGGATTGAAATTTGGTGCCACAACCCTTGCATTCATATGATACGGTTTCTTGATTCATCTCTAAAGAGAATATCCAAATATTGCTTATTTGTGTTTAGCAATTTCATGTAGTCTCTCCTTTCCCCCTTTAACTTAGATAGCATTAGCCATTCTGTATATCGCTTTCCGAGGTCTGCCAGACTAGAAGTATTAGCGCCTCAAATCAAAGTCAGTGGATGAATAGCTAAGAGTTCATAGAATCCTGCACTAAATTTCATAACCTAAGGAAGTGGAAATATTCTTAACAGTGCCGATTTGTGTGACGAAAACTTTAGTAAGGAGTTCCTTTTGCCTCTCGCTGAGCTTTCAATGCTTCAACATACCATTCAAATTCTTCGAGAAATTTATCGACCCTTCTGTTATATGCGTCATCCAACAATGCACCATCTTCACTGAAAACCTTATGAACTCTAGGTATTGTAAAGGATGAAGATATACTAGGCGCACCTAGTTCTGCAAATATTAGTCTAAGCTGTTCAGCAGCGTTTATGCCTCCAAACATCCCTGGTGAATAAGAGACGATTGCAGATGGTTTAAAATAGTATTCCTCTAGAAAGTAATCTAACGTATTCTTCAATGCACTTGAGGTACTATGATTGTATTCGGGACTAACTGCAACATATCCTTCTGCAGCTTTAATCTTGTTTCTAAGTGCTATCATTTTCTCTGAAGGATTTTCCATCTCTTTATACATCCTATCTAGTAGAGGAAGATCTAATTCTAACGGATCAACAAAATATACCTCGTGGTTTCGCCCTTTCAGTTTCTTGTCCATCCATCGAGCAACTTTAATTCCTTGACGATCACGCCTCACTGATCCAACAATTAATGCAATCTTGGCCATTACCTCTAGATAATCCTCGCTGTTACTTGAAATTATCGATACATTATATTATTTCCTCTATGCCAATACATAACGTTACAACGCTGTCTTGCTGCTGGATCGTGTTGCATATTTGATTTGGAAAAACATACAAGCAAAGAAGGCAGAATGATTCACTATCTTTAGTCTTACCTAATTGTTAAACCCTGCTTCAATGGAAGATTACTAATCTCTGACATTAGCCATTTTGAGGAAAAAATACAACAAAGATCATAGCTATTCCGATAATTCCAAATAAAATACCGAATATTCTTTCCATCCTGTCTGAAGATACTCTTCCCTGAAGTCTTGAGCCAATCTGACCCCCAATAATTACGCCTGGAACTGTATACATTACCAGATCCCATGGAATAACTTCAAAACCGCCTTCTGATACAAGAGTCAGAATGTGTGAGATAGATGCAGACATGACTGTTATGATTATAACAAGAACTGAAGTAGCGGCAGCTACTGGAACTGGAATCTTACCTCTCTCTTCTCTTTCATGTCTCTTTTCTTTCATGTCCGATATGAGCATATTTGCCGGCCAAGGTTTTTCTTGTGATTTCTTGCTTCTCATCGGTAGATGGACGCCTTAGTAATACAAACATTAGAATCAACATAAGTCCTCCATACAAGATTTTCAATAAATTAGGATCTGCTAACTGTCCTAGTAAAGACCCGATGATCGCAGCGGGAACAGCCACTATAATAAGTGACCTTGCAACCTTAAAATCGATTAGACCCTTTCGAAGATAACCGATCAAGCCTGACGTAAAGCCAAAGGTTTCCGTAATCAAAGCCACACCAATTGCCGCTATTGGGCCAGCTATGATATATTCAGGCCCTAGAAGCGGGAATAAGATTAGGAAAATTGGTATAAACAATGCTGCTCCGCCTATCCCTCCAAGCATAGCTGTAGTAGCTATCATAACAGAAATGGGAAGCATAAACCAATAAAGTAAAAAATCCATAGGACCTACCTAAGGGCTGCCATACTACTTAGCTATGAAAATTAGAGATATCATGTACATGCGGAATTAAAAAAATGGAGGTATCTGTTAGTTTACTTCGATATCATAGAACATCAGATGTGCAGTAAAGTCAAACTGCGGTGGAAAGTTATTAGTCATTGGACCAGGTGGTGATTGAATTATAAGATGCACTTGAGCAGTTTTAGGATCAGAGTACCCATCTGCTGGATTCATTGGATTATATGTAGACGCTTTATCTGCAGCATAGACTTTTCCGGAGATAGGATCTCTTACACCATCAGTTAACATCATATGTCCTCCAACCGTCCCAAGATTTTCTCCATTCCTCCATAGTTCTCCCGGACCCCATGTACCTACATACGTAAACACAGTGGGAAGTACTGGTGCTCCGCCATTAGTATTTCCATGTTCCCAGTGATTGATAGCTACTGAATCATTACCAATTATGGTTTTGGCAGTGCCGTTAGGTAGTATGCCTTCAAAGTATAGCTGCTGTCCAGGCATAAATTGTGTCTGAGTAAAGCTCCAATTATTGTTTTCATTATCAACCCATGTCGCATTAATCATGCCTGTCTGAGAAATGGGATCTACGTCTACATCAATAACTCCTGACTTTAGCTTTAAATGTCCACTTCCGTCATAGCTGAAGGCGTCAACGCCTCCTTCTGGCGTTTGACCTTGAACAATGTAGGTATTGGTAGCAGTGAAGTTACTTATAGGCACTTGCCCTCCTGTGAATGGTTTTGGCAGTTGAGTATTATCATTTGTTGTTGTATTATTATTAAGACTACTAGTTGCCAATGCTTTCTGCTGTAGATGATGGATTGATAGTAAGGTTGTTCCTGATGTTGATGTAGATGTAAATAGCAGTACTACTAGTACGCTGGTTGAGATTACTATTGCAAACAAACACAGTTGAGGCATCTGTTGCTGCTGATTACTATTCATTAGATATTCTTTTTTATACCAACTTAAATGAGTATCCTCTAATAGTTAAAGACCGTGTTTAACACTTCAATAAAAACTTGCGATATTTATGGTAATAAATATAATCATCCTTCAATAACTAGTGTCGTGAATCATTATCAAATGTCATCGCAGAATTCGGATGAAACAAAACCTATTCATGCAATACTCTTATGTGGTCTTATAGCATCAATCACTCTGTCACTGGCCCCATATCATGTATTAGGTTTAGCTTTTGCCCAGAATGATAGCATTGATAACGGCGGTCCAGTATCAAATGCTACCGAAACAGGAATCTCGATAGTTCCTGGTGCGGCCACATTAGGCGATAAGGCTTATTCACCCAGTCCTGTCAGCGTCAGGGTTGGAGACACTGTAACGTGGACAAATGATGATACCTCAGACACGCCATTTCATACAGTCACATCAGGTACTGGTCTTGATGATGCAAATAAAGGAGCAGAGTTCGATTCTGGCTTAGCCGGTCCTACTGCCTTGGTTACCGAAGGCACAACGTTTTCGCATACATTTAATACCGTAGGGGAATTCCAGTACTTTTGTCAGTTACATCCAACAATGGTAGGAAAGATTACTGTTACATCTACTTAACTCCATAACCACTGGTCTGAGCTCAGCAATTTAGGACTTATGTAAACCGAATATACTTATGAGTATGATTCTAATTATTGGTCCAATCAGTCACTACCGCTATTCCAATATGTGGTTCAATCGTAAATGTAATTTCTCCTTTTAATCATGTTTAGTTTACAGATCATTACCAATAATGTTACTTAACTTCTCAATTAAGGAATTAAACACATCAGCGATATGTGTTTGATTGGTGAAGCAAGTTTTTTATTCGTTCACAATAATTAATATGTTTAATGGTCAACAACAAGAAGAAAATTGCGGTGGTAACTGGTTCCAGCAAAGGGATTGGAAAGGCTATAGCCTTGGCATTTGCGAAATCGGGCGATTACTCTGGGGTGGTTATAAATTCTAGGAAACTAGATGAAGCTCAACAAGTATCTGAAGAGATAAACAATGCATTTGCAGATGATTGCGAGTCTATCGCCATCGCTGCTGATATCTCAAAAGAGGAAGAATGTATTCGATTAATTGAGGAAACTGTCAAAAAATATAGTAGAATAGATGTACTGGTAAATAACGCAGGCATACAAAAAGATCTACCACTAACTGAAACTACTTTAGCCGATTGGTATCGAATAATATCAGTGGATCTTACCGGTCCTTTTGTATGTAGTAGGGAAGCTGTAAAACATATGCAGAGACAGCAAGATCCGACAGGGGGATGTATTATAAATATTTCCTCGGTCCACCAGATAATACCAAAACCACACTACATTCCATACTCTACAGCTAAGGCTGGGGTTGATATGATGACAAAGACAATGGCGTTAGAATTGGCTAAGGATGGAATACGAGCTAACCTGGTTGCGCCAGGGGCAATTGAAACTGATATGAATATTGATATACAAACTGATAAGAAAGAACTGGAAAATGTTCTGATGCGGATACCTATTGGTAGAGTGGGAAAGGCCGAGGAAGTAGCCAACATAGTTGATTTTTTAGCTTCAGATAAAGCTAGTTATGTAACAGGAACTACCTTTGTTGTTGATGGTGGTATGACATTATATCCTAGTTTTGGAGTAGGTGCCGAACATGACTTAATCAAGCACGCACATTGATGTCCTATGCTATGACGTACAACAACTAAGAGCCTATCCCAAAATTATCCTCCTCAACATTCTAGTCCAACCCCACACTTTGTTAAAATCCTCCGTTACTGTGAGGTGAGCGCTGCTATTTTTAAATTCCTTGGATAGCGAGACGTCAAAGTATTCTATCCATAGTTTCACGACATCCATAAAATGTTGGCAACATGTTGATGCATACAATTCTAAAAATAATGCATAAAATAAATACCGTTATAATTTAACTGATGGATGCATGGGAACCAACTACCTGATATACATGACTGTGAACCCCTGCTGTCAAGTAAAACCCTTTTATCTCACATTACATCAGTTAGACATAATGTCAGAGAAGATATCATGCGATACATGTAAAGTACAATTCAACGATGGTAAAGATCTCGGAGTTCACATGCGAGAACAACACCAAAAATTCTACTGTGGGCCATGTCGAAAGGAAATGAACAGCCAACAAGAATTGAAAGACCATTTAAAAAATGATCATGGTCTAAATGCAGAGAATGATTTATGATGGTGATCGATAGATAATGAGTATTAATTTAGACCAATTGGTTGAAGGTGCTAAGAATACTTTAGATGGAAACTGGGTTGGAGATTTTACCATTCCATCTGCTACCCTTTACCCACATCAATGGAGCTGGGATTCTACATTTATTGCAATAGGAAATTCATACCTCAATACCAAAAAAGCTATGCAAGAATTGAACTTTTTATTCGATGCTCAATGGAAAAATGGAATGGTTCCACATATAGTATTTAACGAGAAAGAGAAGACGTATTTTCCTGCTGCCAAGTTTTATGATATAACAAGGTCACCAAACGCACCAAAGCATATTGGTACTTCTGGTATGACTCAACCTCCCGTCCATGCAATTGCCTGTTATTATATATACAAAAATGCAAGAAAGAATGGTGAGCAAGAATCAGAAGTTATAAAGTTTCTAAATAATATGTTTCCTAAGCTAGTAAGATTCCATAGATATTTAATGACTGAAAGAGATCCGGAAAAATCTGGAACCATAACCATATTACACCCATGGGAATCAGGCCTTGATGATTCGCCGATATGGGATGATGCACTCTCAAAAATAAAAATAGAGCGCCTGCTCAAATTCAAAAGACTAGATGTTATTGCCGTTGAGGGAGCAAAGGATACGATTCCAAGTGACGATATGTACAATAAATTCATCTACATGATCGAACTCATGAAAGAATTCAATTATGATGAGCAAGTAATGTATAAAGAATTCCCATTCAAGATTAAGGCCATCATATTTAGTAGTATACTATATGTTGCAAATAAGTATCTACTGAAAATTGCTGATGTGATAGATGAGAGTAACTATACAGATGAGATTAAAGAATGGTTATCAAGAACACAACAGAACTTTTATAAATACTTCTTTCCGGCGCTGCAGCCCATAACATCTATTACCTCAACATCTACTATTTCAGCTCCTAATAATGGAGGAGGAGGAGTACGAGTAGGATCTGATGTGCCACGTCTAGGTATGACAGAAGACTATCTATTCTTCAATTATGATATTGTAAACAAAGACTGGATAAAAAAGAAGACAATATCTTCTCTTGTTCCAATTTACACTGGATTGATACCTCAAGATGACATAGAGCTATTTGTAAAATGGATAACACATTCCCATTGGTGTGGCGAGGGAAAGTGTAGTACTCCAGCTTTGCCAAGTACTGACCTAGAAGAGTCATATTTCAAGAAGGTAACCTACTGGAGAGGACCAATCTGGGTGAATACAAATTGGCTCATATATCTAGGTCTTTTAAAGTATGGTTACCATGACATAGCTCAGAATATAAAACAAGGTATCCTAGATTTAGTATCAAAATCTGGATTTAGAGAATACTATAACCCTTTTACTGGGGAAGGCCTAGGGGGCAAATCCTTCTCTTGGACAGCAGCCTTAGTAATAGATATGATAAATGACAGTAAAGGACTAGGCATTCCTTCCGACTAGGTAATAAATAGTAACGTTGGCGTGGCTATATGAATCCTGATCTTTGATATTATTATCATGATATTATATACTTATAACTAATGGAATAAGAATATGGTATCCAGAGACTGTAACTAGATGGGTTCACATGTAAAGGAATATTTGGCAGAAATGGTAGGAACTATTATTCTTCTTTTCTTTGGTACTACCTCTATTATCATAGTCTCTGGAAATAACATATTTTCTGAATCATTTATTTCTGGTGATGATGATGATAATAATATGCAGATTCTCATAATGGGACTAATGTTTTCAGGTATAGCGGCATTAATCATAGTAAGCCCATTTGGTAAATTAAGCGGGGGACACCTCAATCCCGTAGTATCTCTTTCATTTTGGCTTCTTAACAAAATGCATCATAGAGACCTCTTAGGATACATAGTTTTTCAGTTTATTGGGGCAGTTATTGGTTCAGCGTTAGCTATGTTGTTATGGACCGATAGTTTTTGGGATGTATCTGGGGGATTGACCATGCCTGGTCCAGAAATCAGTGTGATGGAAGCATTTAGCGCAGAATTGATAATGACATTTGCGCTAATTAGTGCTATACTTTTGATGTTAAGTCACCATAGAACAATAAAATTCACACCATTGATGATATGGCTATTAATTGCCATCGAGGTTTTTGTTGCTTCCTCTATTTCTGGTACGAGTCTAAATCCGGCAAGAAGCTTTGGCCCAGCTGTAATCTTAAACTCTTGGTCAGATCAGTGGATTTACTTTGTTGCTCCCGTGATAGGATCATTGATGGCTACACTTGCGTATAAGAAAAATTTGTTTGGAACATTAGAACTAAGGACTGCAAAGCTATTTCATACATCTAACTATACTTGTATTTTCTTACAATGTTTAGAGGCACATATCAAAAGAGCTTGATGTAGCAAGTAAGCAAGAAATCGGCTACTTTGAGACAGAATCTGATTAAATCATTTTCGTCTCATACAATACTATCGAGAGGTTTATGCCTGTGTCTAATCTGAGGATAGGGCTAAATGTAAATCTGCAGAGTTAATTGCCGGGGATGATAAAGGTTTTAATATAATTGGAATGTCGTCTAATATTGTACGCTTAAGCCTTCGTCAGGAGTGCCAGAAGCAAGATTGTGTATAGAAATATCATTATTTATCCACGTTACTTTATCACCAACTTTTACGGACACTTCAGTGGGATCGTAAAAGTTCTCACTAGTTGGTTTGAATGAGCCTGCAATTATAGATACTTCATTTGGGCTAGAATCCTGTGCATTTGCGATTCCTGGCTCAATTAGCGGGTATATATGTAAAACTAAACCGCTACCTGCCAGAATGATCAGCAGTGTCAGTAATTTTGAACACCGAGATAAATTCAATCACATATAAAATGGAAACCATCAATTTTGGGACATCAATTAATGCGCCAAAAGAGAAAGTATGGGAAGTATTGGCCGATATCAGTGGGATACATAAATGGGCTCCTTTAGTTAACAATTCGACAGCATTTACGTCAAATAACAAAGGTCTGGGATGCGAAAGAAGCTGTGAAATTCAGAATATTGGTTCTATCCACGAACGTGTAACTGAATGGAATGAAGGGGAGGGATACAGAGTCGAAGTTGCAAAAATACCTAATACACCAGTCAAATCGGGTTACACTTCATGGTTACTTAGAAGTAAGGGAGATCAAACTGTAGCGGAGATAGAATCATATTTTGAACTTGAAGGGACTGAAGAAGATAAGAAAGCATTTCTAGTAATGGCTCCTCAGTAACTCGAGTCAAATGTAATAGGATTGAAATATTATATAGAGCATGGTAAGCGACTGAAAAAAGGTGATCTGCATCAGTTGATGGGAACAACTCATAATTAAAATGCCTGAGATTTTACTGCCCTGTAATTGTCTACTAAGCTGGGATGAAACAGAATTATCGTTAATTATCTGCATAAAGCATCTAGATAATTACAATGATACCCATTCCAGCCTTCCTGCTCTAGAATTCATAAAAAAGGTTGCTAATCCTGGAGGATCCTGTTTAACTCCTGAAGTAGCGGCAAACATGAGGTAACTACTTGGACTATTTACTAGGATACAGATATGGCAATTATCATAGCAGATTATGTGGCATAAGATAACGAGGAGTTGGATGTCGATGCATTGGTCTATCAGGAATAGGACCAGTTATTCGGACAGTCTTTGCATGTGCCTCTAAAACCTTTGTATATGGGTTCCCAGTATATTATTACGTCTCGGTCCTTATCACATATACACACTGGACTTTTTTCGAATTTATCTAGATCTAGATCATAATAATAATAATAATAATAATAATAATAATAATAATGGTAGATCTAGATCATAATAATAATAATAATGTTTTGTATTAATAATTTCGGGAAAGGAGAGCCAATAGTTAAAGAATCAATGTAATAATACAAGGAGTATCATAACTGTTAGATTAATATCATGATTATTATTGTTTATTATTTAACATCATTAGCAAGAGCATGGTTGTTAATTATACTGCATAACATAATTTGTGATCTGTACTGGGCCTGGCATGAAGTTACAGGAAAGAATAGGCCTGATCATAATGCGTATATTGAAGCATGCCACAAGTCGCTCAAGGAAGACTGTATCTGGCAACATGACTTTCAGACATACCAGGAAGCCGACCTTGTTATCAGCAAATTCTTCCATGTTTACAACTGGAATAGGCCGCATTCATCATTAAAGTACATGACGCTGAAGGAGTTTTATGCTATGATAAACGCAGCTAATAATTGGATGGGTAGTATTAGACAATTTCTTGACAAGCTGCCCAGTGTGGAGGGGTACACTCTCTTTGCTACAACAGTCCAGCGAATTAATGTTATTGGGTCTAGTTGTTTAATGTCAATATCTCAATACTTCTAGTTACTAGTCATTTTAACGACTTTCAATCTCCGCCCTTCCCTTTTGGAAGCCCCTTCGAGAGAAGGCTTTTATTTTCTGAAATAACTCTAAGCCTTGTAACATCTCGTTTGAATAGAATATCTATTACCCAATCTATCATTACTCTAAATCTCTTTTCCATGATGGGAAGATTTCCAAGGTAATACGAACGCCAGAGCCACCATGCTAGGACCCCATGAACTTTGTATTTAAGTATAACTCCTACACCATTCCTCTTTCCAATGAGGGCCATTATTCCTTTTGTCTGATAATCAAATTTTTCTAGCTGCCTATCTAAGGACTTTGTTGCTACTGATGATGATATTCGATATCGCACTTCTGAGATTATGTTGTTTGCCGCCACTCTACCTTGTCTTATTGCATGTTGCGCTGTCGGAGGATAGGGTTTATCTGTATTAGGATCTGTTATGTACGCGCAGTCACCTATAGCAAAGACATTATTCCATCCATTAAGCTCTAGATAGTTGTTGGATATGACTTTACCTGACTTTTGATCATGTTCGCAATCATCAATTTTGGTAACTAATGGATCGGGTTTTACTCCACCAGCCCAGATAAGTGTGTGACTTGGTATTGCAGAACCGTTGTTTAGTCCTATGTTGTCGGAAGAAGCTCCTGAAACACGTGTATTTAACATTACTTCAACGCCGTTTGCCCTTAAATTACGTAATGTAAATCCTGCTAATTCATCAGGTACTTCTGGTAATAATCTATCACCGGAGTTTATGAGAATGATCTTCGCGTCAGTTTCCTCAAGATTGTGATAATAATCTCTAATGGATTCACGTATAAAGTCATTTAATTCACCAACGGTCTCTACACCAGAGAATCCACCACCAACTACTACAAATGTCATTAGTCTTTTCTTTAGCTCTTCATCTTCATGTTCAACATCAGCCTGCTCCAACATATTTATAACATGATCTCTAAGCAGCATTGCATCTCCGACAGTTTTCATTGTAAAGGAATGTTTTGCTATTTCCATGTTTCCAAAGAAGTTTGTCTCTCCACCTAGTGCTACTGTCAAATAGTCGTATTCAAGTATATGATCACGTTGTTCTGTGGGCTCTGTTTCCTTCCCTATTTTATGACTTATAGTTACACGTTTATGCTTTAAATTGATTGATTCTACATCAGCTTCTATGAACCTTGCCCTTTTACAAAAAGTACGGATGGGTGTTACAATGTGTCGTGTTTCTATGCTGCCAGAAGAGACTTCTGGTAACATTGGAGTGAACAGAAAAAAATTGTCTCTGCTGATAAGTGTAATATCGACCCTTACATCGTCTTGAAATGCTCTCTGAAGCCTATTTAATACCTCTATTCCAGCAAAACCCCCTCCGAGTATAAGTATACGTATTACTTGAATTGGCTTTATCCCATGCACGAGCTCCTTATGCTTTCTGTAAGAATCAATTCTTGAGAACGAAATATCACATTGGGAACACCTATACTTTGTACCAAATTTAATAGACAGAACTGACGAAAAGAAGCCAACAGTAACTCCAAAAATTAAATGCGCTATTATTGATCCTATTATTATTGTCGTAAAGTTACTCTCAAGTTCCTGTTTTGCATCAATTTCAGTCATCGAGGGATCTATTTCGACCATAGTATTTGCAATCTGTTGAGATAACACAAAATGCTGCACTGGCAGGAAGAATGCAACAAATACTACAGAGCCTGCAAAGAGGCCATAAACAATTCCATTTGATATCTTGCTGATGTTTAATATTCCAGTTTTGTATAGGAAAATTCCTATCACTATTCCTATAGAAACGGATGTGATTGCATGAATAAATATGCCAGCGACTATGGATGCTGAGATAGGTGAGATTACACCCACAACATGCCCAAATGCAATCCAAACAACGTAATATGGTAAACCTAATAATATCTGGAATATTGTTTCACTTATTCCAAAAGTTACTGCACCCAAAATTGCGCCAACCACTACAAAGAATACCTCTCTTTTTAATGAAAAGTCAATTCTGATTCTAGGTGTTTCCTTATTATTATTATCGTCTTTGTTTATCTTAATTTTTTTATTCATAATGTGCTATCTAGTTGAAAATACTCTTGCATTTCGTTCTCATGTTGATGCTAGAAGAAAAGAAGTGTTACATATACATGTATACATACATGCAATCACGTACTAGGATTATTATCACTCAATGTATTGCTAGACACAAGAAGCTTTCCCAATGTAGTAAGATTGACTGTGGTCTTTCCTCTATCTCCTCTTTCAACTTCAATCAATCCCAAATCTGCTAAACCCTTTGAATCCTTACCTCCTTGGACATGATAACTTAAAAGAGGCTTTCCTAGGCCCGCTGCCTGTTCTAATTGATCTAGGCTATCGACCGTGCCACCAATGCTATCAATTGCCTTTAATATCTTGATTTTTGCACTTGAAACTATTTCATTGTAGCTTAATTTCAACACAGGCATTAAAAGAGGTACTGATTTTGTTGAGTCCATTCCAAATGCATTTATTCCATTGATAAAAGCAGCAGAAAGTGCTGGGCAACCAATAAGCTTATCTCCACTGCTTACATTCATCAATACTTGTTGAAAGTTTTTTCCTTCAAGATTTAGTATTTCATTTACTCGTTCCATAGTATCTCTTATGACATTCTCTTTTGTTACTAGGTTAATTGTAATAGGCATTCCAAGAACATTTTTTATTTTTCTTGAGAATTCCTCAGTTTTGTTCTTATCATTATCAAAGCAGATTAATGCTAACTTTTGAACTGGAAAGCGTCGAATTCCTAACGCAACTCCCTCCTGTCCCTCAGACCCAAAAGTAGCGACCTGAAGTGTCGAAAGTTGATGATGGTTATGGTATTGTGCTACCATTTTGCATACTATTTGATCCCTTACAGGTAATAAGATATTCCTCTAACCGTTCAAGTTTGCCTTTAACTGCTATAGAGTGGGCGTAATTTAGGATAATCTAAACCTGATTATCCTAGAATCTGAGATTATAATTATAGTAACGATCAGAAACAACCAGGTTGTGAGTTAGCCAAGCTGGCTAGCTCAAATAGTCTGTCAAAAAGTGTTGAAGAGATTCTAGATAAAAAGACAAAAACTATAGCAAGGGTCGACGAGTACAAGTTTACTAAATATCGCGACCTCTTGTTTGGTAGAAAAAAAACGCTATAAATACAGATTCTATTTCTTTGCGACTGGGACGTATCTATCATCGCGTTATTTATGCTGATCAAAGTTCCTGTTATTCTTAAGTCTTGTTAGTATCGAACGATCTCAATCATCATCTACCGTCTTCTTTGGTACTTGAATCTTGGGCCTATCGAGGCTGGAGCTGAGGTTGACGGAATATTTTCCAACCCTTGAACCCGCTCCAAAGATTGAAGTTTTGAGCCCGAGATTTATGTCAAAAATGATTTACACCCCCCCAAATCAATCTTCAGCTCCTTTTCCAGCACACCTGGAGCTGACATCTGCTGCAGTACTTCAGACAATATCCTTGCAATCCATTAACACTAGAAAGCATTCTTCTGAACAGACATGGTATAAAGATTCCTCATAATTCCTCATAATTGACTCCATCCGCATGGTTGTTGGCAACTGGACTGTTAGCCTGTAATAATAAACTATACGAATAGTACCTTTTCTCAATTATTATTTCATAACTAGTGATATTATAATATTTTCATGCTCCTTTGTCATCTGATTCTAATACCAAATCTGCTCCAGCGGTTCTGACAATGCAAGATTTATTACTTGAAACGCTGTAGGCAACCAAATCAAAGAACTATGGAAGACTGGATGACATCGTCGCTGGCCACTTGCCGTATCACTAGTGACATTATAATTTAACTGACCTTATAATTTAACTGACCCCTTATACCATATGGGGCCAGTGGGATTGATTCCCGTATTCTATCAGGGTTCATATACAAGTTATTAGTATATGAAATAAGGAATTGCCATTCCAGTATTCAACCATAGTAAAGAAGATAGATGAAGTTAGTAATTTATCAAATAGGAAATTAATCCCGAATAATCGTTCCTCGGAAAATCATCAAATTAACAATCTAAAGGTGTTTTCGGATAGGCTCTAAGATATGGAAACGACCATGTCTTAGTCAACTTCACATATTCCATTCGAATGGAGTACGATCACTGACTTTGTCAGATACAATAGAATTAGAGCTCACAGATGCACTAAAGTAGACTAGTATATGGCTTGATCCTACCAAGATCAATAGTCACTACGGAGACACTCCGGTTTATGGCATGGCACTGGAAAAAATGCACTAGCCTCACCTATTATCCTGTGAAAAAGCAATGATGTTGGGACTTTGATATTGTGCTAAGGAACAGGAACAGGTAGTGATGTCCCCGTACCGATAGTTTGTATTGACCTAGAATTTGGGGGAACATGAAATGAAATTTCCATATTGCCTTCTCCTTGTGGACTTGTACTTGAAGCCAAAGTGCTTTCTTCGTTGTACGTCGTACGCTTTCCATCAATTAACAATTCGATTTTCGAATCATTTTGCGATTGTAGCGACTGATCGTCTCCAATTAGACCTAGCATTGCCTGTGGGATAGATAATGTAACCTGCCCTCCATCGGGTGCATTTACACTCATGCTCAAGCTTTTATTGCCTGTATCCATATATGGCTCTGAAATCTGAACATCCTGACCATGTGCGGTAATATATCCAATTACACCTGCAAACGGCGAAACTGCAAGCCCGCTAACATTTCCTCCAACCATTATTACAGGCAATGTAACTGAGATGGATTCAGGACCCATTACATAGATTTTATCATTATACTTTGTCGAAGCATAGAGCTTGTGAGTATTAGGATCTACTGCTAAATCTTGTGGTATTAAACCAGTATCTATTGTAGTCAGTATCGAATTAGTTTTTCCATCGATTTTCAAAACCTTGCCTTGCTCCATGTACGAAGTGTAGATGGTATGCTCCCGGTCATCGACCGTAATTGCTTGAGCAGGCGCAGCTATAGGGATCTTGGCAGCAACATCTTGATCGATAAGGTCCAGAACAGTGATAAAGCTACTACCTCTGTTTGTAACATATGCATAATGCTCTCTACTGTCTATGTCCATTCCCCATGGTGCAGTCCCAGTCTCTATTATTTTTTCAATTTTGTTGGTATCAGCTGAAATAAATGAAACCTTGTTCCCTGCCAAACTTGCTACAAGTACTGTATTGGTTATAGGATCTACCTTCACGGTAATTGGATGTGCAGGCAATCCTGATATTGTGCCCACAACTGAATCGGTTCTTGTATCTATTATCACTATTTGATTTGCATTATAGTTTGCTACGTAAAGTAACCCGTTATTGGGATTATAGTCCATAGACCATCCTCCTGTAAGAAGTGTAATAGTATCAAGTAATCTGTCACCAAGAGGAGTCGGTAAAGTGCGCTGTGCATTGGGAAGTTCAATGGATTTGAGAAGGGCTCCAGATTGTAGATTATACACTCCCAGCTGCACTCCTTCAAATGGAGCAGCATAGACTTTATTTTTCTCTGGTATAGTTTCAACTTCAAAAACACCCCCAACGGCTGGGGTTGTATTTATGTTCTTTGTAATATTATCTGTTAAGGTATCAATTATTGAGACCAGAGGTTTCCCCAAAATCGAGACTGAAAGTAGAGATCTTGCTTGTGCATCGGGAATCATTATAGTAGTATTGCCACCGCTTAGTTCTATGGTATCACTGCTGCTGTCACTAATTGAAAGTCTCATAGGCCTACTTGGAACGTCTATTTCATCCAGCACGTGGTGACCACTAGCAAACTGAAGCGTAATAGTAAGACAAGTAAGTGTAGTCGCGGTAGCTACTGTTAACATAATAATCAGCAATATTACAGAATGTGTACAATACAAGGATGGATATAGTTTCCTGAATACACTAATATTTACTGTTCCTGTAGAAATCATTACCCCTCAAATTTAAGAGAGTAAATAGATTAATAAGCATATTGCAAGCCGAAGTGGCGGCTTCTTCATAATCTTGACTGAGCTAGTGGTAACTGCTCCGTCACCTGCTAATTATTCCAAAAGTATTCCTACTATTCCAGTATCTCACTTACTAGAAAAATGACTAAAGAGATGGCACAACAGAGATTTGATAATTCGTTTGTGTCTTTTCTCGCTGTTATGCAAACATCTTTGCCGTCTGTGAAGCAGCAATATTAATTGGTTCCCAGACAGGTGAAACCGGAGGAACATCAAAAATAGATCAATCTCCTCTCTTATGTTTTTCAGCTTCATTCGCAAGAACTAACAAGCTTAGATGCGAATCTAACTTTACTCTAAATCGTTCGGTAGGCCCCTGATGCAAGACCTGATTTTCGCCCACAAAGTACTTGGCACATCTTTTGCGCAATCGAGATCCTAGCTTGTATGAGAAATCTTCTGGACAGCAGAAATTATTCACTCACGGCCAAATCTGAGCCCCTATATGATTCTGATGTCATCTTAACTTGGGTAGTCCAATCACATCTCACCCCTAATTTGAAATGATGTTTTTCTACTGCGTATCTATTAGGGGCATCCAGTAAACAAAATATCATACCCGCGAAGGCCAAATGTTGAACGATGGTGAACTAGACTGATTTTGTGCAGCTAATCAGATGTTTCTCCGTCAACTTTACCCTACTTATAGGGACGCTATTTAATGAAAATGTTAAATGTGTTGGATGCAAATTACGATTGTATTTTGTGAAAAGGTGAAAATAGTAGTTATTAAAATTGACAGTGAAAGCAAGAATTGGTTTGTGTGTAGAGGATGCAATTCATATGATTCAATAAGTCTGACAAGATGCGTGATAGATAAAAACCTATGTATTCAATTAATTAAGTGTGTTAGTTGTGGACATAGACGGAAAGAGATATGGCTAAGTCATAGGCCATTACGGAAATTAGAAAGAGTAGAACAGATATTATCGGAATCAGTTAAAGAAAGAAATGAGAATTTGGTGTCCCGATACGAACAAGAGTATCACGACGGAGCGAAAATACAATTAGAATTATAGGTTTGGTCAGCATTTTCATCAATTGATAGAATGAAAGGAATGATATAATGTCCGACAATCTTCTGAAAATAATTGCGAACGTCATGGAGGTCCAAGCTACAGAAATTGATGATGAATCAGGCCCTGAAACTATCGAAAATTGGGATTCCTTTCGCGGACTAGTTTTATTCGAAGAACTCGAAACAAAATTTAATGTCAAGTTTAATCTTAACGAATTGCTAAATGTTAAGAAGGTAAAAGATATAAGAAATATATTGGTAAGCCGGGGTGTGTCAATACTTGAGTGATGAAGTAGTAATAATGTGGAAAAATGTCCAAATTGGTTACCACTTGCTGGTATGTTTGTTAAAACAGATTCAATGAGAATGCAAGTAATTGCTGTACTTGCATGAAGAACTATTTGATCCATTTAGGATACTCAGAACTATTTTGTCTAACTGCTTCGGCCTGGGTCCATAGACAAACGGCAATTTACCCATTACCGCTATTTTCAGTCTAGGATAATCCTTTTTCCATTAACGTTGAATGGAGCGTATTTTGTTCTGATGCCCCATTGTGATGGATATGATTATTCTCAATTTTCATTTCACCAACCCCCTTTGAGTAAAAGGCGGCCAAGACATACTATCTCTGAACTAGTTATATCTGTAGTACCAGTTGCGTTCTCTGCCACTATTCTGTGCCTCTTTTTCTGTATCTATTAACTGACCTTGAGGTGTTTGAACACACGACTATTAGAACTGAAGCATCTTCAACTTGACTCTGTCGCAATGATGCCTGACATAACTTCCCTTTTGTAATAGGATCGATTACTACTATAAACTCCTGTACTTGAGTATGACCAGCACTAGGTGATCTATGTGCATTTTTAAGTAGTTTATTTATTATTTCTGTTGGAACCTGCCTGTTTTGCTCGTATTCTCTTATCATCTTTCTTTTCCTAACTACTTCATCGAAATCCATTACTTTTCGTGAGATCGATCTTCAATGATAAAAAATCGATGGTTGTAGATCAGTTACTTGGGGGCTACTGCATCAATTCTTAACCCTGACCTTAATTTCTATTTGAACTACACAATGATGATCTATTTCAGTAACTGTATCA
>JBAUMZ010000098.1:0-10707 GCA_049578985.1 Nitrososphaeraceae archaeon
GGTTGACTGCTCGTGGACCAATCGAACAAAATGTTCTGGAAGATCTCTTTACCTGGCTTTCAGATCCAGTCAGAGACTTTAAGAAAATGACGATTTTATCATCACAGGCACCCTAGTTGTTATAACACAATTCCAAGTGCAACTACAAGAATGTCATAAAAGAAAGGAAAAATGAAAAAGGGAACTGACGTAGTATATACCACATCAATGTAAGCTTAATTTGGTTTTTGAACACGCGCTGATTTCATCTTCGGTGTCTTGGAATTTGGTTAATTTCTTTCTCAAACGATCTGCTTGTTTGAAGTCATAGTTAGCATTCGCGACTTCTATCGATCATGTCTCCGACATATTTAAGATCAGAAAGACGACCCAAGATACTCTCGAGTGTATCAATCTCATTTATTAAAATGTCCGATTCCATCAGGTTATTTGACTCTTTTAATTTCAAATTTAGCTCCTGTACTCTTTGCTGAAGTGCCTTTTCAAATTCTCCGAGCAGTTGTCGTCGCTCGTCATTGCCTCGGTTTAAGATGGGGTGGTGGATAATTCTCGTGATCCATTAAATTTCATCCCGACGGTCAGCTATGTATAGTGGGTTCAGTTTCACGGTAGTCGCGATCTCAACTTCTTCTCTCTTCCATTATTTTCTCGAGTTCGATGCATTTGTGTTTTTGCATGGACCAATGACTCGACTAGTTGTAATATAATCAGTAAAGTACGAGAAGCTCTTGTTTAGTCAATAGTCCATTGTAACTATGAACCAGAATCAAACCTATTTAGACATTGAAAATGATTGGGAAGGATATGTTCGAGGTGATCTCTGAGGTCTGGACTGAGTTGGCGGCCCTAGTAATTTCTCAAATTAGAGACTATGTGTTCAACGCATAGGGGTTTAAGCCCTATTGAACAGATTTCCTCGTGAGTCTACACAGTCTTGCAATCCAACAGTACAATCGTATAAAATTGATTGACTGTCGATTCTGCTAAGAGATACTTAAAATACACTTAAAACAAGTGAAAACATAACTTGGATATTGAAAAAAGAACTGCTTAAATTTGCGTTGTCGCTTTCTGGATTTTTCGCTCTGATTGGAGTTGCATATTTAATAAATCAATACTTTCGCTTTGGGTCTTGAAATGAAAACAGACAGCTTGAGATGCGCTGAAATGCATTGGCTGGGCTATCGAGACGTTAGTGAACACCATAAATACTGCTCCTGAGAAATTGACTGACTTATCGAAGTGTTTTTGCCCAAATGAGAGTTCCGGTGGATGATATCCGATGCAGATGAATGGTGCGGATTTCGCTAGCTTTTCGGATAACTTTCTATTCAAGTTCTGCTCATTGGCTTCTTTATTTTTAGAATCTTTGAGATAATTCTCATCATGAATTTCTTATGGTTCGAGACAGATACGAAATGTATTCTCCCAGAGTCTCATGCTATTGGTTGTAACGCTTGTAAGTCACATAATATGTGGGAGCATATTACCTCTATAACCAGGATGTATTAATTTAAATAGCTATCTTTGAACAACTGACTTTTAAACTAATGTCATCAGTCATTTGATAAATGCCGTTACTATCTTGTTTAATCCAACCAATATCTTTGAGAAACTTTATGACTCCCGTGATAAATCGAACTTCAATTATATACTTCGCCAACTCTAAGCCAGTCAATCCATCATTCATCATTAAAAACTTCGTAAATATTAATTCGGCGACACAAAGCCTAAGCCAATAGTTATGATAGTCACTATCTTAGCCATAGTGTTATACTATTTGATCATTATTCTATTTCGTCTCTGATCAAATTGAGCAATAACATTAAGCTTCAGTTCATATTAATTACAATTAAATGTCTTTGAGTAGAGCCAAATTTTTAGTGTGTTGACGGTACCAATCCTGCGTATGAGCACAGATGATAGGAATCAGGAAATCTATTGATATCTCCAACTTCACTGACTATTAACAGAGCAGATTAATATCCAATACCAGGAACTGTCATTAGTAATTTAGCAATCTCGTCTTGTTGAGCAAGTAGTAATATCTTCTTGGATACGGTATTAACTTCATCATTCAATGATTTTATAACACGAAGACAACCATTAATTCTATAATCAGCATATTCTTCCAGTTTATCCATATGTCTTTTGGTGAAAGTACCGGTACGCTCGACATCTGAGGCATCATCTATTCCCTTCATAACAGTAATGCTATTGATCTGTACCCCATACCAGCTGGGCAGCATTAGGTCAGTTATAAGAGACACTTATGGAGGTACTGAACATGCCAGGCTAGATAATCGTACATCTAGATGTCTCTTGCTCAAGCATTCATAAAGTCCACATCCCAGATGATTCCATTACCACCTTGGTCTTACTGTTGGGATGAAGACTATCGAAGAATTCGTTCACCTTGGTCAAGTTATTGTCTACTCTAGAATTATCCAGTACCTTTCCCTTTTCATCCAGGACAGCGACCTGTAGATGGTTCTTGTGTACATCCATTCCCACAAACATACTCTTCTTGCATACTTCACCGTCTGTTTTACCCTTCTTGAAGTATTAGAATACCAAATGACAAAACAATTGAACATACTACAATCATCACCACTAATACAAATAAGACAGCATGTTTCTTACAGGTGTAAACTGATTGACGATGGCCATATTATTCTTTAAGAACTCAAACATCGTAATATAGTTACTGACATTGTTGATTCGTTGTTTTCTTACGAAAATCCTGTTTGAGAACGACTCCATTGTCATCATCCAGGAAATTAAGATGATGTCACATGTGGTGTATGTGCTAGCTCCAATAACAATACTGAACGTTTTGAATGAAAATATTGAACGGCTTATTGAACGTACGCTAAGGGAAAACATACTGAACGCATTGAACGCATTGAACATTCAGAATCGTTCATTTCAGCATACAGCTGCCCTTCTAGAAAAGTCTAAACCTAATTTAGACTTTTCCAGTCCAGACATTTGACAAATTTTATATGGATAACCATTTGAATTAAAGGGAACGGAAGGTAGTAGAAGCTTTTTTTTCTTTTGGATCGTTCCTTGAAAAGAGATATTATGGTTCCCGCATTACACTATCGACATCTACACGCGATATCTGGAAATGGATGAATTCTCTTATGACTCATCACCTCAAGTACAAATATCTTCTACACCAGTCGAAGAAAGGTAGATACTGCCACTGGGGTGATGACAATCCATATCCTGTGGGACTCTCCGCTGGAAAGTTTCGCCTTCCATTTTACTAATGAGATTCTTGATCATCAGTCTTAAGTGGTACGCAATCATATCTATCTTTTCCAACTCTTTGATCCTTGCACAAAAGATCCGCCTGAGCACAGCTCGTACAGATCAATGGAGCTGGACATGGTTTGATCTAAGTAATTTTAGGCGTGATTGATACAGATAATATTTCTGTCCTAACCACCTACTGCTGAAATATAGTACGGTACCTTATCCCCACCACCACCACCACCACCACCACCACCACCACCACCACCACCACCCGCTATCTGTCAATGCAAAGAATAAGAGTAAAGAGCTGACATACACATGTTTGGGCTATTGCTACAAATGGCGATGATACTGGAGCACCAGCTAATCCACTTAACGGTCCACTGCTCTCGGATCTCTTTTAGGCTAGCTCTTTGTTTTAGGCGCCCTGGCTAGTCTAGCCAGGATCAACTAACACTGCCACACTATAAGGGATATGGATCACATAGATCTGGTTAAATTGGTATTTCATTTGACATAAGCAAAACCAATATCTATCTTTAAATAACACATTAGATCGAGGAATCATTATTAATGACAGAATCTTCGCCTCCACAGAAGAAAAATGGCTTCACTAACGAATTCATTACTTTTTTAAAGACCTTTGGCGTTATAGGACTCGCAATCGCATTTGTAATAGGTGTGGCATCATCTGATTTAGTGAGCTCTTTCGTTGAAGGTATGGTCGATCCTTTCATATCATTGTTTCTTCCGGTAGGAAACCTGTCGGCTCTTACGGTCCAAGTACCAAATCTATCGGGACAAACAACTGTGTTTCTGTATGGTGATCTAATTTCAGCTATAATTGATTTTTTAGTAATCGCTTTAATAGTCTTTATCCTTTACATACAACTTTCTAAATTTGGTATTGTAGATGATAAAACTAGACAAGAAGACGAAAAAGACGAAACTCCATCATTAGAATATGGCAAATTAACTTTTGATAAAAGGTCATCAAAAGAGGAAGATAAAACACGAAACGAGATTTCATTCTTCCTAGAGGTCAAAGAAAAAATAGGTAAAGGCGAGAAAGTAAACGGCTGTGAAGCGTTCATGGATATTCCAGAGGCTGGAATAACACATCTTCCATTATACTGGCGTAATGGTAATCGAATGACCATCTCGATAGGCCTAAAAGAAGAATTACAATTATTCACTCTCTCAAACTTGGTTGCTAATAATAAATCTGAAATAGAGAGAAAAATTCTATTTTATAAGGGTTCTAATATAGAACATGTTCTCGATTATGGGCATATTATTGCATATGAACAAATGGATAACAACAAGCAGGTGGTTATAACTATCCAGGTAGAACGTGGTGGAAACGCACCAGTTAAGCCTTATAAGACAACAATCAAGCAAATCATGGATACGGCGGGGCATGGGACTGCAAGAGCAGGTTGATTAATAGGATAACTATGAGGAGATTGTTATATAATGATTAGTCGCACAAGATGACGAGTGAACCAGATTCAACTTTAAAGACCAGCTATTACAAGTTGATGGTCTATGCGGCATTGTTTGGTGCTCTGTCATCTTCGCTTGCGGTGGGATACATTACACTCTACAACCAGGGCATTCAGTTCTTTCAACAGGTAAATCTCTTTGTACTTAACATCAACATATGGCCACTGATCCTTTTAACAGGAGCTGGAATTATCATCGGCCTTGTGATCAAGTTCCTCGGACAGCATGCGGGATTAGGAGTTGCACAACATCAATACGTCCAGACTGGTCGTCTCAACCCTCGTTACCTACCTAGCATACTGCTTCAAGCATTTACGGCGTTGTGGAGTGGTGCAGCAGTTGGTCCTGAAGGCCCTCTTGTTTTCCTGACTGGCGGCTTTGGGAGTTTTGTGTGTGATCGACTCAAGCTCCAGAAAGATGACGTGCAGGTACTAGTCTACAGTTCCATTGCAGGAGCCTTTGGAGGTTTCTTTGGTTCACCAGTCATAGGAGCAGTGGGTGCCTTTGAGTACATGTATATCAAGGAGCTTGATTTTTATCGACACCTGATTCCAGGACTTATAGCCGCTGCTGTTGGCTACGGCGTTTACTTTGCATTCTTACAGACCACATATCTGGGAATCTATGACTTCCCAGACTACGCCTCTCCACGCCTAGTTGACCTTTGGTGGGCTCTGCTGGTAGGTGTCATCGCTGGTTTTGTTGGGATCATGTTCAAACTCATCTTTGGTATTGTACACTTGGTTTTCGCCCCACTTAAAAAACGTCCAATCTTACGTGCAGTGATAGGCGGCGTGATCATAGGCATAATTGGTTCATTCATTCCTTTGACCCTGTACTCAGGTCAGAATCAGTTGCTACAAATTATCCATAATCCTGCTGCCTTTGGCATAGGATTGCTGCTCCTGATGATAGTTGTAAAAGCTCTACTAACAAGCACATCCTTTGCCACAGGATTTGAAGGAGGACCAGTATTCCCGACACTCTTCATGGGTGGCACACTAGGGCTGGCTATCTCTCAGATTCTTACGTTCATTCCACAAGGAGTGGCAGTTACTGCCGGCATGGCAGGTGTTGCTTGTGCTATTCTCCCCCTACCATTAACGATAGCTCTCTTGCTAGGACTGTTTGGAGGACAGACAGATCTTTTGCCAGTGATCGTCATCGGCGCCGTTATAGGATTCATAGTATCAAAAGCAGTTACACCATTGCTCCCGAAACGGGGCATCTCTGCCTCGTAGGGAGTTAGCACATGAACAGGACCATAAATCATCCTTTGGGTCAGTATCATTAAGAAAAACGTCATATCGCTAATGATATTCTGCGGATAGTCTCCAATAGTGAGCATTCCAGCTCAGGTCAGCTCAGGATACGATCAGATACGCTGAAGAGGATACGATACGATCAGATACCCTGAAACAATCAAGGAAGATCGCTTGATCAATTCCAAATCTTACTAGATTCGAAAATACAAAGGGCTACCGTTATTTGGAAGGTCTATGAGGATTTCTTGTCGAACTGCAAGGAGATGGGGGACGATGAGCCAGATGTCACAAGCTGAGAGCAAGAACCTCAGCAAGCACAGCCTCAGCAAACGGATGACCCTGTAAAGTTAGTACAAGTTAGGTTGGCCAAGGATGAGATCACACCAGAACGATATCAGGCGAGCCTGAAAGTTCTGAATGGTACTTAGATCAGTCAGTGAAAATGAACAACTGTGTTGAAACCATCGACTTTTTTTTGAGATAAATATGCATAATACCATAGATCTGGTGAGAATTAGGGATTGTCTTTTTTTATAATGACCAATTCCAAATAGGACCTCCTCACATCGACAATTGCCGCAACGTCCTTAGGGGATTGGCTGTTGAGAAAGGAACACGTAACTCTACATGATATGCGGATTACAGAATGCTTGAAGGAACAGCAGCTCGATTTCATCCATTCAGAGGAGGATTTTTCATGCCTCCTTTTTCAATGCACAGGAGCTAAAATACAGAAAATGTATGTAATGTGACAAAACTTTATAACAACACCTGTGTCAAGCAATATTTGAACCGAATTTGGTATCAGATATAAAATTCTATTCTCAATGTGTTGGAGTCTGGATAGTTATTGCATTATTATTGATGCCTCAGATACACTTTGGGACAGTTCGAGCGCAACTACTCTATACAGATGAGATGGTTGAAGTGTCAATTTCTAAAGGATCGGCTAATGTTACCAACGCTCAATTCTTTGTACCACCAGAAGTCCAAACGGTAGCATTGAGCAGCGTAAAATGGACAAATCACGATGATGTACCCCATACAGTAACCCAGGGTAAACCTTCAAATGCCACTGCCGCCCCAGAGTTTAACTCGGGTCCGATCAGTCCCGGTGGCACATTTGTGCACTATTTTGATGAAACTGGAACGGTGGACTACTATTGCTCTATCCATCCGCACATGGTGGGAAAAGTTATAGTAAATTCCCCCGGTGCATATACCTAGGCGGTTCCGAAAGACGATCCTTGCCTGAGGAGAAACTTGCCTACTCCGTGGTTATAGCATCCACAATAGCATCTAAAGGGCTTCGTTAATCTCCTATACTTGACTATGACGAATAGCAAAAAAAAGAAGGTAGTGGGGTCAACTCGTATTCTTGGATTCGATTTCCAATAAGCTTAATACATCTGGAAGATTAGAAGTTATCCCTTCCAGTTGAGAAACGATATTTTCAAGAGAGTTTGTTCCAGAGGACGTTCCCCAAGTTATGAGTGTCTGTGGATCTCCCGCTCTTATGTCATTGAAATTATGAGTGCTTAGAACAGAAATTCCTCCATTTTCTAGGTTTGACGTATATGTTAAAAGATCCTCAGTTGGAACCATTAATGTTCCAACAGTATCTATATTCGCATTAGATTGATCTGTGCCAGTAGTAATGGTAGGGAAGGCAGACTGATCTATTACATTTATCGTTCCATTCATAATATAATCTGTATCTTCATTGTTTACATCCGCTTCATAATAGCCAAATGATCCCGTATCATTCATGACAACAGGCTGTGATGCGGTATTAAAAGCAAAGACGTCGCTATCAAAAATCATATTGTTCAAGTTGCTGTCCTGTCCGGTCAGGGTAATTTTATGATCATGGTCTGCATCACCATTAGACCAGACGATATTAGTTCCTTTTGGCACTGTCACGCTTTGTGGAACATAGGGTTGATTAATGTGTCTTTGGTCTGCACTCTGATCACCAATATTCTGCGATTCATGGCCTTCATTTGGAATTAAGATTACTACATTCTTGATATTGTTTCCCAAGTCCATAGATCTAGTTTCATAAAGTTTTGATGCATGGATGCCTGGACTTTGGGCTTCCACTTTAATGGCATCTGCAAATACACTAATGAGGATTGGTATAGTTGTCATAACTGCAGCCAAGGCCAAAATTCTGAATAAAATATGGTTGGATTTTTCGATATACGCTGAACTGTTCTCCATAATTTAACGCGTTATGTAAATCAAGTATATATTTGTAGGTTATCTTTTTCCTCATATTTTTCCCTCCTAACTTATGCTTTCGTGCAATTCTCAAGCCATGTTGAGGCTAGCGTTCTCTCTAAACTATTGTTCTGTTGTTACCTGATGTGTCTGTCAATTCGATTTGTGAGTATGTTATGTTGCCTCCCTCCCATCCCTCGACCTCTTTGGTTGGCTCAGGATCATGTTTTGCAAAGTCGTCCAGCCAACCAACCAGAGAGACAGCGCTTGTTGGATATCCCATAAAGGCCAGAGCAGGTATATGAAGGTGAATGGAAAGGTTTGGCTGATTGGCTTGGTACTGACCGTAGCAAATACTTTACAAGAAGCTCGGACGAGCTTTTACCCTTTGAGGAGGCTCGTGAGTTTGTCAGGCTTTTGCTCCTAACATGTGTATGTGTGACAAAAAAATTAAATAAAAATTATAGACATAGATTGAAGGTAATGGTTCGACTATCTAGATTTGGACTCCAGCCACGCATAAAGATCACTTAGTACATTAGGTTGTATTGGACCCAATCCAGTCTCCCATTTTGATGAGGGGTAAAAAAGATGCCCAAGGTTTGGATAAGTTATGAATTCATGGTTGACATGGCCTTTTTCATCCAATTTCTGATTTAACAATAATGCTTGTTGAATCGTAGATTGAGAATCGTTTTCTCCATTAAGAATCAATATATTGATCGAAGATGATACATTTCCAATTATATCTAGTGTTGGTAATAGGTTGCGATGAGATTCTACCCATTTCGGACAAATATTATCCACACATTCAGTATTACTAACATTAGTTGCGTTGTTAAATGATTCTATAAAAATGGGTTTTAACTGACTTTGAATACTTATCCTATCAGTAGCATTACCCTGAGTATTAAATAATTTTATCAAATCTTGTGTTACTGATTCAGTATCGTTATGTTCTGATCTGGGGCTTGTCAACAAAATATTCTTTAGAAAGTCATCTCTAGCAATGGTTTGAATCGATAGCTCCCCCGTATTATTTTTGTCTAAAATTTTTTTTGTGTACATTAGGGGGTTTTCTACTAACTGAAAGTCCATTATATCAATGAGGTTTTCTGCAACCGCTCCCATAAGCACAATATTTTCGACCTTTGTAGGATTATCTATTGCAACTCTTGGAGCAATCATCGTCCCTTCACTATGACTGATCAGACTTAGTTTCTTAGGATCGTATACTTTCCTCAGGTTGATTTATTAACATATCAAGGGCCTTTCAAGCATCATGTTTCAGATCGTTGAATGTAACATTTTTCCACACATTACTGTCTAATATCGTGCCATTTGGGCCAATGCCTCTCTTATCATATTTGAGTACTGCAAACCCTCTTTCGGAAAGATATTCAGAAATCTGTCCTAGTGGTTTATAGGTATTGGCTAAGGTTTCATCCATATCGGTTGTACCTGAACCATGAATCAATAGGACTCCAGGATATGGTCCTTTACCAATTGCTGGATAAGATAATTGAGCATTTGTTGATACTCCATTACCAAGCTCTATAATCAGATTTCTGTATCTGGTAACGTTATGATCAGATTGGGCAAACGTTATAGAGAATGGGGATAAAGACGAATTGAACGTGGTCGGTATGAACACGATCAATAGAATACCAAAAAATAAGCTCAAAACTGCAATAGACAATGAAATAGATTTAAAGAATCTCACTAACGGCAGAAATAACAATGCAATATTTAAACCTGGCCCTTACTGTAATTTTGCGTAAAGCAAACTCAGCCCTGAACAATGGCGATCCGTTGTGGGCGAACCCATTGTTGGCCGTGTCACAGATACATAATTGATTGATGAGCGAAAAGGATTTTGAAGTATTTATATCATATTTTAATGAAAATTATTCAATTCGATATAAATCCAGTCCCATCTACTGATATAACGAATGATTTTATTTCACCTCTATCACTAGATGTTGTACTTGCCAGCCATTCTCAGTCCAAGAATTTTGAATATAAAATATTGTAGAAATGTGTGAATTTAGTAGTTACCAAATGTTGTAGCTAAGCGATGTAATCAAATCTAAACTACCTAAGGATGAACAGGAGACGGTTTAAACTCTCATGTACCTCAGTGATCATCATAATGCTTGTTATATCAGCTTCACAAATATCGTCTGTACACAAGTCGCCTCAGGGCCTTTGATTTTCCGGATATTCTATCAGTTTTCTTTTCTTTGATATTACTTAAGGCGTCCCTCTAACTGGAAGTCTTGCAATAGGATTTGCCGTTGGAATTATGAGGGGATAATATGAAGTTGGAGGCGACGAGATCAAAAATGCCTATCCATACCTAATCAAGTCAAGGTTGAACCTGTCGAGTGGAACATTACTCTACGTGATGAATTAGTTCTCTAAAGAGGAATACCCTGCCGGCTTACCA
>JBAUMZ010000099.1:0-22887 GCA_049578985.1 Nitrososphaeraceae archaeon
ATAGATATAATCAAATTCAGATACAGTTAATCCGGTAAATGACCTGAATAACAAGGGCTTTTTAGATAATCTACGATATGACATCAAAGGCTACTTCAAATAAGTGCATTATACGAAGTACAATATAGCTATAAGCTTCTAATTACGCAATAGATCTATTGTTATAAATATTACAGTTACAGTTGGTCAGCCAATTGGTAGTGATCTAACACGTCTTCTGCGTTACCAAACTGTAGTTGTTTGATACATTCTTTCAAAACGCTATCATATACAATAACTTTCGTCTTTAATAAAAAATCGTATTTTAATATCGATAGATAGCATCGTGTATCGTGAATCCGCTTCTAGTATATCGTTTTATACTTCACATATAAATCATAACACATAGTGGGCCAGTCGGTTGAATATGTATATCAAGAGCACAAGAGCCCTTAGCGTGCTTATACTTAATAAGAAACGTTGTGAAGTTAAAGATATGTCTGATGAGTTACAGCAATATCCTACAGAGGATATCATTCGAATCTTATCGAATCTTCCTGGATTCTTACGTGAGTCTATGATGAGAAGTAGACTGCAGGAACTCTGTACTAAGGACTCAAAAACGCAGAACGACTTAATCGATTTGATATTGGGGGGTTTATCCTCAGCAGAGCAAGAGTCTTTGAAGAAGGTGATTCGAACCTGGCTTGGTGTAGTATCAAGGTTAGAGAGTAGCGAAGTCTCGACTATGTTTTCTATATTTATAAGTAGATATGAAAAGGGTCCTTCTATATGTGAAAGTAATTACTTTGCTGTTCTACTTGAAGAATATCAATCGTTAGAAGGTGATCGAAGGATTATCCTTCGGGATAGTCTTGTTGAAGCGGCATTGAATCAATATCGGGGCAGGCAGATAATGCTCACTTTACCTGAAAAGGTTCGTTCAGCACTAGAGTTGTGAGTCCAATATTTGGATCAAATGTGGTTTACTCGAGACCACACTCATTGAAGGATCTTTGATATTGGTGGTGTCAACAACAGTCACTCTTATCACATTCAAAATTTACTGGCTCTTTCCAAGCAAAGTTTATAGATAACTGTGCCACAACCAACACAGGTATTAGTTCCTACAACGCAGAACGCACTAGCAAACCATAGCTTTTGTAATTGTGAGTGAATTCGTACTGAGAGCAGCGGCTTCAGGATGGCCTGACTTGTGTAACAAATATCTATACCGAGCTTCTTTGAACGCCTTAAGGACTGAAACCAGGTTAATTCTGACGATTTCATATTCTTTCTCAAGATTATATTGACTCTTTCTTGTATGAATTGCTCAGCTCTGTTGGATAAATCATATTATTCCTTTGTACATTATCTATATCTCTTTACATCATGGTAGCAAACGTGTTATAGTGACGCTTTTAGAATCAATTCCTTGGCCATGTTTTGGATAGTGGTACTGTGCACCCCTCCTTCCATTATTCATACTATCCAATTCGCTATACCAACCATCTATGACATCAAAATCTAGAATAACCTCACCTCTCCTAACCAAGGATTTGTTGTAAAAAGACCAGTCAACCATGTCCAGCAATGATCTCATTACACGTTAGCTAAATCTTAATTGGTCAACAAACTCATACTAGTATGATAATGATTCATGCAATAAAGCAAATTGCTCTATTCCCGTGTAAATGTCGGGGGTAAGTCTCTTTCTTGGGGCCAGATACAATATGGGTAAGATAGATCTGAAGGATCTTATGTTGCAAGAAAAAATCTAATAAATATGCAAGGATTTGGGTCCTCTCAATACTAATATGCCCTCTTCTTTCGAAGTTCTATTTCAATCAGAAACCTATTTTATCTATTCCTTCAAGAAGTAAGAGGAATCAGTTGTGAAGGTTACAAACATAACTAGACAAGTTGGTCTACCGTCTGTAGCCATACTAAAGTCCCTTAGGATGGATACTATTGTTTTAACTTGCTTGATTTTCGTAGTCTTGCAGTTGCAGTATGAACCAAATAATGCATTGACACAATCTGTTAATGACCCAAATTTGGAAGCTGAGTCATTTGTAGAAGGGTTGAATTCACCCACAAGCATGGCATTCTTGGATAGCAAAAATATCCTAGTATTGGAAAAAGAGGGCCAAGTTCGACTCGTTTCAAATGGAAAACTTGCACTTGAACCAGTACTGCAAGTACCAGTTGACACAGATAGCGAACGTGGGCTGCTTGGAATAGCAGTTATGAACGGCAACGGAACCGGTTCTGGTCTTGGTCAAAATGAGAGTCCCCAGACCGTTTTTCTGTACTATACTGAGTCATAAAGAGGAGAAGGGGGTGAGTTGAGAAATAGAGTTTACAAATACAGTTGGAATGGTCGGACACTTGATAACCCAATCCTATTAGTAGATCTTCCTGCAATACCTGGTGGCAAGCTCATGATAGGCCCTGACAACTACCTCTATGGAATTATAGGAGATTTAAATCATGACGGAAAACTTCAGAATTTTCCTAATGGTCCTGATCCGGATGACACTGGCATAATTTTCAAAGTAAATCCTAACGATGGAACACCTGCTCCAGATAATCCTTTATCTGCAGATCCAAATAATCCATTAAGTAAATACTATGCGTACGGAATAAGAAACAGTTTTGGGCTCACATTTGATCCTGTTTCAAATACTGTTTGGGATACTGAAAATGGCCCAACGTCAGATGATGAGATTAATCTTGTAAAGCCGAGATTTAATAGTGGATGGCAAACTATCATGGGTCCCATTTTTTCATCCGGAGGTACAGAAAACGAATTAGTTAGCTTTCCTGGATCTCATTATGCAGATCCACTTTTGACATGGTTGGACCCGGTTGCCGTAACTGATATAGAATTCCTAGAATCATCAAGTTTAGGAGAGCTATTCTAATAATGTATTTGTAGGAGACAACAATAATGGAAATCTATATTATTTTAGAGTGAATCCAGATAGAAGTGCTCTCGTTCTTGATAATCTACCTGATTTCGTGGTAAATAATGAGGAGGAGCAATCTTCCATAATCTTTGGTAATGGATTTGGACGTATTACTGACTTAGAAACTGGACCAGATGGATATCTCTATGTGTTGTCATATGATGCTGGGATTATTTATAGAATAGTCCCTTCATCAGTACTATCTTCCTGACCAACGGAGTTGCAGAAACAGCAATATCTATGTCTCCAATAGAAAGGCAAGAACATGACGAACAAGATGAACAAAAGTTAGCAAGTGACGGTGATGAAAATAATTAGAATGATATGATTAACGCAGAGCACATGTGAGACCACCATGATAAGCATCCTTTATTTAAAAAACATCATCAATTTGAGTTCATTATGGGTACCCAAAGTGATGCAGAAGTACTATTATCATTCTCTATCTGTGAAATAACTATTCAATCAAAGATAAATGTAAGATAGACCGACCGATTAGCATTCGAAGGCGTGGTTCTCCTGCAAGACTACTTTGATAGGCTATATTGCAGTCCTGTGGTTTGCCCATACTATCTTATGCCTATACTTCCATCCTTGTTAAAGGGATGGCCAATCTATTACATATGACAGCATACACCATTTCTGAAGTACGCATAAGCCTTAACTTCCACGATCCTCCAGAATGATGTCGACCTACTTTTTCGGCTAACCGATCTTCTGCTACTATTACACATTACAAGTAAATAAACCTAATTGTCTAACAAATATACTAATATTCAAATATCTATTAAAATGTAATGGATAATGTATAAAATCATGAAAATTCTCCAACTATTCAATCGAGTATTTTCTTAAGTATATTAGATCGATGAATGGTTGAACTTAAACTCAATTATTTTTTTATTATTCTAAAGAGTAGCATCACAATGAAAATTGTATTTGTAAATAATTAGTGATCAGTAAGTCCTTGCCGCCTGGAGACACTTTGGCACAAAGTGTTCTAAATCCTGTTCAACCAGAATACAACTTTGCCTCAAGAACAAACTATGTACTCACTGTAGAGCCTTAAACTGATCAGTTATGCAGAAATGCGGTAATAAGCAGAAGCTCTTTTTAGTGATTTCATAGTATAAAGTTATTACTGTGTGGGAACATTCGTCTAATATATTCATCTCTGTACTAATTGCAGGAATTTATGAAAGAATGGAACATATCGTAGTTCTATTACGTATCAAGGGTGTTTAAAGGAACCTGTAACTGATGATTCTGGGAATAGGATCATTATTAGCACGTATTATTGGCAGGCTTTGAAATTGCAACGCCTTATTTCTGCCGGACGCCCGCCATCTTACTTCGTTATCATGCTTTCAGATCTAAATCCAAAACTCAAACAAGCCTTGAAAGATCTAGACGACGAAACTAAAAGTTATGTGATCATTCAGGCGATTGGCAGGATTTTCGAAAATATAAATCCTAGGCTTTATCATCTGAGTATCGCCAGACAGACATTGCTATAGATTGGACCTATAACAGAGAACGTGACAAGTACTGATGACTAATCTTTAGTTGGACTGACTGGCGGGCTACTTCATAATGACGATAGTGAAGGGCGGAAACAAGAAAATGGTAGCAAACCAAGACAAAAAAGATCTTATTGCTAAATTAACAGAAAGAGTAACCTCCAGTTGTGATTTCAAGACTTTCGCTGATACCAAGGAAATTTACTGGTACGACAACAAACTAGGCACATATACCGCAGTAATGGGGAATCGATCATCGAAGCACTAGTAGAATCAGCAAAACCAAATATTTCGACCCATGAAGCACTTCCTGAAAACCTCCCCCATTATTTAGATGCAGTATTCCGATGAAGTGTCGGTATATTTCTAGGTCGGCAGTATGAGAGTACTAAAATTACTAATTTCGTTCTTCTAGATGTCATTAAACTGTGAAAAATGTTATGAATGATTTTCTCCCATCTATATTATCTGTCGTGAAGGCTTGTAAAACATACATATAAAGATAAATTAACGTGACGTAACGTATTGATACGGTGATACGATCATCGGCGTTCTAATATGAATAAAACACAATCAATAAGCACATCACAAGTGACAAAGAATTTCCCCTTCCCGCAGAAAAGACAAAGACAAGAACATATTCTCAAGGAAATTTGTGAAGCTTTTAATTCAGGTTACAAACGAATCATTCTTGAAGCACCAACTGGATTCGGAAAAAGCCCTCTGGCCGTGTCATTCGCACTCACTTTGGGATCAAGCTATATATGTACTTCAACGAAGGATTTGCAAAGCCAGTATACCAATGATTTTTCATACCTAAAAGTAGTCAAAGGCAAAAGTAACTTCCCTTGTTTGGTAAAGGAAGATTTCATAAAAGATGGTAAATATAGATGTAAAATCTGCCTTACACCCATAGTACCACGTCAAAGTAAATCATTAGAAAAAGAAGATCTAGTTATTAGCGAGTGTAGACACACCACGGTAGAATACGGACCTTGCATGACTGATGAAACTTTTAGAGACAATGGTTGCAAATACAGAACTTTTTCGAAGGATTATACTGCGGTCAAGAAAGGCACAAGAAACGAATCGGTATTTATTCCTCTAGTAACCATCCAAAATTATCAGAAAGATTATTCACGCTGGCTTCATCTAGAAAACTTCAAGACAGGAGATTCCCCAATTACAGACTGGCGAGCATGCCCCTATTTTGATCAATTAAACATCGCTTTAAGTGCTAGTCATTCAATATTCAACTATTCTAATTTCTTGGCACTGCTTCCAAGCAAGAAAAATCTCCTTTCAAGAGAATTACTTGTCCTAGATGAAGGACACTTGTTAGAAACAGAACTTGTAAAGTTCAGAGGATTGATAATTACAAGGAGAAGATGGAAGAGCTATATTTCTGATCTAAAACTCATTGACTTCGGTTTTGATGATATCAAAAGATGGATTGATTTTTTGATAGAACTTGAAACAAAGATGCTTAATCTACTTGGTAATAGCTCAGTGGCTGAATCTCTGGCCATCGAACGTAAAGTCAAATATGGGTGGTCTACTGACAAGAAAAAGAACCTGAATGAGAATACTGGAATAGTATCTTCATCGGATTTATTTGAAAGTGATGAACAAATTTCCAAACAATATGAAGATCTTTCTGTTCATGTAAATAATACATTAACAGATGAGGTCGCTGCTGACGCCATTAGAGATACCGAGAGACTAACACGCACGATAAATAATATCATATCAGATCCGGAAAATTGGATAGTATCGGACATATTAAAAGAGAACTATGAGGTGGTAAAAGTTGAATTCAAACCATTAGATATATCAAAGTACTGTAAGGCTGTATTTGACAAATGCTCAAAAACAATCATTATGAGTGCTACAATACTAAATTATAAGACCTTTTGCAGAAACATTGGGATCTCTCATGATAATGATGAAGTAAAATTCATACAAGTTCCATCAGACTTTCCAGTAGAAAATAGACCTATATATCCTATGAACGTAGCTTATCTCAACTATAATAATCTGCAATTGCAAGAAACTAAATCAGCTATTACAAATGCTGTCGATAATTTAATGACAATACACAATAAACATAAAGGAATAATCCACACTACGTCTTATGAGCAACTCAATTTTATTAAAGATAATATTTCTAAGAATAATGCTAGAAGACTCATTGTGACCGATCCAGAACTACAGAGAGATGAAGTTATCCAAGAACACTTTTTTGCAAAAAAGCCCAGCGTCTTAATTTCTCCATCACTACACACTGGGCTAGACTTAAAAGAAGATTTATCAAGATTTCAAATAATAACCAAAGTTCCTTATCCTAATAAAAGCGACAGATGGATAAACGCGAAAAGAAATAAAGTTCCTGAATGGTATTATTGGCAGACGGGTTTAAAACTTGTCCAGGCCTATGGTAGATCTGTTAGGTCTAAAGACGATTGGGCAAGAACATACATTTTAGATTCAGCGTTTCAGTATTTTCTAAGAAAGAACAGAGAAATCTTGCCTGATTGGTTCGTCAACGCAATCAAAAATCATAATCTGACTTAATTTCGTTTTTCAAAACTAAAAATTTACTTGTGCATCAGTTATTGTTTGGTGGAGTAGCCAAGGCTCAACGAGGAGGAGGGCCATCCAACATTCCACCAATTGCTTCTCTGCATGAGAAGTTCTTAGAAGGTACAGAAGTCACATCCTTTCCTAGCTTCTTGAAGATATCAAACACTACAGAAGTCACATCCTTTCCTTTTTGACGCTGTAATGTAAACATCCTAAGATTGCTTGCAATCAATATATTCCTAGACAAATCCACAAAATCTCTTGATTACAATTCAAGGTAAAATACCTTGCCATTCATAACATTTGTACGGATCTTAGCGATTCCAACCATCATAAATCTCCAGCTAACGTATATCATCTTGTGGGTATATTTCAGAACGGAATTAATGCAATGCGTCATATTATAAATCTGCCAGTTGTTCGATGAAGATGCCTGATTGAAATGTAACCCGTTATTCGAGCCTATTACGAATCATAAGGGGATTCTCACTGAAAAGGTGATGCTGTACTTAAGGAACACAAGGACAGACCGCAAGAAATAGAGGTTCTTGATCGTTCAAGAATTTTCCCAGAGTAATATCTTCAAACGAACTATTCGGAGCTATCATTGCGCGTCTGATACGAATAGTAATAATAGCTTGATCGCGGAAAGTGTTTTGCTTTCTTTTTAAATCTGAAAAAATTATGTATTTGCTTTATCATACGCATACTATGCTCTAATGGCATATACGTTTGTTGGTGGGTATTTGATACTCTTTGCACAGGCTGGGATTATTACAATTGAAGGTGGCACTAAAGCAATCATTACAACGGATTCTCCTATAATCCGCAACTTATCTAATTACTTTCCTGTCTTTATCGCTTGACCTCCTCTTAAGACTAAAAGCCTGTTGCAGTGTGTTTACATAACCGATCATAAATGAAATAATTGGCTAATAGCTTTGTCTATGGATCTCCACAAATGTGAAACAATATGCTGTTGAAGCAGAAAGCAAAATCGTCGAGATCACCGGCATAGGTGTATAGGTCTAAATTTTTACTATTTTGGTTGTATTCATCAAATATAGACAAAAATACTGCCGTATTATGCTTACATTCAATATCTATAAACATTCTTACGAAAGAATTACAATTATAGCGGTATTTTAAAGCCTATTATATAGGCTATGCGTATATATATATGTTATGTTAAAAAGCAAATTAGTATGTAAAATGTGTAGCCAGACTTCCGATGTAATTACGGACGCAGAGGCTGGCGAGATAATCTGTACCAATTGTGGTATGGTTAAATCTACTGACAGGGCATTTCAACAGAGCACTCCAGAGTGGCGTGCTTTTGATTATAACCAAATGAGAGATAGAAGTAGAGTAGGAATGCCCATGACACTAACACGTCATGATAAAGGTCTTTCCACAGTAATTGGAAGGCCAAATAAAGATGCGAGTGGAAAAGGACTTGACGATTCAATGCGAACTATGATGCAAAGATTAAGGACATGGGATCATAGAATTCAAGTAAGCTCACCAACAGACAGGAATCTTGCGAGAGCATTTCAGAGCCTCGAAATACTAAAAGGAAAGTTGGGATTACCAGATAATGTAATAGAAAAGGCAGCTTATATCTATAGAAAGGTACAGCAACTAGGAATGGTTAAAGGAAGAACAATAGCAGCTACATTAGCTGCATCTATTTATGTTGCCTCAAGAGAGGCTGGAATTCCTAGAACATTGGCAGAGATAGCAACTCTTAACAATACATCATATAAGGAACTGTCCAGGGTCTATAGACTGATAGTATTGAATCTAGATTTGAAGGTTCCAATGGTAGATCCGGTAAAGTGTATTGCAAAGATTGCAAATAAAATGGAGGTAAGCGAGAAAACAAAAAGACATGCTATAAACTATATGCACGCTGTGATAACAAGAGGGATCGCAGCAGGAAAAGATCCCATGGGATTAGCAGGAGCTGTTTTATACCTATCTTGTATACACGGCGACGAACATAGGAACCAGTTAGATGTTGCAGCTGCTTCTGGAGTAACAGAAGTAACTCTACGAAATAGATGTAAAGAACTTAACACAAAGATTCCTCACCTTAATTAGTACAGATAAAGTAGAAGCAGCTAAAGCAACGGTCAATTATGCTGGCAAATTTCATCCATATTAGAGCTAATAGTTCATTATCTCTTGAAATAATGCCTTCAGGATCCTTTCTAGACGTCAACAAACATCTCATCTGTCGTTACCACGGTATCCAATACAACTTCTCTGTCCTTCATGATATAACTATGAATGCGAGTTACTTAAGCGTATGGATACCTAAGGGTGGCTACTATTGATGAGTCGATACAGATTGCTTATATAAGCATAATGCGATCATATTATTGTATTATGACAACTACAGATATACAAATGGATTATAGTAAGTATGACTTTAAGGATTCAACTCAACATTATGTCTATTTAAGTAAGAAAGGACTTGCTAAAGAAACCGTTGAAGAAATTAGCAGGCTAAAGGGCGAACCGGATTGGATGAGGGAATTCAGGCTAAGATCCTATAATATTTTTATGAGCAAACCAATGCCTCGTTGGGGAGGAGATCTCGCTAAGATTGACTTTCAAAATATCTACTATTATACAAAAGCATCTGAAAAACAAGGAAAAAGTTGGGAAGATGTACCTGAATCAATAAGAAATACATTCGAGAAGCTTGGCATTCCAGAAGCAGAGAGAAAATTTTTGGCTGGTGTAGGAGCCCAGTATGAATCAGAGGTCGTATATCATAACCTAAGAGAGGACCTTGTAAAACAGGGAGTGATATTCATTGATACAGATACCGCACTAAAGGAACAGCCAGAATTAATGAAAAGGTTCTTTGGAAAGATCATACCACCTGAAGATAATAAATTCGCTGCATTAAATAGTGCTGTATGGTCAGGGGGATCCTTCATATATGTGCCTCCCTATGTAAAGGTTGATCTTCCCTTACAAGCATATTTCAGAATAAACGCTGAAAATATAGGACAATTTGAAAGAACACTAATAATAGCAGATGAAGGATCAGAAGTACATTATATAGAAGGATGCACTGCGCCTGTATATTCTACAGAATCACTCCATTCTGCTGTAGTTGAACTTGTAGCAAAGAAGGGAGCAAAGATAAGGTATACAACGATCCAAAACTGGAGTAAAGATGTATATAATTTAGTAACAAAAAGGGCATATGCATATGAGAATGCCACCGTTGAATGGATAGATGGAAATCTAGGTAGCAGGTTAACGATGAAGTATCCTGGAGTCTATTTGATGGGACGTAACGCTCACGCCGAGATAATATCAGTGGCATTTGCAGGTGCAGGACAACATCAGGACGCTGGTGCAAAGGCAGTGCATTTGTCTCCACAGACAACTTCCAGGATTACCAGTAAATCAGTGAGTAAAGATTCAGGAAGGACGACGTATAGAGGTTTGCTTCATGTAGCAAAAGGTGCTACAGGTGTCAAATCAAACGTTCGATGTGATGCACTCTTGCTCGATGAAAACTCAAGAACAGATACCTATCCATATGTTGAAGTAAATGAGGAGGATGCGACAATTTCTCATGAAGCTACGGTCGGTAGGATAGGCGATGATCAAATATTCTACCTAATGAGCAGAGGATTTTCTGAATCAGATGCTTTATCTCTAATAGTCGGGGGATTTATGGAACCATTTACGAAAGAACTTCCGATGGAATATGCTGTGGAGCTAAATAGGTTAGTAAAGCTCGAGATGGAGGGTTCAGTAGGTTAGAAAAATTGTTATTGTGACATATCTTATTAAGTTAGAGTCTCATATTATGGCAATCTCAGATGTACAATGATGAAGAATACTACTTAAAGGATTTAGCTGATGATATATGTAGCCGTTATTGCATAAGCCATGTTTATTTTGTAAATACATCTCCGATTTATATCCACTTAACTATATATGAATCGAGGATATTATAAAAATACCATATAGAAGTGAAGCCGGTTAGTTAAGTATAGTATGACCATCATCAATAGGTGTATACTAATTGTTTATATACGCGGTATGCAATTATATTATTGTATTATGACGACTACAGATATACATATGGATCATAGTAAGTGCGACTCCAAGGATTCAACTGAGGACTATGTCTATTTGAGCAAGAAAGGACTCTCTAAATACAATCATTTCATAGAAGGAGAGCGATATTGACATTACTACAAACTAATCGTCAAACTGACTTTGATATAGTTGGTTGTGGAGAGTGTCCAAGTTGTAAAACCGAGAGTAATCTAGTCCAAAGCATAACCATAGAATGTTCCATGTGTGGAGAACCATATTTAAGGAATAAATGGAAAGCCGTATCTTGGTGCGAATAAGAAAGGGATGACGCATCTAAAGTTAGTTTAGACATTAAGAGTGCTATGAGCTGCAGTATCTTCAAGCTATAGGGCCTAGTTTTCTGCAATTCCTAAGTAATTTATTTCGAGTTCAGGTATCTGGATGAGGGATTTTTGAACCGCTTGTCTCTTGTAAATCTTTGTTGGCTCGCCATTCATGACATCAAATTTGGAATCATGTCAAAGGGTCCCACAAACACGGCCGTTTGATTTAATTTCGGATGCGCATTTTGTACATTTTGCCATTCTTTATTTAATGCATGAACTGGTAATATCCAACTTTTCTATCAGAAATGCTTCTACAAAGGTTAATTAGTACTGTCATACTATAAAGATATATGCATGAATACCTTACAGGATATGATCGGTATCTTTATGGCCAATGTATAGACTGTAACAAAAGAACACAACACTTTTGTTTCATATGCGGTTACTGTTATTCATGCCATTACAAGATTGAGAAACAAAATAAGGAAAATAATCCTCGTATGTTTCTTACCGCATAGCAACCTGTTCTAATTTTTGTCGTGCATCATCATGCTCTGGTATCTAGTTTTGTTGCTTGATGGCCAATTGAAACCCTCAGACTTTCCTTTCGTTTAGTGCCTCAATAGTGTTCTCTTTTTATCTAGGATATCTCCTGTGTCATCATGTTTACCTAAAAAAGTAGAAACATTATCTCTTACAAACTGCTTGAAGGGAATATCGTTCCTGCATAAACTATATTGGTACTTCGTTGGGATGTATTCTCGAAAAATGGCCACCTCTATGTTACACATTCCGGTAGGGAAATAGATAAGCGAAGTTGCTTAACTTAACCGTCTGCCGCCAAGCCAGATGGACTGGCTCCTGCTGTCAAACCAGAATTAGGAAGTTGTACTCATCCGGTTGGCAACAATTAAACATTTTGACAGGACGGAAGGCAATGCAATTCAGAAGATTGTAACAATTTGCGTGTCCTCAAATAAGAAGTTGGGAGGACGACCTCTTTCAAAATAGTTTTTGGAAACATTTGGAAGCAATGATAATATCGTATTGGAAACACCGTACGCTAATCCCAGCGGTGCCACGCCATACAAAGGGCCCTTGGTCAACTTATACAAGTCTGATGGCATTCCCTCCTTGTACACGGTAGTCATCGTTGAAATAACCTGTTGTGCCATACCTATTACTTCTCCATCGCTCGGATCTATAATAGGAGACCCGCTAGAACCCCCAACGGCGACGATATCGGTTTGAATTCCCCATGGCGTAGGACTCTCGTCATAGGGCATTAACCCAGCGATATGTCCGAGTTGAATAATGGGGTTCAAATGCATTCCAACCCCATCTTCATTTCTGTACAGAATCAGCGATAATCTTCCACTAGGATACCCACACATTGCAATGTCCTGATAGAGTTCTAACTGACCGGGTTCCCTAATGGGCAAGAAACTAGTTGAAGTACGATCCAGTTTTCCTAGCCCTATATCTAGATCTATTGAGCCATTAAACCCAGCAACTTCCTTGACAGGAGGTAATCTGATCGACTCACTTATCTGATAAGTATCGAGATCTAATTTCTGTCCTCTTCTAGTAATGCTGAATGCTGAATAGACTCCTTCGAAACCGTTGTTCTTTTCCTTATATAGAGAGTTATAATTTAGGCATTGACTAAAAACGTGTGCAGAACTGACAATATACCTACCACCTATAAAAAAACCTGTGCCAAAGGTACTTGTGACATCTCTTGTATCCTTATTGAGGAGACCTATCGCAACTGTTGAAGCTTTGACTCGTTTCAACAAATCAGCTTTGAACATCAGCATAATATTGATAGACAATTTAATAATCTTATAAGATCGAATGATAGAAGATTCGTATAGCTCGAAGATAGTTTGGCCTCTATGGAGGCTATGAAGAGGGATCCACAATTCCTATTGTGCTAGCTGAAAAGTAGCTTCTGCCTATGAATTTAGGTATGTGAAAGATGCGTATATAGTATATAGAAGAGATAAAGAGTCTAGTTGGTTAGATATAAATCAGAAAAGTGTATGCAAAACGAACATGGCTTATGTGAAGGCGAAATATTAGAAATTGTCAATAGTTCAAAAATAACAAGAATTTGCGAATGTCAATGTCATGACAATCTGTATCAACTGACCCGAAGAATGCAGGTTGCAAAGAGCCAGTAATAATTCATGTGTTAAGTCAAAAAACCGGAGCAAAAGGACAGTCAAAGCTGATGCTTTTATTTGTGGGGACGATTCCAAGTCAAAAACAGTGGTCAAGAACCTGGCTACAGCGATTGGTTTTGATACCGCAGATGCGGGTCCTGGCTTTGCTGTGGATTTAGCTTGCATATGCCCGGCAAATGGGACCAAATATTGCTTTCAAATTATTAACCAGAAATTGAGGAAGTTAACTGTATAAAGGTGTGAACTAGTTCCTGTTATATTCTTACCCCATGATATACTATACTGCACTGTACTATCATATTAGGTCACCCGCCCATAAGATACTGGGCAAACCTTGACTGCGGTTTTGGTGGCTTATACTGTGGAATTTCGGTTTCCAGAGCAAAATAGAGTGGAAGCCAATACTCTTGTGTTTGAACATAAGACTAATCGCTCATAGTACCAGTGTTATCTCAGACTATAGATCAAGACTAACGAGAAATTTAACAATGATATCTTCAGGTGTTTCAGTCATGTCACTGATCCAGGTAGATAGGTCCTGTTATGCTATGATAGTAGATGTATTAGCATAAAATAGTTTGTCCTTTTTCAAAACGAGTTGTGTAAAGAGTGTTTGAGCTTATAATCAGGCTAAACTGGTCTACTTTTTGAATCGCTATAGTGCTGCCAGATCAGGAGCACCGGATGACCGTCACGTCTATGACGAACTGTGTGATTTAACTAACTGTTGTACTCACAATGAATTTAAACCCACAATGAAATTATTCCTGGAGTCGTTCAATTAAGACTTGACATAAGCAGATCGTGAAGTTTCTTTTGACAGAGTATTTAGTATACGTATTGGATCTAAGCAGGCATCGTACATGCATTCGATGAGCCTTCAACTTAGAGAGATTTAGCCTAACGGCACGGGTTACACTTACTTTGAATGGCTGACATTTCCATTAGAAGAGGGCTTTCACAGGTTTATCTCTCCCCCCTAACTTAAAACCTGCCACTATCGGAAAAATGTGTGTGCGTGTGCGTATTCTTATTTACTGTCCCTAGTAGCAAACTGTTGCTGAACCGCTGAATAGGATGTTGCCCAAGCTCGTGCTATATTAGAGTTAAATTCAGCAGTAGTTTCGACTGTCCTGCTAAAGTTTTTCACATTTTCTATTAGCGCGTGCAGTGCATTGATTGTTAGCTGATTGTTGATGTCTGCGATTCTGATGATGTTGCTCGTAAAATCATTTGATTGTTTTACAAAGCCTTGAACATATGGTGCTGCTGTGTCCGAGACGACGACGTTATTGGAATTGTTGCCATTGCTATTTACAAATTGCTTTTCAACTGTAGCTATTGTCTGAATGGCGTTCCTAACCCCTTCTATGTATTCTATCTGCAGATTGGACATTGCTTGTGCGTACTGTGGTTGAACCTTTGTAGCTTCATTTACCAATTTTGTGAAGTTTTCGTTTGCCGCATCGATTATGTGAGTTATATTGACTGCTGCTGCTGCTGCGTCTTTCATAGTATTTGTGCTGTATTTTGATGTTTTATTTTCTGTTGTTGACATACCTATATATAACACCCATTCATATATAAATATTGGTATTAAATGGTAATAAACGCCACCAGTAGCCCTTCCATGGTTCGTATTTAACCAGGTGCCTATTAATCTCCCATCAGCTTTTTTGTAGGCAAATAACGGAAATTGTGCTTAAAATACTACTTTGGAGGTTATATATGACGAACATTCATTCCATTTTCATATCCAAGCTTAATAGTAGCAAAAACATAAACCTATAATTTTCGCCTTTACAAATATTTGTAATATCACAAGAAGAAACATTACTTGACCAGCTTTTTATAAGCCTCTAGATTATAACATAAACGATTTATACAATGGGTTTTAGAATTGATGCCAAAAGTATTGATGACATACAAAAAATGCTTAACGACATTTATCAGCAATGCCTCGCGCACAACAAGAGATATTTAAGAGACTGAAAACAGAATTTGAAACCAAAATTACTTTCATTTCAGAAGTATAGGCCAATTAAGATAAGTCTCATGACATATCCTTAGTGAGATAATTCGCTATATTCAGATTGAAATGTTTGGTTCGAGTGTAATCTCCAAGCCGCAATCTGAATTCCATAAATGACTTGTAGTATGTTAATGCCAGAAGGTCATTTTGGATATATTCCACCATATATGTATAATTCGAGATGATATTAATATATATCAAAGAAGGGCAACAACAGTCTTTATTATCGCATTTACAATTTCGTGTAAATTTTCATGAGTGAGTAGCAAAGTAGATAATGCCTTCTCTCGGGATCATCAGGTTTAGCTGTAACCAGATTGAAAATTCATCGATTGGCCATCAAGCGAACACAACCTTTAGGCTTAATTAGCAGAACTGTTTTACCATATCGGTAGTACTCCATGGTTAATCTAATTTATGATGGTAGCATAACTAATCTGGCTCGTGAGATGTCTATTTATTTTAGAATTTTCAGCAAGTATATGAGCATCATGTTACTCCATGCAAGACCAGTCCTGTTTGGTTCAGCAGACATCATAAACGTCTGCAATCTGCATTGCACACATTGCTATTGGTGGTTAAACAGAAAAAATAATGAAAAAGATGGACTGAGTTCTGAAGAGTGGAGAAAGATAATAAGAAACACCTTCAAGAAACAAAGAATTCCTATCGTAACCCTAGTGGGCGGTGAGCCAACGCTTCGGCCTGACCTTATAGATGTTTTCTGCGAAGAAATGCCAAGACGAGTTTGTGTCGTAACGAATGCTACTTACCCCCTGAAAAGATTCAAGAATCTATACTTTTACTGGGTGTCCATTGATGGTACCGAAAGAATTCATGATAATATTAGAGGGAAAGGGGCGTATGCAAAAACCAAGCAGAATGTACTGGATTATATTGATGGACCAACGAATCGAGGCAAACCAGCATGGAAAGACATATGGATAGCAGTGACTATCAATTCATTAAATTATCATACTGTTACCGATTTGGTGGATGAATGGCATGGAACAGCACACAAAATAGCGTTCCAATTTCATACCCCGTTTATCAAAGATGACTCATTGTGGCTGCCTTTTGGAGATAAACGAGACAAAGTAGTAGATGATCTCATTGATTTGAGGAAACGATTTCCTAATTTTGTGGTAAATGGAGAGAGACAATTATCATTGATGAGAGGTAATTGGGGAGGTAAAGGCACAACACCTGTGCAGTGTCCCTCGTGGGCAATCCTATCTTTGGATCACTTGGGACGAGTTAAGCAGCCATGTTGTATTGGAAGCTCTGATACTAAAAATGGATTAAAGCCAATATGCGAACGTTGTGGACTTGGTTGCTACTCTGTACTAGTTGCAAACGGAATAAAGGGAAGTATATAGCCAGCGACAGTAATTTCTCTTGGTTGAGTTAGACAATTAGCACCTTGGTGTATCCTTACAGAGTTCATAAAGCAAAGCGATAACGACAAGAATAGCAACCAGGAAGCAAAAGTAGAGTACCATAATTGGCGTCTGCTGCCAGATTAGATTTATAGGGATATAGAATGCGATCCGCAGTTATTCCAAAGGTTCGAAGTAGATGGCAGGTTGAAGAATTAATCCATGCAAGTGGAGACCTTGATATTACCGACCGTATCCCATAACTTTCAGTCTTTTGTTGGTAATGATTAATGTAGGAATATTTGCATCCGGGTGTGCGTAAGGTCCACTAACTTCAATCTTGGTCCTCGGAATAAATTCAGGGGCATATCCACCATGTATGACCAAAAGTTGACACGCTCATAAACGATTATAGCGCTATTAACACTGAGAAAAAATGCACATCTGTTTCTGTACATTACATTTACTCTTTTTTTGTTCCTCAATCATTCTCTGAGGGAAATATGTGATACCATGATCTAATTTCAAATGACTGAGAAAAGCTACTCCATTATTCACAATGTCCTTAACTATTAATCCTCGATTACAGATGCTACATTTGATAACGTGTTCATCTCTTAGTGCCATAGGGTCGTGACATTTAAGTACTTAATCAATTATATTAATCTTCACAGCCATTGTTGTCAGTTAATGGCTCTCACATTAGTCCTTTCAGTGCAGTTCTTTGCAGTTTTTATACTATAGACATATTAGATGTGCTATGTGATATTCACCAAATATAGACAGGAAATATGATTATGATTGAACACACTATCTAATCAAGAACAAATTTGTGAAGGATTTATGGTTCCAGCCGAAGATTAAATCCTATTATACTATGACGCGTATATATATATGTAATGTTAGCAAATGAGTTAGTATGTAAAATATGTTATAAATCCTTCGATGTAATCACAGATGCAGAGTCTGGCGAAACAATCTGCACTAATTGTGGTATGGTTATGAGTAATGATAAGTCATTACAACAAATTCCAGAGTGGCGTGTATTTGATGCTAACCAAACGAGAGACAGAAGTGGGATGGGAATGCCTATGACATTAACACGCCATGATCAGGGGCTTTCTACAGTAATTGGAAGACCAAATAAAGATGCCGGCGGGAAAGGACTCGACAGTTCAACCCGATCCGTGATGCAAAGATTAAGGATGTGGGACTATAGGATCCAAGTTTGTACCCCAACAGATAGAAATCTTGCAAATGCATTCCAGAAGCTTGATAGGCTAAAAGCGAAGCTAGGATTGCCTGATGATGTAATAGAAAAGGCAGCTTATATCTATAGAAAGGTGCAGCAACAAGGAATGGTTAGAGGAAGAACAATAACTGCTGCATTAGCCGCGACCGTTTATCTTGCCTCTAGAGAGGCTGGAATTCCCAGAACATTGGCAGAGATAGCATCTCTTAGCAATACGTCACATAAAGAACTGTCAAGGATATACAGACGAATAGTCTTGAACCTGGATTTGAAGGTTCCAATGGTAGATCCGGTTAAGTGCATCTCAAAGATTGCAAATAAATTGGAATTAAGCGAGAAAACTAAAAGACATGCTATAGGCTATATGTACAATGTGAAAACAAGCGGAATTGCAGCAGGAAAAGATCCCATGGGACTAGCTGGAGCAGTTCTCTACTTATCATGCCTACATTGTGATGAACATAGAACTCAGTTAGATGTTGCAGTTTCTTCTGGAGTAACAGAAGTAACTCTAAGAAATAGATGTAAAGAACTCAATACAAAGCTTCCTCAACTTAACTAGTGCTGACCAAGAACAGCGAACCATATCCTGAATGTGTTGGAAGTAGTATTAGCCACTGAGCTGAAGGGTTTGAGTGGGGAACGGCATAGGATATATCCCTAACTAGTTGGTGCTCTTAGTGTTCTATTCTTACGGAAAAGTTCCCTTTCTTTTATATACATGTATAATGAAGATGTTGCTGAGAAATGGCTATACTTAGAATATACAAGCAAAAATCAGCAGACATAGATCTTTCTAAACTCGTGGAGGCAGTGAGTGAATTAGGTCTTGAAGAAGGTTTGCAAAAATTTTATAATAAACCTCTTGAGAAGGAAACCAAGAGTATAGTGGCAGGCCCTAGTTTTCTGCAATTCCTAAGTAAATTATTTCGAATCCAGATATCTGGTGGAGACGTCATACAGTTTGAACATAAAAGCCATAACAAATACTATATGCTTTCTCCAACAGGAACATGGGACGAAATAATAAAGTTAGGCTAGTAACAGAGGAGAGTACAAGTAAATTTCTTTTGCATATATTCCAATGACCTATAATTCATCTATGCCATTGTTTTTCCACTTGCGTGAATGCAAATCTTCTGTCTCAGAAATAATGTATTTCATTTGATTTGCAATCTTATCAGTGCATACATTTGATCAGTAGAGTTCATGAGGAACGAGTGGCTTCTATAGATCTAGTCAAAGGAGCTTATAGAACTGCAAACAAGTATTTTGGAGCCTCTTTAATAGTAACGGGGGTGTATTGGTAGATATGACAGAATTCGGAAAACCATAGCCATGCCGCAACAAGTGCGGCGCCTGGATCCACTTTGATAGTAGTTCCAAGTCAGCTCATCTTTCATCGGATAAATGGGTTCCCTTAGAGTACTCATTAGATATTGGCTTCAGGACAGGTCGAGTGCATCAGTGTCCGAACTGGCCAGGATATCGTTCTAACGGCGATAATAAACAGTAGGGGCAGACACCGACACCAGCAACTACCGAGACAGCAAGATCAGCCATAACAGAAGCACTTTCTCGGTACGATATAGCACTCTCAATAGCACAAGCAGCACCATCCTTATCGGATAAACAAGATCTCATTATAGCTGTATAGCTATAATGGATTTGGTGAACAATACCGGAAAACTAGTTGGTCTATTATTAGAACAACAAGAGCAAAGGACAATTCAGTTCGATAGGCTTTTCCAAGTGCCTGAAAAGGGGGGTTGAATTGCTGATTCATTGGCAGTTACCGTTGTGAAATCAACAGTCACAGGACTGTTTAAGATTCTAAATTATGCCGTAAGTAATGAAGAGAGATTTGGAATGCTTTTCTATATTCATACTCGCCATCAATTCCCAGATGTGTCGTTTGTGACGCTTCTACAAACTTCTATAGAGATTATATCTTCCTTCGCCTATTCTGTTCGCATAATTCCAAACGTTAGAAATACCTGAGATCCCTTTGAAAGTTTTCTTTTGCGTATCTTCCAACATATCATAGAGCTTCTGTCCAATGACTATTTGATCTGGTTTTGCAATTGATGTCATTTTTACGGCTATACTCATGGTAGGTCCTATCATATCAACATGTGGTCTTGTTAACATCGCCTTTCCATCTAATTCATCGATATCTATACCATACTGTACTACTCCAATCTCGCCGAAATCTATTCCTATTCTTACCTTTAACTCTGGATAATCATATTGATTCAGAATAGGATTAATGCCCTTCTGTATCACTTGGATCATTGTGTATGCGCAAGTGATCGCATTACTGCTTTGCAGAGAATATGTTACACCAGCATCTTTGTTTTCTCTATCAGCACCAGACTCGTCTTCAATTACAAAAAATGCCAAAACTGCATCTCCAACATACTTTAAAACGTATCCTCCATACATCGATATTATCAAAGAAGTTTCTTCAGCAAATGCTCTAATGATAGCTGATAGTTTTTCAATCGAGAGTGTCATCGACATATTCGTTGAACCCACTAAATCGATATGCAAGATTACGAGATTTACTTTGGATTCTATAAATTTCTCTAGAATGGTTTGAGTTTCACTAAGTGAAATCCTAAATTCGGGCTTTGATTTTAAAGCCTTCCACATTCTGATTTGTGAATTTTTAATTGCAGATTCTATGTCGATTACTGCATCCAGATATAATTTGTTGATAAACGGGCTTCCTAGTTTGTTCTGTAAAGGAATTACTTGTGCCCTTTTTTTCACTTCATCTCCAATAATCTGCATAACATCATCCTCGTTTGTGTCTAGTTCCAGTGCAATTATTTCAGGGTTGATTCCTGATTTGTATAAGTTAAGTATAGTATTTCTTTGATCTGATGCTATTGATAAATCAAATCACCCACCCAATTTTAAATGCATAATATAAAGCGATGTATTTGAACCTCTTGGCATAATAAAGTGATGGCTTTCTAAAACTTTCATTAAAACTTAGCTATGAACGATTTACGACCTATTCAAGAAGATAAGTAATATCCATACCATAATGAATTAAGCAGCCGAAGATAACATTTCAGGCAACGGCGTAATGCTCGGTGGAAATGGGACAACATCATAAGGAAATGGACATTGAAGATGCAGGTTGTCTCTTGCAACGTGTCGGCATAACTGAAAGTCAGTTCGCCAATCCACATTTTACGTTGACTACCTTTTCTGTTTAAGCCAATTATCAAAATTTCTGCCACTGTTTATTATGTTCGTTCATGTGACACTGGTCCGAACAAAAATAATCGTCGCACATATAACAATAAACTGGATAATCCTGAATTTTTTTTACCGCAGTTGCAGCATGAAACAGACATATCCATTTAAATCGTCTTAGGGTATTATCGTTTTAGTTGCTTAGAAAGGTTTCTATGTAACCGAGTTCCTTTGAACCCAAAAACCTGAAAATACTTTAAATAATGAATGTATAAGAACTGAAGTACTAAAGGAGCACTATCGATATGGAAATTGGTATTATTGGAGCAGGAGATGTAGGAGGCACATTAGGAAGATTATGGGTTAAGAAAGGGCATCAGATAATGTTTGGAGTTAGAAATCTTCAAAGTCACAACGTTCGGAATCTAATTAGATCTACAGACTCCGGTGTTAAGGTAACTATTATCCATATGTAAATCTTAAAATCATTTGATTGTTTTACAAAGCCTTGAATATATGGTCTTACTGTGTCCGAGACGACGACGTTGTTGAAATTGCTGCTGTCGTTGCTGTTTGCAAATTGCTTCTCAAGTGAAGTTATTGTCTGAATGGCGTTTCTAACTGCTTCTATGTATTCTTGCTGCAGATTGGAGATTGCTAGTGCATATTGTGGTTGAACGTTTACTGCCTCATTTACCAATTTTGTGAAGTTTTCGTTTGCTACATCGATTATGTGAATTACTTTGACTGCTGCGCTATCTTTTGATGTTTTATTTTCTGTTGTTGGCATAATTATTAGTAGCAGCCATTCATATATAAGCACTGGTATTAAGTGGTAGTAATTACCATCAATACCCATCAGTAGTTTGTATGTATCTAATTATTTTCCCCCAGTCTTGTCTTTCACACTTAATTCTCGCAATTCAGTTAGGAACGCAGCAATCCAACTTGGATCATTTATTTGGATCATGATCATCTAGAAATTATTGGCATATTGATCAAGAAATTAATCATATAGAAGAGATGCAAGATATTTGCTGATAAGGCAAGGTCTGAAGATAGATGGTTGGTGAATATAATTATTCATGTATTAGATTAAGCCCTCCCCGATGCATATATAGCACCAACTAGAAGAGATAAAGAGTCTAGTTGGTTGGATATAAATCGGAAAAGTGTATGCAACACGAACATGGCTTATGCGAAGGCGAAATATTAGAAATTGTCAATAGTTCAAAAATAACAAGAATTTGTGAATGTCAATGTCATGATAGTATGTATCAACTGACCCGAAGAATGCAGGTTGCAAAGAGCCAGTAATAATTCATGTGTTAAGTCCACATTTTGAAGTAGAGCAATATGACCCTATTTTTT
>JBAUMZ010000100.1:0-29071 GCA_049578985.1 Nitrososphaeraceae archaeon
AAAGTCAATCTCTCACCTCCCCCCCCTTTTTGACCGTCATAACTGACTACTTTTCACAAAATCTTTATGTCTGTCATGATTTCAAAGGTTTTCAATTCTTGTTAATGTACCTGATGAACCGTCCATCATGGAGTAATTTATGATCGTTAGTTGTTGCTTGTTCGATGATTTGAGCGTAAGCGAGGCTCAGTACCAAAGCTACCAAACCTTTTTTCCGATTACATCACAAACTACTTACTAATTATCTATATCCATTTTTGAATACATCCACTCCAAATAGATTAAGATGTATATAGATAGCTTGTTTCTGCAAATTCTTATGCTGATCTTGGGTAAGAATACACCTGTTCATTTTCATCATCCATGAAGGGGAAGCTATGAATTACAACAATCGCCCGTGGATAAACGTTATGTTATGAAAAGTTACAGTCCATCTGTGAAATGTTAAACTCGTTGTACCTGGAGAAGGACAATAAGAAAAACTTTAAGGTATCGAGTATCTTCAATATTCCCGTGTCATATTCTAATTGATAGTAGGAAGTAAATTGGTGTGGACGAGCATATTAAGAGGGCCCAAAAATGAGACTGGCGAAGGCTTGTTTATACAGATAAGAGATGCTGCCTAGCCAATTACTCAGGGTTAGAACAAGAAAGGGAGAGATAATTCCCCTCTTTAGTGGCGGAGAGGATAAGTCTAGACATTTGAAACTTGCGAAAATAATTATTAATGAATTCGAGGAATCAGCTTCAAAGAGGGAAAAGAAAAAGTCATTAAACGAAAGGATATCATTGGTGGAAAGTAACTTCGACGACTATAGACTTGTAAGAGGACTATCAACCTTACTTGAAAGAAGATGTCAGTTCAATACAAACATGCACCAACGAGGTGAGAATCTAGCAAGCCCTGTTGACATTCGGAGGCTCTTATGGGAGGAATCGTCAAGCCGTGGCTTTGCGCTTACTGAATCTCGCCGTCATGAGATACTAAATGCCATCGCCTCAAGGATCAAGGTTTCACCGACTTCTCTAATGCAATCAATATGGAATGACCTTGATGAAAACAAGATCCTGGAATTCTTCGATTCTGTCAGTGCTGAAGAATTACTAGGATGGTATGATCTAGCGCAATTGCAGACTTTGCTTTTCTCTTGCACCAAGCTAGAGTTCAGCGTAAGAGGAGGGGCAGACTGGAAGAATGTCCTTAGAAAAGTAAAACGTCTAGGCCTAATGTACAATTTGAAGCAGCAGATGACTGCGGGAGAGAGCTCAGATGCCGAAAATGTTCATATCATAAACAGTAGTGAGGGCATAATTCATGCCAATATGAAAGATAAAAACGATCATGACAGCAAATTGGTGTGTTCAATTGATGGACCAGTCAGTCTATTCAAATTGACCGACAGATATGGAACATCCATAGCGAAACTTATTCCGTTCATCATTTCATCATCTTGGTGGTACATGAGCGCGTTTGTAGTTAGAAAGACAATATCTGGCAAGAAGATTTATGAGTTTAGAGCATCGTCTGCAGATTTTCAGCAACGAAGATTGATGGAACCATCTCGCAATTACCAGAATAATAGCATCAATAGTCGGCTAACTTCTTTGTACTTTGATAGTTCTCTAGAAGAAAAGTTTGCGATTAAGTTCGAACACCTTGCTAACAGATGGAAAATAAAAAGAGAACCTGATCCCCTAATCGCAGGCAATGGAGTTGCATTTATTCCTGATTTTGTATTTGAAAAGTATGGTCGAAAGGTCTATTTAGAGATTGTAGGATTTTGGACAAAAGAGTACCTGGAGAAAAAATTCCAGAAAGTTAGTTATATTCTCCGTAACAGTGACGTCGATCTTTTCGTTGCGGTTGACGAAGAGCTTTCATGTTCCAAGCTTTTTAACCCACTCATTCGTGACCTGTCGAATAACAAGATCATATTTTTTAGGAATACTTCAGTTCCAGTGAAGAAGTTACAGGAGTATTTAAAATCAATTGACAAGCTGCAAATTGAATCAAAGATGTTGGATTCAGACCTAAAAATAAAACTTGACGACAGAAAAATTGCTATTTCTATTGAGGAAATTTCGGAAAAATATAAAGTCCCAATTGAAATTGCTACTGCTCTTGCTACCAGAGATAATAACGCAAACTATTTGAAAATAGATTCTTGGTTTTTGTCCAAGACAAAGGTAAATGAGTTGGCCGAGCTCTTGGTCAGCACAACGAAATTTACTGAGGCGTGTGGTATCTTATCTGAAAATTCTATCCCTGAGGTTTGTCACGCCGAACTTATTTCAATGTTAGGCTATGATGTAATTTGGCAGAGCATGGACACTGACGACGCTATGCTAGTAAAACGTAAATGAATTGTAGGCATGCTAGCACTGCAGAGGTGTAGATTGGGTAATTTAACTTAATAATATCTTTAGCAAGGTGGGATAGTCACAAGATCTTCAGCCATCAAATCTATATCACAATAATCTTCGGATGATCAATCGACGGGATGACTGGACATCTGCTAATTAGTCATCAACGACCAATGTTAATCAGCTGAACAGGGCAAAGATTAGAGAACGCTTTTGTCAAATTAATTATCCTCTAATTGGAAATCCGCCGAGCTAAACGACTCGCTATTTGGTTGACTTCGATGAGGTACGATTCCTCAATTCATCAACAGCTATCTCAAGTTTGTACTGTTTATTTTGTAACTCGACGATGCACCTAGCCAGGTGTTCATTCATGTCATGATAATGTATGGAACGATAGTGATTGAACAAATTATCGATTTCTGCCTGGCCACCGCCTTCAAAACCTTGATCACATAAAAGACATTTCATGCGAATCATATACACAGCGCTAAGCTTACTTATAAATTTTAATGCCTATCAGGCTCTGTAGATGATTTCTACATAGCCTGCCTATCATAAAGGTATACGTCAAGCCATAACATATCAAGGCGAAGGAGTGATGGATCTACTACCAGTAATATATCCGCATACTCGAAGGCTCTTCTAGCACATAAGGACGTTCAACTGCTAGCATGTTAATCCTAGTGATGTTTTAGCAGTAGAAAAAACATAAACGGATTCAGTAATTCATGACATGAATTCTGCGTCGAAAGATTTCTGCGACTCTCCCACAATATCCTCCTCCTTGTCAATACCCGGAGTACATGCCATTTCTTCCAAGGGAGAGGGAAGATTTTGGATCCCGCTTTCGAACACAGAATTTTGAAATTTGTTGAGGAATTTAAGTAGTATATCGAGGCATTAAAGAACCAGCGATCTAATACCTTTTTTTCGACTGTCACAATTAAAGGATTAAAATAGAGCGAAGTCTGTCGCGTCATCAACTCCCGCAACTGATTGTAATATAAGTAGTTCGTAAGTTTAAGCTTTCATAATGATACAATATTCTGCTCGTCGAGTCCTAGGACAGAAATCAAATCAATTGCAACTGGCAGTACAATAATACAGTTTGTCCTATTAAATCAGGCTGCAAAGTGCATACACTCGAACTCCTATCTGTAAAAACTTTGAGAAGTCCAATTTCTTTAAGCAGCGGGAGGCAAAGGAGTCACAGAAAGTCATCAGACTAACTTTGTGTTTGGTTTTTTAATCGTCTTAATATTTCCTTGTCAATCTCTTCATGCTTTATTATCTCACCTCGGCGGCCTGGAGTTTTCATTTGTTGTTGGTTTACTTGTCGTCTTTCCTCCAGAAGCTCATCAATACCAAAATAGTTGTCGATGCCATGTTGTCGCTTCTTCATCAATTCCTTCATGTATCTATTTCTAAAGTCATTCTCCTCTGCAAGGTTTTGAGCAGAATGATCAATATTGGCCGAGAAAGTTTCAACCGCAAGTCTTGACTTGTTCTCCATATTCCATTTGTGATATTAGTACATATAAGAATGTAATTAATCCACGCAGTGAGAATAGTACTAAGTCGTCGGTTTTGCTGTACCTTTGTAGATTTCACTAAGGCAAAATGGTATCCATAATTGAATGGCGCTTAACAGGACGAAGTTTGACATAATGTCGCCTCTTGATTTTATACTCTTCAGGCGGGGATTGGTACTATTATGAATGTCAATATGTTAATACCTGCTCCCGAAGAAAATCGCTAGTCTGTCTGTCTGTGTCGTCAGATAGAATTGGAAGCCAGTCGTCAGACAGAATTATATTATATTATAAAGTTAGCGTAGATAAGTACTAAAGCCAAATAACAATGGTTCTGAAAATAAGGTTGTAAAACCGGTTGCGCGAGATACACATGAAGGATAAAGACCGTTTCTCTTCACTATTCATAATCGTATTATTACTTGTATTCGCTATTGCAGGGTTAGGCCACTTCGATAACAGAGCTCTCGAAGTTCATGCCCAAAGATCGTCATCTTGTATTGATTCGCTAGGGGACTGTTCTCCCTCAGCGTCTGATGGTTCTTCCGCGGATGACAATGATGAAAGAGATAATAACGATGGTGATAATGACAACAACAAGCGGGATCAGAAAGATGACAAGAAAGCTGGAGACATTGAAGCAAAGATCCCCTCTACAGCAGGCATTCCGTTTCCGTAATATTTGCCATCTAATAGCCATCAGCGATTTAACAGCATGTCATCTTCTGGAATAACGCAATGAGCTTGACCAGATTAAACGTGCTACTATATTCGTTGGAAATATTGATTGTCCAATTCTAATGGCATCATTCGACACTGGTTCGGAACATCATACTGGATAAGATACTGCCTATTGTGAGAGCAAAGCTATCCAAAGAATAAAGAATAACCATCGTTGGATTAAGGAGATAGCGTCCGCATGACTGACTTGACTTATCTGATGCGTATGATTTAGAGTCACCTTATCTCTGACCGGAACCAGCTAGAGGTCTTGAAACACACCATTGAAGCCGGTAAGAGGAGAATTACAAGTTTGGTTAACAATAACCACTGATTATGGTCTCCAATTCAAATAGCAGAGTTTAGAAATGGAATTTTAGAAGAGGAAAAGGTTGACAGAAACGTGTTATATAAAATTGATAGAAACGAAAGGTGGCAGCTCAGTGAGTAGTCACAAACACAAGAAACCTTAAGTAAGCTTACTCTTCTTTATTAGAATTTAAGGAATACGGATATGAGTCATACAGAACCCACTCAGGAGGCATTAGCGCAAATTTTCACACAGAGACGTCAGGCAGTCAATAGCCTAGTTGAACAGTTGAAGGGCTTAGTAGGAAAGGAAGCATCAAGTGAAGTAATAATCTCTCTGTGCATAGCCCTTGCTGGAGAACTTAGCAACTTTTATCGGTTTTTTGAGCTGGAATCAAAAATGATAAATGCTCTGCAGAAAGAAATAGAAGTGTTGGCCATCGCTATTTATCAAGCAGAGAACAAGGACGAAGTAAGAAGGGTGATTGATACTATATCCAAGGATCTTTCTGGTGTTCTAAAGAGTTCAAGTATGGAAGAAACAACTAGTTAGCCTCTCATAAGCCTAAGATTTAGTACAATGTTTAGAGCCTAAAAAAGGTCTATCTGTAACTTTTTTTATGGAAATAAGATCTCGTTTTTTCTCCTAAATTGTCATATCTCACTTTTATATAGAATTCAAATCCAATACACTTATGGACCACATAATAAGTCACATGAAAGTTGAAACTGACAAGAATGGTGAGCTTTCGACTATGAATGCGCTACAAGTTAAAAATTGCATCAATAGGAACACTGCTGCAATTATTGTTATCGGGGCGTGTGAAAATCACGGTGATCATATGCCATTTGGAGCGGATTTCATTTTTCCTACTGAATTACTTAAGAGAATCGTAGTTAAATTAAAGAACGTAATAATTCTTCCTTACATACCATATGGTCTAAGCTCACATCACACTGATTATCAAATGACTATCAGTCTTCAATCTGGAACCGTAGTGCGAATAATACAGGATATTTGTCAAAGTCTAATAAAGAATGGTGTTCAAAGGATTCTGATCATAAATGGTCATGATGGAAATATTGCACCAATAGAGATCGCATCAAGGCACGTTAAGAGTAGGTACCCGGGAGTAGTAATTGCCTGTCTGGAAGCATGGTGGACACTGGTTGGCCAATCTAGAAGCAATCTTTTCGACGTCTGGGACGGGTTGGGTCATGGCGGAGAGGCAGAGACTTCTGCCATGCTTGCTGTGAGACCGGACTTGGTGAGAATGAGTAACGCTCCAAAAGCTGTGATACCGAAGCTTCCTACAAAGGTGAGGATTTATTGGAAATTTAACGAACTGTCGAATACTGGCGCCACTGGAGCCCCAAGGAAAGCAACTGTCAAGAAAGGAAATGAAATTGTGGAGACACTTGAAGCTATTCTGGTTTCATTTCTAAATGATATGAATAAGAATAAGTGGAGATATGGCATATCTCATAAATAGTTCGTCTTTTTAACTTTACGCAGAACTTGCCTTGCCTCTCATATATGTGCGTATGTCATTACTGCCAATCAAATAGGAAGGCTCTCAAAATATTATAATTATTGGCATTAGCTGAACAATGCCAACGCTGAGACCAGCGGCGAACGTTACATCGTGCATCATCGCAGCGCAATAAAAAGAACATGTTTTACAAATGAAAGAATATTATACTGAACCTCTCGAAAATGTAAGCAATTCGGAAGCTAAAGATTATATATTTTACGACCGTCTATAAAATAAATAGTAAATTGTCATACCATCCTAAAGGAAGTGATTATGATACCTACGTCACAGACGCCAATCGAAGCATAGGGTTTTCAGAAGAATTACAACGCATTGAGTTTCTTCAGTTTAGGTACACAGACCTACTTGGAAAATTTCTGGCCAAATATGTGATGAGCGACTATGATGAGCTCTATGGATTCCTTAAGAAGGGTATAGGACTAGATGGCTCCTCAGTAAAAGGATTCACAGAAATAAACGAATCAGATCTAGTTCTGGTTCCTGACAGGCATACGTTGCGATTAAATCCATTTTTTACCAACTTTACCCTTGGTTCGGTTATTGCTGACGTTTACAAAGGCTTTGGATTCGGAAGACTATCCAAAGACCCAAGGTATGTCTCCGAAAACATGGAAGAATATCTAGCGGAGTCAAATTTGACATGTCAGATTGGGCCGGAGGTAGAATGCTTCGTGTTTGATGATATTTCTTTTCGGGATAATGTAGACGCACAGAGATATTCCAACGATAAGGATAGCGAATCAGTCACCTATTTACAACCTTCAACATTTAATATGATTATATCTGAAGAGCAATACGGCGTAGGAAAGTATCCGATTAATCGAAAAGGGGGCTATGATGCACCTCCGTTCCAAGACTCCCTAGTAGAGTTTAGGTTCGAAGTTGCCAACCTCTTAAAGAAGTATTATGGGATAAAGGTTACAAACTTGAACCACGAAGTGGCAAGCACGGGACAAATAGAGATCAATTTTATGCATAGCAAGCTCACTGACGCTGCGGATAATGTTCAGATCTACAAGGACGTTGTAAGGAATGTAGCTAAAGGACACAATAAAATTGCAAACTTCATGCCGAAACCCTTGTTCGATGAGACTGACCCTGCAGGTGCTAAAGCGGATAATGGTTCAGGAATGCATGTGAGCGTAAGTCTATGGGAAAAATCTTCATCCTCCGGATCTTCCAACCACTCCTCTAGCAAGACCTTATCAAGCCAAAATATTTTCTTTGATGGAGAGGATCCATATGCTAACATCAGCCAGTCAGGCAGATATTTTATTGGAGGCGTCCTGGATCACTCTAGATCTCTTGTCGCTATAACGTCCCCTACCGTCAATTCGTATTACCGAATGGTTCCGGGGTTTGAAGCGCCAGTTTACATTGCCTGGTCTAGAGGGAATCGGTCAGCGATAGTGAGAATACCTATTAACGACAAACTTAGCAGAGATTCAAAACGGATGGAGTTTAGAGCACCGGATCCTTCTTGTAATCCGTATTTGGCATTCTCCGCTATAGTGGCTGCTGGTTTGGATGGCATGAAGAAAAAAATAGATCCTGGGGACCCTGTTGATGACAACATTTACAAGATGTCTGATTCACGAAGAAGTGACTTAGGGATCAAATCAGTTCCAGGGAGTCTTGAAGAATCCATTGCCTCACTAAAAAGTGATCACTTCTATTTGACTAATACATGTTTCAATGACGAATGCCTTGAAACCTATATCGACCTTAAGGAGGATGAAATTTCCTTGGTACAAGGGTTTGAGGGAAAAAGAGAATCGAAACTGCAGCAGTTCTATGTATACTATGATGTGTAAGGTATTCTTGTATGTGGATGACCTGGCATAGAATCTTACTTTTGATATCAGGGAAATAATTCCAAGATCGAAGCAGGATCGAATATTTGACTAGTATGTGTGTTGAAGTTATGTTTGCAATAAACATCGTATACCTTGTCCAACTGGTTTACACGCGGGGATGCTTGCACCGCACAGCTTCAAAGGTATTAAATCTTCGCCAGGATTGGGCAATGTGTATCAGTACTTCACGAAGTAACGTCTTGGTTTTCCTTCTAAAATCCATGAACAATGAACTTTTTCTTTCGTGCCATATTTCAACCGTTGTTTAGAAAAAGGCCTGTAAATGTGTGAGCTAACGATCCCATTTAATCTGCCTTGTTGTGCTTTGAAGCATGAAATATCGATTGTTTTGTATCCAATTTTGATAGTATCCCATTTTTTACAATCGGTATTCTCCGAACCCGTTTCACAGATGGAATAGTTGCATAGATCTCCTCATAGCGATGAATAAAATTGTGCGGGGCAACATTTTTGGGCGCCTTCTCTTCATACCAATCTACGTTTATGATATGTTTATTGGACATTTCTGTTAGCTGGTAAACGACTTGGTGGATTTCAGAGGGAAGCACGTGTAGGAGAACCTCGCAGGCAAGCACCAAGTCATATCTCTGATTGGAGAAATTAGTAGAATTCAGTGATTGTATATCCGATACCGCAAATTCCAAACGAGCATCTCTGATGCTTTCATTGCTGTCAACAGTTGGCACACCTTCTCCTTCTAAATAGGGGTAATTAACGAACTGCTTAGCGTTTCTAATTTGGTCAGGAGACATATCAACTGCACGATATTTTTTTATTGATTTTCCGAAGTTTACAAGAAGCAATCGAGTGATTCGACCGAATCCGCAGCCCACCTCTAGAATGGACATTTCTTTGGGGTTGGCGTCAGAATTTGAAGTAAATATGTTACTTGTTAAGTATTCAATCAGTAAGCGCTCTTGTAATTCAAATTTGTTATTGTACCTAAAATTATTCTTGTAAACCTTTCCTTGCTCTAGCCAGTAATCCTTAGGGTTATATGAAGCTGAAGACATGTCGAAGCTAGCTGATAGCTACCGCAATACCATTTGGAAATTCAAAATCCATGCCAGCATTATCTAGATCCAACTTACCTACGTTATGCCTAATCGCAACTATAGAATTAGAAATAATCAAATGATGGGTCAAAATTGTCTTGCTCCAATTTAACCAGTCCAAATCGATATTTTATTGTACCCTTTTTAATACTCGACTTTTTTTCCGGTAATGTCCCTCTCCGACGGGGGTCCTTCACGCGCATTAGTGGTCCAAGCGTAAATTACTATATCGCTAGTGATATCTATATATACGATGATAGCCTATCGTAAACATGAGAACCCTAGAAATAATCGGGGAAGAAGGTACTGGAGACGGCTCCTCATTCAAACTTAGGGCAACTTCTGCTCTCATCATATCCGTTGTAGCTGATGCCCTAGATTATTTTGCAGCTCCTCTCTTTGGAATTCCAGTCTTGGGAGATATACCTGATGCAATAATTATTAGTCTACTATACAATATTACAAAAAGTAAGACGTCTACAGCTGTGAATATGATTGAATTCATTCCTTTTGTTGGAGATTACATCCCTGTATATACTCTATCAACGCTTATGTGGATCGCAAGGGCACTGAAAAGCAATAGGAAACAAATTAAAGTAGAAACTGAAATGATGTAGCAATTCCGACTCATACAATGTTAACTTAATTTTTGCATTAACGATTGGATGATAGATCCAAGGACATCTGCTAAGATTTATGATTCTATTTCAGATAGTTTAACCTAGTTTCTATTGCGTGATCAAGTCTAGCCTGCACATACTGCTCCATAATGGATTCAATCGAATCTCCATCCGTCGACCCGCTGGTTGACGCCTGAAGTTGTTGAATGCCTGGCTGAGTCGGCGGGACTGACGATGATGATGAGGATTCTAGTAAAGGACTGCTCGCGCTATTTTCGGCTTCGTCTTTTCCTCCATTTTGTACTGCTATAATGTTAATCGCATTTCCATCACCATGTAATTGGTTCACTACATTCTGACAAAGGATATTGGTTGAAAGAACACCGTTACCACAGACATTCCCTTGCGAAAGCGCTTGATTGTTCCTTTCTCCTCCGTCGCTCCCTCCGCCGTCAGGTCCTTCATTGTTGCCATCATCATTCCCAATATTGTCATTTCCATGACCCCCATCATCATTATCACTATTTCCTGGGCCGGTTACTTTAAATGATGAATCTTTAGTATTCGTATTGAAACCATCCTTGGAAACCTTCACCTCTACTTCGTACGTTCCGTATTCTGCGTCATCCGATATCTTTACATTGAAATTAGCCTTTCCATCTTCATCTGTCTTATCTTTGGCGGTGGTCGAATCGGTTTCTGGTGGATACACCGTAAGTTTGACATTAGCCCCAGAAGTTCCATCATTGGAATTGCCATCTTCTATTACAGTAACAGTGATCTTCTGTGTGTTTCCTCTTTCAATATCATCATCATCTACATTGACTTTAACACTTAGGTCCTTTTCTGCGTACACATTTTTAAAATTGTCAAATGATACTGAGCTCATGACTATAAATAGTGCAAGAGCAGTTATTGCTTTCCAGACACCTGTGATCTGAGATCTTTTGGTGTACACTGATCTATACATTTTTGTTTCTTACTCGTGCTATTGTCGATAGATTATAATAAAGAGTAAGCACAAACATTCAAGTCATTATTCATATATTTATTTAAAAGTGAACATACCAATACAATAATTGTATACAAATAATCCCGTGGTTTTGCCTGATATCTTCGAATAGTAGATAATTCTTCAAAGCAAGCTAGATTCATAGAATGAAAACCAGATTGTGTGAATAGGATCTTGCTCGATTCCTTTCCAAATGTGACAAAAGCTGCCCTTTTCAATTTCGAGCATGGAAATCGAAAATTCTATAACAGGAATAGGTGTTCGAACTTCAAATCGATGGATTTGTAGAGTTGAAGAGAAAGGATAACTAAAACCATGGAAATTAAATGACAAATGTCATTTTACTAATTAGCAACACTAGAGAGCGTTGAACCTATCGATAAGAAGGATCTTCCGCTCAAAGTGTACCGATCATAAATAGGAGTTATCCTCGCTCAGCGACAGAATAACTACTCTTGGAAATGCCTTTCTGCATTAAGACGGACCTCTCGTCGATGTAAAGTATAATGGAAATAGGAGGACAAGAGCTTTGTCACTTGTACCTAGCACGGCCGGGGTTACGACAGTAGACAGGACTCTACTAAGACTAAGTGACCAGCACTTTATAGTGTATTCATTTTAGTTTCCTTCCTATTGATTCAAGCCCCACCTATCTCTTACGCTGTCCTCTAATTTCGAAAAAAGGACACGGTCAAACACGAGTCCTATGGCGAATATGGTGATCATAGACGCGATTATTTGATCCATGAGTTGGAACTCTCTGCCCACCAGCAGAATATGACCTAACCCGACTGAGGCAGCGATCAATATTTCTGCGCCTATGAGTGCGTGCCATGCAAATGACCACGCTTGCTTTATTCCAACAATCAGCGACGGTGTAGCTGCAGGGATCATGACGTATCTGAATAGGGAAAAGCCTTTGGCACCCATATTTTTGGCGGCACGGATATAGATCGGTGATATGTTTCTTATCCCTCCATAGGTAGACATCATGACAGAAAAGACAGAACTCATAATCACGACGAAGAGGATTCCTGCGTCGTTGAGGCCGATTAATAGTATAGCAAATGGTACCCATGCCACGCTAGGAAATGATTGTAAGCCGACCGCAAAAGAGCTCATAGTTTTGCCAAAGCCAGGGAATTTTACCATAGCCAATCCAACTGAAACCCCGATGATGATTGACAAGGTAAAACCAATAACAAGACGGTAAATGGTTACTGCGATACTCACGATCAAGGTCAAATTTTTAACCAGATCAAAAAAAGATCCTGCAACCATAGCCGGAGATGGCAACGACACTTCGGGCCATATCCCGAGCATAAACACTAGCTGCCATATTCCTAAGAAGGCCGCAATAAACAGGGTTACATTAGCAAGATCCTCAATATCTACCCTAACTTTTCTTTTTTGCTTAAATGTTGATGTACCTGAAGCATGTATCAGGATTGTTTCGCCTTTTCCACTAAAATCACGCTTCTGAAACCTATCGGGTAGCTTAAATTCTATGAATTAGGCCTTGACTTCAGAATCAGTTCCTTTAACTCAAGAGGTTCCAATAGGCCCGTGTTGACATGAGCACAACGGACCAAACTTGGAAAATCATAGGTTTTCAAGGGGCATTCTTCAGAATTGCCAGCGTGCAAAGCGTCAGAACTTGGAATATGGAAAAATTCGGTTTTAATCGGAGATGACATTACTTAAAGACAAATCAGAATCATGATATATATAATTGCCTTCAAATGTGACAAATTGAATTGTTTTATGAACTCATTGCATATACATTGTTCAATAAAACTGATCTAACGCTGATACGTGTGTTCGAATAGACATAAAACGTTCTTTCTGAATCCCACAATGTCCTCATGTGTTTAATAATAGCTATATTTGAGTTATTTACTGTAATAGCTATATTTGAGTTAAAAGCTATTGTAATAAATTTCGAAGCTCTTATCTCTGGCTCATCATTTGAATGAGGATTTTAACGCGCATATTTTGGTTGTTTTGCACAATTCAAACAGATAATATTGCTTCATCGAATCTAAATGCATCACTAATATTGGAGAGACAAAATATTTCGAGGGGGAATTGATAGGCAACTATGAAGGTAAGGACTAAATTCCTACTGTCGGGCGCAATTATCTTAGTAGTTGCCTTCAGCTCGCAGTTCAATTCAGGACTCTTGTTGAGCATGACTAACCCATTAACTGGTGGTGATCAGGATTCAGATTCCCGTTCAAATGTCTTGCGGTTGGGGTATTTTCCCAATCTGAATCATGCCCAGATAATCATAGGGTTAGCGAATGGGCATTTCCAAAAAGCACTGTTAGGAAACAACACCGATAGCGGTGAAGAAGGGGATGAGGGTACAAGGATAAAGGAATACGTGTTTAGTGCTGGTCCTTCAGCAATTGAGGCATTATATGCTGGCCAAATTGATGCAGCATACGTTGGCCCTAATCCTGCAATAAATGGCTACCTGGCCTCTAATGGTGAGGGTATTAGAATAATCTCTGGAGCTGCGAGCGGAGGGGCGGTGTTTGTAGTGAGAAACGATTCAGGCATACAGTCTACAACCGACATTGGTGGAAAAAAATTTGCCTCCCCCCAATTGGGGAATTCTCAGGATGTAGCTTTAAGAAAATATCTGATTCAGAACGGATACGATACAGTGGAGAATGGTGGCAATGTAACAGTGGTGCCAGTAAAACCATCAGACATTCTCACCCTGATGCTCAAGAAAGAAATCGACGGCGCCTGGGTGCCTGAGCCGTGGGGAGCACGTATCATCAAAGAATCCAACGCGAAAATATTTGTAGATGAGAGGGATCTGTGGCCGCCAGATGGCAAGTTCGTAACCACTAACATTATAGTTAGGACAGATTATCTGAAAGATAATCCTGAGATTATAAAAAAGCTGATTAACGCCCATGTCGATGAGACAATATGGATAAATGATACTCTAAAGGGTTTACGGAACGGCAATGTCAGTGGAACTTCGGGGAATGGCGAGAACCAAACAAATCATGATATTGACAATAATGGAGTCGAGGCTTTCATACATGCATTTAATGATGGCCTCGAGCGCATATCAGGTAATACGGTACCTGAAGATGAATTGAGGGATGCACTGCAAAGGCTCGATTTTACCTATGATCCAATTGAACAGTCACTTCTTAGAATCGCAGATGACGCCTATGATCTAAATTTGATAGGAAGAGGAAATAAACCTGATTTAACGGATATCTACGGCTTAGGATTATTAAAAGAAGTACTCAAAGAGAGGAACATTCTGGTTGATAGTTTCTAAGGGATCAGACAGGTGAGGTTTATCTCCACTAGATTCTTGTTGGTATACACATTTGCTCTGGTTGAGGATGATTTACTGATGGGAGACCATCAGTACTTGCTAGTTTTGGTATGCTTTGAACGCAGGCCATCTATGACTAGAAAGATCCTATCTGCCACTTCAGCTGCTTGGCCCTCGTTACCTGTCTTGGCCAACATTTAACCTGCAAGAATCAATTATTTATTATACATATATCTGTCTCACAGATCTTAGGCAATCAATTGACGGTATCGAAGAGAACAGGAAGGAGTCGTGAAAGGTATTTCATGACGCAGCGGTACCTGTGAATGAGAAACCACTAGCACTGAAGATCTAAAACTACTTGTCATACTAAGCACCTGCTGAACATTGTTAATATCATAGTCGTTAATAGGATTGGCATTGCAAGTTTTTCTTTGACTACACTCAAGTTGATATATCCTAACCCGTTCATTCGCATCTGGTTCATCTAAGCATTTATCCAATAAGTGGTCCAATGACCCACTGTACCCACGCTCGAAGCATGTTCGTTTGATGGTTGGGAAAGTATATTGTCTAAGGTGCTTTAGTGATGAGGTCAGCATGGCTAGTGACCTCGGTGATGCCTTGATGTTACTAGCATAGAATGGGAACTGACGGATATGACAACGAAATGACAGAAATAATGACTGATGTGACGGACATTAATAATCCCGATATGCGTCAATAAACTGTAGTTACCAGCTGCGTTTGAAGCTAGAACGTTCCAGCTTCATAGGCCATAAAATCCATAATGGTCCTTAACATAATGAAGTAATTGGACGAACGACACGACGGGCGGCCGAAAGTAGTACTGTCTTTCAAGCAGGACTGTCTTCTCTACAAGTGCTAGAAAAGACTCTGAGAAGCATTCTTTCCTAAGGGTGAGATCGAAGATGATCTTACAATTGCTTGCATTTCTTGAGATTAGTTAGTCTAATCTGCGGATAAGGGATCGTGCAACATAATATTTCACTCGTAGAACCAAGCAGAGGATCGATAATGTATCAGCCGCTTATTTCCTTATTTTGAAATATTGAGGAATGATAGCGGCAAACCTTCACAACATTATGCAGATACCAGTCATTGCAGATAGCATTTATACCAACTGCAGGTTGCTTTTCATATCAATAATTCCTTATTGATAACTGTAAGAGGTGCTTCTCCGCGTGACATCCTCTCTATATTAATTGAAATTATCCTAGTAATGGTCTCAATTGCTTCAGCCGTCCACCCTGCAATGTGCGGGGTAAGTATGAAATTTTCAAGTGAAAGGATTGGGTCTTCCGGATGAGGGGGCTCACTCCAAAACACATCAAATGCTGCCCCTGCGATTCTTTGAGCACTCAGAGCAGTAAAGAGTGCATCTCTGTTTACTATCTTGGCTCGCGCAACATTTATCAAGTAAGCCGATTTTTTCATCACACTAAATTCCTTCGCCCCAAACATGTCCCTAGTCTCTTCTGTTAGGGGGGTATGAATTGAAACAATGTCTGCTCGGGCCAAGACTTCCGAAAGACGGTCTGCTCCAACCAAGTCGTCAACAAAGTATTTCTTGTCGTACCCCTGACTTTTCGTAGACGGATGTTTGGTCACAGCTTCCACTCTCATGCTTAGTCCTCGTGCGATTTTTGCAACCTCTATACCAGTTACTCCTAAACCAATAATTGCCAAAGTCTTTCCATGTAATTCGATACCGGCAGTAGTCTTCGATCTTGTATGCAACAGACTTTTCGCGGGAGCTGCGTGTCTGACCCCGATAGATGTGTTCTTTGACAACAGGAATATTAAAAAAAAAGTGTGTTCTGCAACAGAGATTGCATTAGCCAGCGGAACATTTGCTACATAGATCCCCTTTGAAGTGCAGTATTTTATGTCGATATTATCCACTCCTATCCCTGATTGCTGTACAAGTTTAAGGTTAGGACAACTTTCGATTACTGATCTGTCTATCGTATGAAAACCATTTACAACAATTTGAGCAGAAGCTAGTTGTGGAATTAAAGACTTATCGTCATCAACGTATATAATGTCAAGATTGTACTCCTTTAACTTTTGCGACAAAGATTGTCTAAATTTCAGACCTTGCAAAAGTCCCACTATAGTCAATTCTAATTAATATCAGAGTAACAGCCTGTTAAATAGTTGTCAAGCTCCGCATGGGCGAGGCGGCCAGGTTAAGTGACTTGGGAGAGGAAATAGTTCCTAGTTTGTAGTTGCGCCTTAGATACGCGGACTATCGACCAAACCACGAACACACATTAGACCACAGAATCATGAGCGCGCACAGAATATGTTTGTGACTGCTTCATCCAAATCTTAAGGAATGGAGCTAAATCAGTCCAATGGTCAAACCTACTTACCAGATCACAGCCGGGCTGTTAATTGTGATATTTGTAGGAACGATTTGAAGCTCTCCTTTCTCATTTGCCGAAATAATTTCTGGGGCAGACATCAAAATACTTATCGTCGCATTTTCATTCCATCTAACAAGGTTAAGATGAACAAGAGGGCTATAATTCTCATCATCAGGGGTGCTGCTTGCAACAGGAAGTTGAAACCCAAATGCCCCTGGGCCTGTTACACCATTCAAGAATTCGAAACCCTGGCTTTGTTCGCTACTAGATAACTGTGCCAGAATGGGAGCAAAATTTACAAGCCAACCGGTATTTTCAAAGATTGAATTTGCAGTTTCATTATCTGAAGCGTCTGTCGCAACAAAGTATGCGACTCTCCCGTGCGCGTAACCTTTGGAAACTGGAAACTCAATGTTTTCACCAGTCTCATCATTATTATATGGATAGTAAATATTCGAATTTGCTGCTGAATTGTGTTCATCCCGATCTGTCCCTTGTGCAAATATGCGGAAATCAGGGAAAGTCCATATTGAGCATTCTACTAACACACATAGAAAAAAAATCTCCAAGTAGGATATCAACTTATTATGCTTTGACAATACCAAAAAAATAAACGGAACGCCATGATATAAATCTCCTCGCCCCAATAGGCGGTAGGGATGGATTACGAGTAAAAATCTAATGACGTGGATGGATCCTTTCATGCGAATTTTGAAGTGGTGTACTGGAAACTTTTTAGAATACATCCGTCATTAGAACTGATGAAATGAATCGTGCATTGACGATAAACTAAATCAAGCACCGAATTCGAAGTCCTGCCACCTTAAATTAATGGTCATACCTATGTGTTATTTCTCATAGTGCTCCACAGGAGACGACACCTCTCCTTCATCTAGATTAGGAATTCGGCCGTTTAGTCTTACTCTTTAACAATTTGCGCTTCAACCTAATTCTCGCAGCTGCAATGCGAGTAAACCAACCTAGCTAGGAGCGAATTATTGTGGAAGTATACAGTTGTATAATCTTCCTTAATTACCCTCAATAAATCTTTTGATGATTTCGTTGATTAATTTTGGCTTTTCAGCATGTGGCCTGTGGCCACAGTCCTTTAATAAGCGCAACTGGCAATTTTTCATCGCCATAAAGGGAAGTGCGAACCTGACCGGGATTACACGATCTTCTTTTCCCCAGATAACAAGCGTGGGTGATTTTATTTTATTGATATTAATCCTTCTAGCAGCAGTGCTGTACTTCAGAGCAGTAACAAACGCATTTTTAGCTCCCGGCATTGATATTCTTTCATAGACCATATCAACATGATTGCCCCTGACCTGCGCATTCGAGGTTTCAGACAATGCTTTTTTTATTTCAGTCCTAGAGTGAGCATCAATAATGCGGAGATACTTTTGAAGACCAGCAGAACTCGAAAAGGATTTGGGAGTAAAGCCTGCTGGACTTATGAGTATCAGTTTGCACACTTCACTAGGGTTTGTTACGGCAATTTTAGCGGCGATTTGACCTCCGAGTGATGAGCCTATTATATTAATTGGAAGCCCAACTTTTAGTTCACGAACTGCGCGTAAAACGAACGATGAAAAAAATCCTATTGTGTATTTCCTGTGTGGTTTGTCACTAAGTCCAAAGCCTGGAAGGTCAAAGGAGACAGCTCTATACTTTTTGGATAAATGACCCATATTATTATCCCAGCTTTCTATAGACCCCCCAAGCCCGTGAAGAAATACCAAGGTCTTTTCGGCCGTCGCCAAGGCATTATCTCGATATCGGATTCTCAAATTATCTACGACGGCGTACGCTACTTTTGTGCTCCTAACATTTCCCACACTATAGTTCTCTGAAAGCAACTAGTAATTTAGTATTCTAAAGAGAAAATTACTAAAAAGTCATTAACATGGAATCCTCTGAATCATTTCTATAACCTATTTAACTCACATTTTCGCTTTGCAAGCGAAAAGTATTGACTTCGAGGCGATACTGGCAATCAGATTCAACTAACGTCTAGGGAGAAGATAGGGTTAGAGCAGCGTATCTGGAATTCCAGCCTACACAGCGATGGTGACAGCGTATACTGAGGCAATAATTGTTACTGGTAACTATATATGTGAGCGGCAATACGATATTGCAAATCCCAAAGACAATCCCCGCCAATGGTGAACCTTCGAACTTTTCCGATAGCTACTGTTTTATTAATTGCCATAAATGTCCTGGTTTATTTCTTTGGTTTTCTCACTGATAGTCATACATGGTTAATTACAAACTTCGGGTTTGTTCCAGATTCTCTATTTGAAAGAAACGGCGTAGGTAGCTCTCTTCAATCCAACGCATTTCAATCAGATCCGACAGGTCTAGGAAATGGTGTAACTTCTAATCTAATTCGATTATTGTCTTCGATGTTTATCCATGCTAGCGTTACTCACATTGTCTTCAATCTTGCTGCCCTTGCATATATTGGAAGCTACTCAGAGAGGTCAATTGGAACAGGTAAATATGTTGTAATTTATTTCATATCTGGAATATGCGCAGGTTTGTTCCATGGGGTGATAGCCTCTTACGTTTTAGGCAGCGGTCAGACGTTGTTGATAGGGGCATCAGGTGCTATTTCGGGGGTCTTGGGTATTGCTGCCGCAATTGGTAACCGAAGGGCTTACTACTGGCTCATAATTCAAATAGTATTTGCGTTCGTAGGCTCAGTAACTTTGATACCAATTGCATTCACTGCTCATATTGGAGGGTTTTTGGCTGGCGTAATTCTTACCAAACTTATGGTTAAAGGAGAATTCTTCCAAGGAAGAGATGCAAATAGAATGGATGAAGACGGGATCTAATAGAACATATCGATTCGCTCCCTCCCATGCTAATCAACCTATCATGTGTCAAGACAGACTTGAGCATACCGTTGCTACTAACCCCTGTTGATTAGAGCATTCTCCAAGATTTGAGTTGGCCGTTTGAAATGCAATACAGCTAATTTGGACTAGAACCACTCAATGATAGACGTAGTAGATTATTTTAGTGTCTACTGTTTATCCTTGAACCATATCATATCCCGCATTAACCAAATCAAGTCTCTCCTCAGAAGCTTCAAATACATCTCCTCATGCTTGGGACAATAATTGGTCCTACCTGCAATCAATTCGTACGAAATAGATGATAGCTCTTCAAAGTGTCTTCTAGCCTCTGCTTGTAAATAGGCCTCCCAAAATTTTCCTAGCCTACCCTCCGGCTTCATTCACTGTAAGATATGCATCTAACTAATTATGGATATCTTGATCTTTCACGCTAATGTAGCTGTATAAATTATACTTCCAGAGCCCCTTCTACTCCCCACGAACCAATTAAAATTGTGCGTGGTGAGGAAGAAGAGGCATGGTTGCAACTTGTGACAAGCTCTGGCACTCTTTCTACCCTTGTGCGTTGTGTGTCATTCTCCAGAGATTGGAATTCGCATTGATAGTCGACGATATAAAAAGTGTCAAACCTTGGCAACCGCGAGTAATGATGCAGAGATTTCCAAGTGTATGGTTGCATAAATAAATAAGTAAATTTCAAAACCATTTTTAGAGTAGGTTGTAGTACAGACTTATGCAGCTTATGCGACTTCCGTGACATGGCCCTGCCTCGTTTATCTAAATCAGACTTTCAAAGGACCTCTAAAGTATTCTCCTATAGTAAATCTCATGACTAGATACATTGACTTGGAAACATCTGATGTCTTACTAGTGCCCGACCCAGCAATCATGGGAAAGGCAGAAGGAAAGTACTTCCATCATTATCTTCAGATTCGTCACCTTGACCGCTTGCTCCTGATTGGTCTTCTGGCTGTTGTTGTAACCCTCGAACTTCGATATCATTCTCTGAAGGAACAGGCAGAGATAAATCTGATTGTGCACAGGCGACATTATCCTGAGCTGAACAATCGTTTTTAGCAAAGGCATGAACGCTTATTATTGTAAGCACCACAAAACTCATGGTAGATATTCCCACTATAACTGCAATGAAATTATTCCGTAGCACCAATCCTGTAATCTAGATTTTCAGTAAGGAATATTAGCATTAAGATACTATTTTACTGAAATGAGTTAAAGTTAGATGATGGTAAGGTTCTATCTAAACAGTCTTACCATCATTTTAAAGATACCCATCCTATTAAGGCCCAAGGTGGCTATTTTTATTGCTAATGAAGCTACAGTATTACATAAAAAACCTTCTATAACTTTAACTGTACTAGAACGAAATTAAAGTTATCTATAACATTAGCATTGGGTCTAGTGCACCCTGTTCCGATGTCGATGGCAGGCGACAGATGCAGCTGCTTCTGGTTGCGACGACGATGACTGTTCTGGCAGCGAGCTAAAAATGTGTGATTTGATAACAAACAATTCCCCTCTAATAATTTTTTTTGGATTCTTCTTAATGCGTTGATTGAAAGTCATAAAATCATCCTAGTTTCACCTTGCTCGAACATAATTAGAAAAATAGGTTTACAATAAAAATTCCTATGTTGGCAGATCAAATTCAACAGGAGTTCCCTCGGTAATTCCGTTGGCAGACGAAAAGCCTGCTACCGTTTCAAGAACATATTGAGCCTGGACGTCTGGGGCATACGATGGGCATGGTAATAGAGGGCTACATGGTTGAAGATTCTCTTCAATGTGTACCACTTTTTTGTCAGCATCCAGCCATAGAATATCTATGGGAAATTTCATGTCTTTCATCCAGAAGCTTAGCATACGTGGCGACTCGTACGGAAATAACATTCCTTCATTGGAATGGAGGGTATCCTTTATGGAAAGACCTTTTGTCTGTTCATCGGTAGTCAATGCCACGTCTGCTTGTAGATTGAGATCGTCGACTGTTATGTTAACCTTATTAGGAAGTGATTTGGTGTTTGTCTCATCACCCTCCCCAAAAGCATCATTTGATAGAAGTTTGATTCCAGAGACTGCTAAGAGGAACACAAATAGAAATGCGATTAGTGCCTTAAATTCAAGAACCGTGCTAAATCTAACATCACGTTTCAATAATGCTCCTTGTTTAAGTTAGGCAATATAACCTGTTCTGATAGTGGATGATGGAGTTTATGCCAATTACAGTGCGTCTAAGCATCTTTGATATTCTCCCAGCTCCACATTATAACCGGTGAGGTTTTTCAACCTTTATCCCTAAAGATCTTTTTGTTTGAGCGCGGGCGAATAATTATTACACTTACTGAGAAAAGTAAAAGTCTAAATTGAATTAAATATGCTTCTATATCTAATGAATGTTAAACCGTCAAATAAAATGTCAAGCACGCAAGTAAAATCGGCGGTCGTTTTTGTCGGAATATTGTCATTTGTGTTGTACACATCATTTTTCTCGCTAAAGGACTTTACTAGTACGAACATGGCATCGGGTTCTGTGGAACTGCAAGAAAATGTTGTTCAAATAGTTAAGGATTCTATGACAAGATATAATATAGTAAATAACGAGACCGAATTCATAGGATCTTTTGACACAACTTATTCCATTTCGGGGAACAGCGACTCATTGAAAAGTTCTGATGATGCCATCATTTCTGTGGTACAAGAGGATTTCAATAGATCCCCCACAATTGGATATATTGGGGTAGGAGATGTTTCAACTTTATCAACCGCCGATTCTGAAGCCTCAAATAACCTATCACTGCCTAATCCTTTCGCGGATTCAGCTGCGATTAACCAGACTATAAGCCAAAAAATTGCAAATGCAATAGAATCAGTAGACGGACTTGATGCCTCAATTATAAAAATTAAATGTGATTTTAATATGAATATTACTGAATGGAAGTGTGTGAATATAGGTAATCAAAACAGCTAGCTCAAAACACTATTATCGCTCAAATTATCACATTCGGTGTAGCAGCAGGCAGTCATTATATGACGAATCTAAGGAGTCGGGGTTACTAGTTCAAAAGGAGTTCTCATCTTAATGGCTTCATTGAGTCTCTCTTCAACTGTCCCTTGAACTCTAGCAATAAATTCGTCCACTGCCTTCTTTGTTTGTGTAGATATTTTCTCATCTCCCGAATCAAGTTGATCCTCACGTGGTTCATTGTCGGCTTCGAGGATTGAATTGCTGTTCGCAGTCAGTTGCTCTTCCTGCTGGACAAAGGAAGAATTTTGAGCAGGAATTTCTTCGGATAGAGAAGAGGTGGGGGCTATCCCATTGTTGGTTTGTGGTGTTATACCCCCAGCTGCAGGAGCCTGTGGTACATTCTCAGGAGGAGAATAAGTGGACATTAGTGGAGTTGAGTTACCCTGAACAGGATCAGGGTCATTTGTGGTGACGTTATTACTGCTGTTCAAAGGAAATGGGTTACTCTGTGTTAACCCTAAGTTTGAATTGGCGGAATTGGAAGATACACCAGTTACGTTAAGGCTATTAAACTTTGTTGCATTTACACTACCATTCATGCAAGTAATTTTTGCCGTCATTTTGTTATCCCCTTCGGTAATCAATCCATAAGTTGGTAAAAATGTGAATTTCCACAGTGAATAATCCTTGGTACCATTACTAGAACCACTTTGTCCTGCAGGTACTACTCTTTGGTAAGGTTTAATACCATTTAGTAATACATATACATCACATGTACTAGCCGAATTGTCAGATGACACACCATTAATTGACAAAGTGCCTTCAGAAACAGTTTGACCCTTGATATGTGAAGTAATCTTTGTTGAAGGGATAGGACTTTGTGCTTTGGTCGCATTTTTTAAATTGTTTGTACTATTTGTTATTGTCTTAACTAATGACGAATTAGAGAGAATACCGGTTGCACTAGAATTTTGAGTGTGAATGAGTGCAGATTGATTTGATGTCATATTTTTTTCTGCCATCTGTAAGGAGGATAAGGTATTATTTTCAATTATATTTTCACTAATGTTCGCCGGCCTAATCTGAGAATGTCCGATATTGCCTGTGCTCATCTCGAGCATTAAAGCTATAAAGACTGCAAGCACGGCTATGAGTAATGATGTAATAATTTTTGGTTTAAGATTTAGATAATATGCAATATTACGCCTATTTGAAGACATTTTCATTTTTGTAACTCTCCATTTACCACGAGTAAGATCCCACCTACAGCAATCCTATTAAATGTAAACAAATATGAATACGTATTTATGATATATAAACTACATCATTTAAAACTATTGTACATATTTACTATATGATTAATGAACTATAATTTAGGAGATAATCCATGCGTCTTCTCCTTCTGTGGACAGAAATCATTAAATCTATTTCCAACAAGAGACGATAATCCAAAGTATCTCATAAGTCCTTTAGCTCTAAAAATTGCCCTTCAATAGACAATGTTACTAAGTACGGTTAACCAAAAAGTAATTGGTTCAGCCATTCAAAGACTTTTGGCCATTTTTTAGATTAACCCTGTACACCTATAATGATCATTGCGTTTCTGTCACCTTGAATTTGGGTAGGCAAATTCTGGCAATAGACATTCATTGTAATTTTTCCATTTCCGCAATCATTTGCTTGAGATAGGGATTGCTCGTACTTCGTTTTCTTTCCTGCGAAGGCATCTTCATGTGCTGTCGCTGCTGAGGCAATAAGGATTACTGCTAACACTGCAGTAATCGAAATTGGGGCTATCTTTTTTCAGGAGCTTCAGGATTTCCAAAATCATCAGCATATGCCGAATAAAGTGTCAAGACTTGTCCGTGTTTTATAGAATAATCGCCAATATAGTTTATGATAGGCTTATATTCATCTTTCAAGGCGAGCAAAGCCTTCGCTAAAGAATCAGATATGAGGATGTGGCCTTCTCCTCCAATGTCCATGACCCTTCGGGCTAGTATGATCCCCGGTCCCCAGAAGTTTTGATTATTCTTTATGTCGCTTACAGAAAAAACAGGTCCAGAGCTTAACCCGATTCTTACCTTTATTCTATCCCTTTCACCTTTACCCCTATTGTACGTTCTCAACTTCTGATGGAGCTGAATGCCAAGTTTTAATGCGAGTTCCGGGTTTAACGGAAAGCCTATTACCATTCCGTCGCCTGTTGGCAAGATAATCTTCTTTTCCTCCAAATTATACGCGCTGCATGTCATAATCAAATTGTTAAGGACTTCAATTTTTTGCCTTTGGGAACTAACAGAATAGCTCGGATCAGAGAGCCCGACTATGTCTATAAAGAAGAAACTGGCATCCATGACCTCCGATGAAAATCCTAGCTCAGATAAACTTAGCCCATATATGCCTACTAGTTTCTTGTAGACTTCTAAATGGTTTACATGAAAATACAGTCCCGAATAGGAGATAGGATTTTCTTTAATTTTTGATTTGCAGACATAGCAAATAAAATCTGAGCCTTTCTGGAGAAATCGAATCAATCCCTCCTTAGTGATTTCAAAATCTACCCATTTTGGAGTCAAGACTACCCCACGGATTAGGGTCATCTTCATTGCTCGAAATCGAGACTCCATTTCCTCTTTGAATGCCATTTCCAAAATAGCATCAAAAGAAAGACCTAGGCGCTCAAACTGTTCCTCGTCAAGGGATGGAATGGTAAGGCTACAGATTCCAGATAATTGTTGAATCTTGGACGTGAAATAAAGGTCTGTTGCAAACGCTTCAACTTCTTTCAGTCCGAAGAGGGCGATCAGATGGTTTAAAGAATCAATAATAAGGGTGAAATTTGGATTCTTTTTCTTCACTAGGTTTTCAATTCCATTAAACTTTTTGCCTGCATTAAGATTGGGAATTCCAGCATTAGAGCTATGAGAATTCACAGTGATCTCTTTTATTTCTGAAAGGATCCAGGGTAATTTTGAACTACTCTCGCCACCAGAATTTCTTCGTATGTACGGGTTTATGAAATGCAGGTTAGAATCTATCTGATCGCGGGAGCATCCTGCACTCAACATCCAGTTCTGAAATTGTTCCTCTGTGTTAGTACATGAAATGTAAACACAATCAGAACTGTTGTTAATCCGTTCTAGCAAATATTCTCTGCTGTAACAACTCTTGCCAACGTTTGAATTCCCTGTCAAAAGTATCATACAATTTGGAATCTCCTCCCGTTCAGTGAGTTCAAGCAATCCAGGGATATGCATCTTTTTCTACCTGAGAATTAATAATTATGGACTGTTATACGTGTATATGAAACTTTTCTCAAATACACTTCTGGGTTAGTGACGCAGGGCCATATTAAGCCGACTACTGATACATTTACTATTTGAAGTTGGAGCCAGACCAGCGGAAGAATTTGGCTTTTGGATGGAGCTCAATCAAACTCGCTATATCTGCAAGAGGCCTTGCTTCTGTCACATCGTAAATTTCAGATTTCACTTACACACATTAAGGAAAGACAAACTGTCTTTGTTTATCTATCCTTAAGAAATCCGAGGATCTATTGTACCAGATGGGGAATTATGCAAATGCCTCCTGTATTTGCCGCTCACTCAAGCCGTCGACCCAATTCCAGTGATAAGCTGATTGACGTAATATGAAAAGGGGTGGTCAGGATAGTTCAATACTGTCAAGAATTCCTTTTCAGAAAATTGAATATCACAAAAGCATGGGATAGAACTAATTGTTTTGATACCAAGCTCCTGTGACAATTTAGGTTGTACAATTGAAATGCCCGACCCGGCAGACCCAGAAACCCCTTGCATGTTGAGATCATTGGGCTCGTTAGTGCCGGCTCCAAGAAAATCCTTTGGGGGCATACAGTAGCCTTGCACTCTATTATAGAGCAGATAGGATTTGCTTCCATGCCTGGTGAATGTATCGTAGATATCCTCAACAAGACGTTTGGTACCCTTGCTGTCAATGTCACCTGATTTTAGAGTAAGAAGCAAAATATCAGAAACTGCCAAGGCATTAATCGACCATGTGCGTATACCTGGGCTAGTGTCGATAATAAGATAGTCAAGCCCTAAATCTGTAAGCATTTTTTCTTTCAAAAGTATGAGCTTCTTCAATATTTCCCTTGCAGTACTAGTGCCGGTGGTTTCTAGCTGCAATATTTCCTCACTACGCGGATTACTAAAGCCTAGCCACAAATTGCCGCCCTCTGGATTCGCTGATTTTTCCTTTGAATTGTAACTGTCTGGACTAACCTTACCTAACCTGAGAAATTGACTGCCATCAATAATTACGTCCGACAAATCAGCCGAAGAATTGAGATAATTATTAAGCCATCTTTTTGGCTCAATTTCGAAGTATGTCTGGATACTTGGAGCATAAATATCTAAATCAAGTAAACCGACCTGATTTCCCATTTTGGCCAATTTAGCAGCGAAGTTACAAGCAATGGTAGTCTTTCCAGTACCACCTTTATACGAATGAAAAGCTATCGAGACTGGGTTCATTGGGAGCTCTTAACAAATCTAAGAGGTGGCCTATTAAATTAAAGCTTTGGGAGAGAGATGGGACTTGTCCGAAGGATAAGTGCGTTTGAGACTCCCCTGGTGTGTAAGTCGCAGAAAAAATACCTTCTGTTGGATGTAGTGCTAAAAATAAAGAACCGGCCAAGTTTGTGGCACCTCGAAAGGATCTAATCACACAGACTAAAGTTGATTTTTGGTTCTTTGCAGTACATTGGTGTTCGAGCATTCAATCCTGCCAATGTACTGTAATATTGAACCTTTTTCCACTGAAGGTCTGTTCATCCTACCGCTGGCATTACATACAGTATCCAGTGTTCTCCTATTGCCTCGCACCATGCACGATGGATGTGAACTGATTATAGTTCTTTGAGTTAATTCGTCAATATGGCTTGGTTGTCGAGGCGATGATCAGATCATCGCTGTATGCATTGTGTAACATCTTCATAATACTCTATTCTTGTAGTGAAGGAAATCATTTACTCAATTCTCTTTTAATACGTCCGACAAGATCGTCATTTGAGATCGGTTTTTTAATAAATGACGAAGGAACAAGATCAGGATAAATCTCCTTAAGCGCCTCATAATAAACCTCAAAGGCGGTAATGAATATGACGTGAACCCTCGCATCCATCTTGCTGATTTCATCATAAAGCTCAAAACCTGTCATTCCAGGCATTCTAACGTCCAGTAATAATAAATCATAGTAATGGGGCTTGAACTGTTCAAGTGCTATGTCAGGGGAACTGTATGAATTCACAACAAAACCACACGATTCTAGAGTAGTCACCATCGAAAATAGTACATCTGGATCGTCATCGACCAAAAATATCCTTGTGATGTCTGACTCCTCTGGCTTATTTTCGAAAGATTTTCTTGCCGTAACGATCAGAATCAGGCATTCTTAATAATTGTTTAACGAGGTATATGACACCTTAAAAGATCTAATACGAAATTAAGGGAATAGGTGTGCGGATATTCCTTTAAATTCAAAACATCTGCTACATGTACCATGAGACCTTCACCACATCTATACTATCTCGGGGAGGATGAAACTGTGATGGATGATGATACTGAAGCTGAGGGAGGACCCAGAGGAGCTGCTATAGTTACACATGGACATAATAGTTGGGTAGTTGGTGATGAACCAGCTGTTATTATCGACTTTGCCGGTGTTAAAGAGTATGTTAGAGGAAGCACACGCAGTCCTAAATAATGACTGCATAGATTATCGACTAAGTTTAAGTGCTGGCAATTTGGTTGTATCGAACTCCTTGAAGTTTAGAGGAAGAAAGACCTTCTCAAATGTGCTAACTATGTTCGGACTAGAAAAGAATCCAATTATTTTAGCTGTATTTGACCCTATATTACGAAAGTTATGATGTTCCATAACTGGTACTACACCTAATTCACCACGTGAAATCTGATCTTTTTCTTTGCCTATCGTAGCCTCAATTGTTCCCTCTACAACATAAATGATCTCTTCTGCACTATCCGTATGATTTCCTAGCTCACATTCAGGCTCGAGTTCAAAGTATACTACTGCGCCACTTTTTGTCCCTGCATTACTGTAGAGCGCAAAATTTCCAGTTACATGACGATGGGGATCATCTTCTGTTCCATGATTTGTCATCTTTTCTAATTTTTCAAGACTTAACTTAAGCATATAAAAACTAGCAAACTTTAGTATTTAAGTCTGGACGGAGTGAGTACTACAATGGTGCGTGCGGTACATTGGATATAAAAAGTAGTGCTAAAGTTATTTATTTGCCACAGGAAAGACTGTGTCGTAACTTGGTACAGAGGATCATGAATTTTTCTTTCTCCTCCTCCACATATCGTAAAGTTTGACGACAATTAAATGGGACAAATTAATGAGTGCAGAAATCTGTTGGCAAAAATTGCTGATATTTGAATTTGTTCATACGACGGTCA
>JBAUMZ010000101.1:0-40629 GCA_049578985.1 Nitrososphaeraceae archaeon
TGCGAAAAGCAGAATACTAAAAGCATCAATGGAAGTAGATGAAGAATACAAGCGATATAGATTGTCAAGAGCATCACAAACTGCAGACATACAGACTAGTCGCAGGTCAGGAAGACCTAGTTCTATTGATTATGTCTCCTCCATAATCAATAGCCACAAAGACAGCATTAGCACCTGATCTCAAACGCACAGGATTGGGGAACATCTTCTGTCCCAATAGTCTACCTTATTTAACAAATAAAGCATTCCTTATGGAATCTACTATCACAGTAATACTTCAGTACAATCTGAGGACTCATCAGTCGTTTTGATTCAACTAAAACAATTGAAGTCAGAAGTAACTAGGGGCATAAGAATTTTCTAATCCTTGTTTGATGGAGCCAACATTTTTCGATTTTTCGTATGCAGCAAGATCCACATAAAGTTCATTCCAATACCTCATACAGACCAATCTCCTGCAATTGCTAACTTTTTCTATTTTCTCATCAAAGACAGCGTTTCTAAATACAATATCAGGTTCATTAATGCCTGCATATGAACGAAGCGGACATGTAGCTGAGAAGCGGGGGTTAATCTCAAATATCTTCATTCTTCCATTTTGCAAGGATTCATTAAGGTTTCGGAGCCCAAATACTGCAGCAGTCTGTGAAGATCTTGTCACTTCTTTGTTTGGAACATACTTTGCTTGTATATTCACAGCTCCTGTCACACCTAGTTTTTCTGCTACATTTTCAGCTGACGACTTGACTAATGGATAGTCGTCAATAAACGCTTTGTAAGTTTGGCCACCCTTCAAATACTTCCTAATTGCTATGGATGACATCGTGTACGTGCCATTCTTGTCAATTGTTACTCCAGATGTGAATTCGTCATCTAGCCCTGGCAAGTATTCTTGAAGCATCGGCTTCCAACCATAATCCTGAATCTTAGTGAGCGCATATTCGATCTCATCAGAAGATTTAGTGACAAAGAAGTTGACTGAACCGAATCCCTCTCGTGGTTTGACCACCAAAGGGAACCCGAACTCCTCAGTAAATTCATCCTTGTTCTCTGGGAGACAAGACTCGGCACAGCTCAGATTATTCGCCTTTAGAAACTTGTACGTTTCCCATTTATCGCGCGCAATTTTTATTACGTCCAGTTCGGTGACTAAAACCTTGGTTGGGGATTCCATTTCGATTCTCTTCTTCGCGGTAGCGATGGCCATTAATTCTTCATCCGAGCCCACGAATAGGGCATCAATATCATAGTTCCTTAGATGCGTGATGATTGAATCAATATACTCTGGATCGGATGCCTTTGGGACGATTAGACCGATATCCGATCGGTAAAGACCTGCTGCTAGGGGACTAGAATCAACAGAGATGATTCGATAACTGTTCGGAGAAAGAGACGAATTAGTTGCTAATCGTAGAGACTTCATTATCCCTTGACCTACAATTCCACCGGCTGCAGTGACTAGCACACTTGCATTTCTTTTCATTGAAAATTTCTCCAGCATTCCTCGAGCAGTTGATGAGTCGGTCGAGAATTCTCTAGCACAATCGTTTGTGACTCTGCCATAAATAATATGAATAGCAGATTATTAACCAAAAATTTGATCAAATTGTTGGATCTCTATCCCTACTATAGGCTAAACAAGCATCGTGATGGGCTTTGCCAAGTCATCGTTCTGAATCAAGTTATTCCTCCACATATTTTCGGTATTTTTTAATCCGAAATTTACTGCGTAGTCGATTATGCATGGCTTGAGGGTAGAGGCTTTTATTACTTTGTCACTAATTTTCAATAGCATTCTCGTATTCCTTTGTTCTTGCTTCAAGACAGCTAGTTCGTTTAGGATATCCTGTATGTCCTGTCCATCTTTAGCCAACTCAGCTTTCTTAGACAACAACGGTGTTACCCTTGCATTGAACTTGGAAAGAGTAATTTTTAGCTGCTCAGCAAATTTGATAACCTCTGCTGAATTTTTGAGCTTTAATGATTGGAGGGCTTCTCTTTGGCCTAATCCCAAGTAGCGGTCCTCTGATGCCCATACAACAGTGACAGGCATCTTTACAGAAAGTTCTTTGAACACCAATCTTCCGACCATTGTGTATCCCAAACTGCCACCTGTGCCGGATGCGTAGCAGCATAGACCTAAATCCCTGGAGAGTAATAAAAGAATCGGGATAGCTCTCGGAGACAATTCATTCAGTATACTACTTGGTATACGACTGGAGTCGGCGCCGTTGAACCTTATAGTAAGAAGTCTCTTGCACGACATACAGGTTCCGGACAAGTCAAAGATACCACTTCTAATTTCATTCAATTTAACAGAGGCCTTACTTCCGCATTTACAATGCAACCAAACGGGGGCATTAAGATATGTCCTTTGACTAACACCCGTATTGATACCCCTACGAAGAAACATCACGTCACTCTCATTCAATATTCCTGAATATTTTCTAAAATTATTGAGCAGAAAATTAAACCCTCCTTCGAAAACTTCTGAAATATCTGATAATCGTACGAATAATGTGTCGTACCCCCAAATCTTATTCACTACTCTAGACATAATGAAAGAATTGAGATCGGCATATGATCTTGCCCTATTGTATGCTTGGTCCACCTCTTTCCAAAATTGTTCTAGGTTCTCAAAAAGTGCGAGTCTTTCGTCTTTTCGAAGACCTAAAGAGAGGGAACCATTTTTTATCCAAGAGGTCACCTGTTTTCTCCAATGATCAACGATCGCTATAGGTGGAACTTCCATATTTCGAACCAATTTCCATCTGTTCGAAGCTGTAATAGGCATTCTTAATTCCAGAATACCATCCGAATGTCTTACGCTTGGAAGCTGAGCGACCCTTATCCATACGTCATCCATAAAATCATGATCAACTAACAGAAACAAATTGACGAATTTAATGCTGGTACCGGATGCATGGTTCCCTTTTCTTAACATAGACTTGAGAGTATGGAGAAGAACTATCTTCCTAAATACTCCACCATAAGCAAAAAGATTTGGTTGATGGATAGATACTAAAATTTGGGCTGATGGATCTTGAAGATTCATTCTGTTTTGGTCTACGACCTGAAAATTAGTACCAGCTTGGCCATGAAAGGTGGCAATATGCTTTGCCAGTTTTCTGCGGTTAGATAAGATATTCTCTGTATTAGTAACTGTTAATTGCTCTCTTACCCGTTTTACTGCATCCGACATCCTTTCAGGAATGGACGAAATATAATCTGTAAGTATAGGGTTGTCTACTCCTTCATATTGAGAAAAGAGGGATCTGATGGCCTGTGTCGTTGGACCTGTAGATGCTTCAGCACACATCGGGTATTAACAGACTATCAACTAAGGTCCACTATATAAATTTCCATGATTTGAAATTTAGTATGCCATTCTGGGAAGATGAACATCAAACTATATGAGTCAAACACCTCTTCCTCTTATTGAACGATGATTGTCTAGGATCTAGCGCCAACAACCTGAACTAATTTAAGAATTCTACTAAATTCTCCAATTTCGTTCAACGAATGAGCATCGCTACCTAGATGAAAATCTACATTGAATTCTTTGAATTTGAGGACCCAGTCTATAGGGGGTCTATTATATTTCGCATTTAATTCAACTATTTTACCATGTTCTTTGAGTAGCTGGCATATTTCTATTAATTCCTCATTATCCAAGCTAAAAGTCGGGTCTGGAGCCAAATGTCCAATGACGTTAACATCTGGATTCCGAATAACGCTTTTAATTGCATTCATCCAAATTTTTTTGTTACCGTAAATGGTATGGAAGCTAGCAATAACAAAATAATCTGCACTGTACTTTGGAAGACAATCAATCGATCCGTCTCTGAGAATCTTTGCTTCAAATCCTGTGACTAATTTCAGATTGGGTTTAGTATTATTCCTTTCAATTTCATTCACATAACTATCGATCCAATTCGATTCTCTTCTAACATGTTCTGTGAATGCCAGCGTTTTCAATCCAATTGAATCAGCATATTCAACAGCTGATGCAACATTCAGATCAGGGGCAGAATGATCATTATAACTTGTATGGACATGAAAGTCTTCTTTAATATTTAGCAATCCAAACTACAATGGCTAGATTTTAATTAATGCCTTTCGAGTGCTCCAAATCTTTATAAGAAACAATCGAATGTCATTTAAGCAACCCTGGTTGTCCATTTGTCGAATAAAAAGGTATCCACGATTTTAGTTCCTGGAGCGTCTGCACCTGCGGGCATCAACGCAATAAAATCGCTGAGAATGGGGGGTTTTCAGGGGAAGATTGTAGCAACTGATTCAAGTTATTTGTCCCCCGGTTTTTTCATGTGTGAAGTTAACGAGGTGATACCTGAGGCTGATAATCATTACTTTATAGATAGGCTAAATGAGATAGTCAAGAAGTATGGAGTTAATTTACTATTACCTACATCAGGATTTGATATCTATCCATATAGTGAATTTAAAGAACAGTTGATTAAAAGAGGAGCGTTTCCTGTGGTCAGCGACATGGACAGTCTTCTTACATGCAAGGACAAGATGCTAACATACGAAAGACTAAAAAGCAAATTTGACCTTCCTTTTACTACCACAGATCCCTCTGAAATTGGTACTTTTCCAATCATGGCAAAACCTAGATATGGAAAAGGTAGTAGAGATATTATGCGGTTAGACAACAGTGATGATATAACGTATATCACTTCCAAGATGAAAGATTTGATATTTCAGGAATTTCTTCCTGGTACTGAATATACCATAGATGTTTTATCTGATTTAGAGAAGAAGGCATTAATGGCTGTCCCTAGGATAAGAATCCAAACTAAAGCTGGAATATCCACAAAGGGAAGGATCTTAAAAAACAGGAAAATCGAAGAAGAATGTAAGCAAATAGCAGATTTCATAGGGATCAGAGGACCGTGCTGCATTCAAATGAAAGAGGATGTAAATGGGATTGTAAAGCTCGTAGAAATCAATCCGAGAATGGGCGGCGGAACAATTTTTACAACACTGGCTGGTGCAAACTTTCCGATGATGCTAATAGATATGGTTGAACACAAAAAGGTGAAGGTGCCTGAAATTAAGGAAATTACTGTTATTAGGTATTATGAAGAGATAGTGATTCGGGCGGCCGCAGATCAGAGTGCTTTCCGCCCAACAGGATATTGTAACGAAATCAAACACTCAGATATGATATAACTACCGTGGATATAGGGTTCACCTTCTCGAATAGGGGAATTGTCTTGCGGAGTATATTAACATCGGAGAACAAAAGTATGCTAACCTTTGAGAGCACTGATAATTCCGTTCGATCAACGATTTCTGAATTTGAAGTCCTTGGTATCGGATAAAAACACCATTTGATCAAATGATGAAAAAATCCGTCCGTTTCGCCTCGACTCGGGTTATTGTTATTTGGATTTACATACGACCTCAACTACTGTTTTTGCATTTAGCTACTGTTTTTCCATTTTGATCTCGGATCGTTATTAGGATCTTGCATATTCATATACCATCATTCACCATCGTAGAATAAATTTTCTAAATTCCCTGCATCGTTTCCGCTATCGCCTGGATTAGGTTGAGTTGGAGGCGATGACGGAGGTTGAGTTGGAGGTGGTGATGGATTTTCCGATTCACTTCCGACTCCAAACAATGTTATCTCGGCTATGCTAGCCCAGTTATTCTCAGAATTACCATTTACCGTAATTCTTACAAACTCTCCTTCTGTACCTGAAGGTAAATTGTACTTCTCAAAACCTGTGGCAGTACCGCTGCTTTCTCCCTCAAATACATTCTTAAAGATTGATCCATTATCAGAGACAGATACCGTGAAAACATTTTGCCTTATGTCCCCTCTGTACCATGCAATGTCGACGCTACAAATTTTAGCTCTTGAACCTAAATCAAATTGAATCCAAGAGCCTGTTTCGTCCTTAGACCACCTCGTGTTGAGATTCTTGTCTATTACATTGGATGGAACATTGGCATCACTTCCTATAGCTGTTACCACTGTCGGATTAAGCATCCTACATTCAAGCACTTCCTGGATATCAATAGTAACATTTGATTTGGCACTAGTCATACCTTTATTGTCTTTGACAGTGTATGTGAAGCTATCAGAGCCTGAATATTCCTTATCTGGGGTATACCTCACAGTGTCACCTGACACGGACGATAATTGACCATGTTTAGGAAGATCGGCTATGCTGAAGGTCAATATAGAGTCTTCTGGATCTGATCCAGATAACTTGATTGGAATGGGAACATTCATGTCAGTTGAAACACTTTTTGGGTCGGCAACTGGAGGCTTATTAATAACACTTGTACTAACTAATGTCTTGCTACTAGTCATACCTTTATTGTCTTTGACAGTATATGTGAAGCTATCAGAGCCTGAATATTCCTTATCTGGGGTATACCTCACAGTGTCACCTGACACGGACGATAATTGACCATGTTTAGGAAGATCGGCTATGCTGAAGGTCAATATAGAGCCTTCTGGATCTGATCCAGATAACTTGATTGGAATGGGAACATTCATGTCAGTTGAAACACTTTTTGGGTCGGCAACTGGAGGCTTATTGGGTGGTATGGGTGGAGTGAACCCTTTTATAGACAATTCAGTAATACCGGCCCAGTTATTCTTGTCGTTACCGAATACAGTAATTCTTAGATATTTAGCATCTACATCTGAAAATGCATAATTTTGAGGTCGAATGGATTTATCGCTACTTATACCTTCATAAACCTGGTCATAGTTTATCCCATCTTTAGAGACTGATATTTCAAACACGTACTCCCTACTCTCTCCATTGTACCAAGTGATACTTACACCACAGAGTGATTTCATTGTACCTAGATCTGCTTGTATGAACGAACCTACCGCCAAATTTGACCAAGTTGTCGTAAAATCTCCATCAGCCACATTTTCTGGAGGATCTCCTGATTGGCTAGGAGTGGCCACGAACTTGGCTATCGGAAGCTCTTCACAGATTTCGTACTCTTGTCCTACTTTCCTTACGTCTCTTCCATTTACACTTATTTCCTTAATGGCTGCAGTTTCATCTTCACTGTTCCCATAAACTGTAAGTCTAATCTGCTTAGCCAGGGTATCTGGAATTGGGTATGATTCTGGAAGGTCTGAATTTCCACTACTTGTAGCTCTAATTCTGTCCTTAAATTCAGTACCATTATCGGATACTGAAATTACGAAATTGTACGATTTTTCATTGCCTTCGTCCCAAAGGATCTCGATATCACAAATCGATCTAATTGCTCCAATGTCGAACTCTAAGTATGCGCCTACTCTATCCTCAGACCATTCCGTACCCTCATCATTATCAAAAGCTGACTGAGCATTCGTTTCATCATTGTTATTATTGTTGTTATTGTCGATGGTGCTGCTCGATACGTTCTTGATATCGATCGGTTCATTGCATTTCGTTTTAGGTTCAAATGTTTTGTCATGTGTTATTGGGGTATCGCTCAATACAATAGCTTGAGAAGACATTAATTGAGCACCGGCGAGATCGGACGCTGAAATCAATGATAGCAATATCAGAGACATTGTAAAGGTAAAAGTTGCTACTCTAGTATTGTTGCTGTTCTTTAGATTTAATAGTTTGATTTCTAATAATGATAACAACCCGTTAATAGATCTCATCCACAAACCGCTGGAACATTAAGTATTTATAAAGAACTGAAATATATACCAAACCTTAAGTTAGGGTGAATCGAAGATAAGTATGCAATTATTTTATCTAATATAACTGTCCGGAATAATAAATGAGTATTCTTCTAGAAATTTCTAATTGAAATTAAGTCACATATCTAAAGGACAGATATTCATCGTGTACTACGATACTATTTAGGCTGGTATTATCCCGAAATTATTGCTCAATGGCTAATGAGGATATTAGTGCTTGATCAAAGTTTTATACCACCACTCTTCATTTTACATTAGTATGGGCAGAGTGGATAAAGGAATTGCGTGTAGTGTACAAGGATGTGATCAGATCGGCCTTAGGTCCATGAGTGGAAGCAAAGCTGCAATGGCCATTGATCTAATGGTCGATTCTTCTAGCAAACGAATTTACCTTTGTAGACAACATTATAAAGATTGGAAAAAAGCTACCAAAGAAGATCGAGAAAATGAACGAGCGAGATGGGCCTAGTGTGTGTTTTAAATCTAAAATTGCAGTAAACCATCTCTTAAGCAGCTCATTTCTTGACTCTCCTAGTCCATTCGTAGCTGCTCCATGGTTCAAAACCCTTTAATCATCCAAGCATTCCTACTAACTTCCATAGAATGCGTGTACTACAACTTCATGCCGAATTCTTCGAGTATGAGCCTGTTGCAATAGAAATACAAGAAAAATACGCTGATCGAGACGTATCGCGAGAGAAGGTTAGACTTCAAGATCTTGTTGTTATACTTGTAGCAGTAGAAGAAGGCGATGGATTAACCACTGTCAAATTCGCTGCGCAGGATATCAAGCAGTATATGCGAAGGATCAAGAACAATAAGCTACTTATTTACCCCTATTCTCATTTGAGCTCGAATCTTGCATCACCGCAGCAAGCCTTTGAGATTATGAACTCGATGAAAAAAGAAACCATGAAAGAAGACATAGTAGTCAGGAGGGCACCTTTCGGGTGGACGAAGTCATTTTCATTGAAGGTTAAGGCTCATCCTTTAGCTGAAAATTTTAGGATCTATGATAAGAGCTCTATTACTAAATATTCGGATAAAGAAATTAGTTCACTTTCAAACACATCACTCATTAATCATGGTACTGGCGTGTCCAGTGCTCTTAGCGCTGAGGATTCACTGCAATCACAATGGTTTGTGATGAAACCAGACGGGAACATGATACCTTTAAATGAATACAAATATTCGAACAAGCAAATCAATCTTAAGAGTCTGGTAACGTATGAGATCGAGAAGAGAAGAGCTGTCGATGAAATTCCACCTCACGTTAAATTGATGCGGAAATTAGGTATAGCTGATTATGAACCAGCCTCCGATTCTGGAAATATGCGGTTTTATCCCAAGGGTCGCCTGATCAAGTCACTTATAGAACAGTACGTTACCAAAATGGTTAGTGTCTACGGTGGAATAGAGATAGAAACTCCCATAATGTATGATTCGAAACATCCATCACTGAAGAGTTACTTTAACCGATTTCCTGCTAGACAATACAATATCGCTACTGATCATGGGAAACATTACTTCCTTAGATTTGCAGCCTGTTTCGGCCAATTTCTGATGGCAAAAGATTTATTGATTTCTTACAAGAATCTACCTCTTCGACTTTATGAACTTACTAGATATAGTTTCCGAAGAGAGAAGACCGGTGAGATTGTAGGGTTGAAAAGATTGAGAGCCTTCAGCATGCCTGATTGTCATGCCTTTTGCAGAGATATGGAGGAGGCTAAGTCTGAGCTTCTGAAAAGATTTGACTTATCTACCACCGTGTTAAACGATTTGGGGATTTCAACCTCTACCGATATCGAGATGGCAATACGGTTTACAGAGGCTTGTCTACAGGATAATAGGGATATGATTATCGAATTGGCTAGGAAATTTGATCGTCCTGTTTTGGTAGAAGTTTGGAAAGAGCGGTTCTTCTATTTTATCTTAAAATGGGAGTTTAACTTCATAGATAATCAAGGAAAGGCTTCTGCTCTTTCCACAGATCAGATCGATATTGAAAATAGTAAACGGTACAACATAACATTTGTAGATGAAGATGGATCCAGAAAATATCCAGTAATCTTGCACAATTCACCAAGTGGAGCAATTGAACGCATTATCTATGCACTATTAGAAAAGGCTGCAAAGAGCTCAAAAACGGGCGATAAGCCTATCCTGCCACTATGGCTTTCACCAACTCAAATCCGTTTGATTCCCGTAACCTCAAACCATACCGGTTATTGTAAGGAGATAGCAGACAGACTTTCTAACAAACGTATTAGGGTGGATCTGGATGACCGGGATGAATCAGTAGGAAAAAAAATTCGGGATGCAGAAATGGAATGGGTTAATTACATAGTTGTTATAGGGGATACTGAAGTAGAAGAAGCAAGATTTCAAATCCGCGACCGTCTGAATCCAAGTGAAAGAAGGATCATGACGATGGACAGCTTGGTCAATGAGATAACAAACAAAACTGCAGATAAACCGTATCTACCGTTGAACCTCCCTGTGTTATTATCGAAGAGACCTCAATTCGTCAGCTAGCCCACCATCATATAAATTCCCTTTCATGGCTAAGTCTTGTAATTATGAAGAGGCCTTTTGCAAATTAACCAATATTCTATAGAGGGTTTGGACAGCTAGCGCACCCTCCCTATAATCACCGTTTCTGACCGCTACTTCCACCATATCCATACCTATTAGCAAGGCAGAGGAGCTTACACTTTTGATTATTTTAGTCACCTGGAAAGGGTCCAAACCATAAGGTTCAGGACATCCGGTACAGGGAACATACGGTAAATCGTAAACATCGATGTCAAATGAAATATAAATCGTTCTATTGCAGGTAATTTCTTTTAGATATAACAACAATTTATCAATATTGTCATGAATGGTCCAAGCATCGAATGTAATGACCCCTTTATTTCGTGCGATTTGATTCTCCTCTCTATCACATTGTCTTATTCCAATTTGAACCAGATCGTGACCAGGAATATGTCTGTCGTTAATTAAGTGGTAAAAAGGAGTTGTGTGACACATGATCATACCACCGTACTCAGGCTTCATATCTCTATGTGCATCGAAATGAAGAATCAAAGGTTTTGTATCAGCTAGCGCCTTAAGTTGGTAGTATGAGATTGTGTGTTCACCCCCTAATAAAATTGGGATTTTACCACTCGATTTTATTCGACCTGCAGTCATACTAATTTTTGACCCAATAGATGAAATGATGGAGCTCAGATTGCAGTTTGAACCAAGTTGAGGCATCTTCATATCCCCCAAATCATAAATATTTACCTTGTCAGCCAAATCGGTACTTTCTTCAAATAAGTACGTTTCTATCTGTTTTGCAGAAGTTAATCTGATTGAATTGGGTCCTTCCTTCGTTCCCTTCCCAAAAGAAGTTGTGAGGTCCAATGGAACTCCATAGACTATCACGTTTGAGTCGATAAGTGATACTTTCCTGGGAAAATCAGCGAATGATACTCCAACATCTCCTAATTCGGGTGAGATAAATAATGATTGCACCTCCTCCAGAAGAGACATTGGATATGCTCGCACCAAATTATGGTATAAATGTTGATGTATTGTTGACTATTTTTTATTGGCACTAATTTGCACAAGTAGTATGATATGAAGGTCAATATTTTCAAACACAATGCATTATAAATGGGAGTTTCCCTACAGCCTCCAAATGAATATAAGTTTGAGTATCATAGCGCTTACAGTTTCTGCCGCTGCTATTATGATCTTGTTAGGCGCCAGTACCAATAGCTCAATTGAGCCAGTTCACGCGCAGGTAGACGTATTGCCAGGAACTGATGCAAATACGACTTCGAGTGGGAGTGCAGTTCCAGCTGCTGGTCCACGCTTAAATGCTGCCGACATTGCACAGACAAATTCCATGAAGTTAGACTCTGACATAAAAAATCTTGTCATTTTGATCCCTGATAAAAGATTGATAACACAGGAATTCCTTCCTCTCGATGCGACCATCGTCGAGGGAACAAAAGTTATCTGGTCCAATGCTGACAAGATGAATCCTCATGGTATTTCCCTCGTGCAAGACAGCGATAATCAGGTTCTTCTTTCGAATGGGAGTATACCATTTAAAAATGCAACTCAATTTACATTTGATAGTGTAGGAACATATACGTTTTCAGATCCCATGAATACAGATCCAGCAGCTCCTAGGGGTAAAATCAATGTCATCGCTCCTAGCAATGCACCAGATAATTTATCTACAAATTCAACTCAGGCTACTGCAGGTTTGTTTGTAGTACAAGCAGAAGACAAGCCATATTTTGACCAGCACTTCAGCACTTTGGGATATCATGTGGAAGATACTTATATGATACCTGGACCTGACGGAAATGATATCCAAGTCTATGTGTATACTCAGAAATCTGGCAAGGATTCTACCATAATCGATAGGACAGCAGTGAAGTCGCAGTTCGTAGATGCACAGATTGAGGAGAATTAAGGTAACTTCAGATAGAAATAGATCCAACATCCTATTTTTTCTCGAGACCATTACTTATAATTAGTTAAAGAAATGTTTTGATAATTTTTACGGCGAAAAGATTTGTTCATGCTTGGTTAAACTTAAGAAATATCGTGTATGACTACGAACCTAGACTGACCCTCCCCAAAAGAGTTCATCCAAATTGGATTGGCGAGGTTGCCCTACCAATGATTTGAAATTAAAGTTTAACGATGAAAGTATCTGATCGAATGTAACTTCCATAGTTTCAAGGTATTTGTCTGTATCTATTTCTTCCGGCTTTGCAAGTTCGACTGGCTTCACGCCTTCCACTGTTCTGGTTTTCACGTAGGAAATTATGCCCCCTGCCTTTATTTCTCGTCCTTTTTCAACAAGGAATCTTGCTGCCTTGATATGCTGCGGAAGACCCTTGTGAGAGTCCTTGCCAATGAAATCGGAACCATCGATTGAGCCTGATTTTACATTCGAATGGGTAATTTTCTTTCCATATTTATCAGGTGACTTGTTTATCATAACATTAAAGCTTAAATCCTGCACTGGGATCCTGCGGCTTACTAGATTCTTTGCGTTCTCTTGAAGAATACTTTTTATCTTCTCTCTTGCAGATTCGAAATCATTCTCAGAATCTACTTTACCCAAGATATCTAACATATGCGAAAAAGCATTTCTAATAAACGGAGGAGTATGAGACTTTTTTCCAGTTAGGCCCTTAACATCTACCGTTCCGTCCGACAGAACTCCAAGGTAATTTTTTTTCAATTCACTAAATACGACATACCTATATGTTTTATCAATCTCTAAATCAACTCCATATTTAGATCTCGCCCATCTCGTAATTTCATCTACCTTAGCAGGCGAAGGGCCCTTCAGAAACAGAGAATCCGTATCTCCGTATATTACATCAATACCGATTTCTCTACATTTTTCGATGGTGGAATAGGTGGTCATTCTCCCGAGTGCAGCGGTAGCGTCAGCAACAGGCAGGCAATAAAGCGGAAATATCTCGGCCCCCATCACGCCATAGCTCGCATTGAGGATCACCTTAATTGCCTGACTTACCACGCTGTAAAGCAGACGTTCTTCTAAACCAATTGATTTTTCCTTAGATAATTGTTTGTAATACCTAACACGCAGATCTCTGAGAGATCCGATAAGCTGTGACGTAAGTCCCTTATTCTTCTTACAAATCCAATGCGTTGTGCCATCTATCAGCTGATCCGCATCATTTTTGCATTCTTGATGTGGACAGTTAACTGTCTCATAGGATAAATTATACACTTTAATGATACTTGGATAGAGACTAGCAAAGTCAACCACTATTACGTTAAAATGAATTCCTAACTTAGGTTCTACCACAAGTCCTCCACGATACTTCTTTTCCTTAATGATAGCAACGGTCGATGAAGATCCTTTCGCAGCGAGTTCCTCACGTCTCGGAATAAGAAGATTATTTTTCCTATGTTCATAGTATAGCATTCCTCGGATCCATTGGTTGACACCAAATCTAGAAACATCGTCAAGAGATGAACGGGCAATTCGGGCTATTACTAACAGAAGTTTCATAAGTAGATCGTTACCAAAGCTAGTAAGCCTGAATGTAAGATCGGCGTCTCTAAGACAGTATTCTGCCAGCTTCTGTAATGGTAGCTCACTAATGTCCAAATCTAAATCGAGCTTACCTTCACCTAGCAGGGCTAGAGATATAGCATTAAGCGTATATTCAGAATATTTATTACCAAATGCATAGATTTGTATTGATCTATTCTGAAATGTCCTAAATAGATCAAGATGTATTGCGTTCTTTAGGCGAACTGGCTCCGCTAATGTTCCTCGTTTCACAAAGCTATCTCTCTTTACTAAAATTGGTACATGTTCCTTTGGGATAGTAGAATGCGAAGTCGGATCGATCTTAGAATCCTGTGATCGGGAGTATAGATAGGGAAGATCAAAATCATCACCATTATAAGTGATAACTATTGGATAGGAGTTTATTACCTTAAACGTCTTTTCTATCAACTCCTTTTCAGTGAGACACAGTTCAGCTTCAGGCATATTCACCTCCTCAACTGTATCTGAATTTCTCTTCCCCAATACAAGAATCTTCTTGAAACCATCAGTACCAACCAGCCCCACGGCGATTATTCTTCTTTCATGTTCTCTAGGCGTAGGCATTTGGCCTTCTTCCGATTCTACCTCGATATCAAGTGCAACTCTTTTGAGTTCCGGTACAGGTTGGTTTAAGAGATTGGCCCAACTGGTAACATGACTCTGATACCCATTATTTGGAATATACCAGTCATCTTTATCATTATTATTCAAAATGAGACGCTCTAATGCTTCTTTAACTGTCTGAGAAATACCGTAATCCTCTTTGACAATGCAATCACCTTTTCGTCTATAGTATGAACCTGGGATAAGGCCAGAATCGTAAAGATAGTTTTCATGGTACTTGATGTCTGCTTCCCAAGATCGCACCCTTTCCCTTACGCTATTGTCAGTTCCACCAATTGATAGCGGGTCTGGAGCGACGATTTTTAAAACCTCAATAATCTGATCATTGATCAAGTCCCGTTTCTTTGTTAGCTGAAGTGATAACTTCTTATCTTCATTACATATCGCTTCTGCCCTGTCCTTGTACTCCAACTTCGTATAGCAATAAGGTCTATGATTGGTTCTATCTCTCCATGCAACAAGTCTATTCTCCTCAAAGTCATAAAATAAGAGATAAACCGTCTGTTCATCACCTACATAGACTGATGAAAGGAGGAGCCCAATCCGACCATCCGGAAGCTCTGCCAAATCATGGAATCTTTTCCTTTTTTCAAAAGATATCGTGGGCGGCGTGTTTTCCAATATATCTCAATCTTTGATGACGGATATAAAATATTCAGTATATGAGAAAATGAAGATAGCACGCCATCATAAAGCAATAAATACGTTATCAATTTTTGTCCATCATGTCAGCAATTAATTGAGACTTGTTTTGATATATATTCTGGAATTATAGTGTATGCACAAATAAAATCATGACCTTGAACGATTTTCTCTTACCTGTCGAGAATGTAAAATTTTATGGCAAGTGTCCTGTCGAATATTCTGGAAAGAAGTATAAGTTATTAATGACCGACCGCAGGATTATTCTATTTGCTAAACGAGGCCATATCCACAAGTCAAATGATATAGTTAGCGAGAGGCTAGACCGACTGCACGGCTTGGAATACTCAGAGAAAGGATTTTTGTTTAGAAGAGCCAAGATCTGTATACAAGGAACAGAGAAACTAGAAATCCACGGACCTGTCTCAGAACTAAAAATATTGTTTAGCAGCGCACAGAAGCTAGTGAATCTTCATTAAAAATTGGTTTTCAATGAAGTAGTGATATTAATAGATAACCTAATATGCGGTGGCAGAAGAGTAGTTCAGGTTCTAATTCGGCACTCTGAAATCAAACGGTCTATTGAGTTAATGAGACCTCAATATACACATCATCAGGTATTTTTAGGCGCATTAACTGCCGAATTGCTCTATCGTCTGCTCCCAAATCAATAACACGTCTATGGATTCTTAATTCGTACTTATCATATGTATTTGTTCCTTGCCCACAAGGTGATTTTCTTGTTACTACCTTCATCTTCTTTGTAGGTAACGGATGGGGTCCTTTCAGTCGGATTCCGTTCTTCTCTCCAAGTCCCTTAATTTCAGAGCAAACAGTCTCCAAGGTAGAAAGATTGGTACTTGTTAGTTTTATTCTTGCTTCTTGAGGCAACTAAATCACTCATTTCTTGCTAGGATCATATTTTTCTATAATCCCTTTTACCACACCTGCTGCAATTGTAGTTCCCATATCCCTGAGAGCAAATCTTCCAATTTCGGGAAACTCTTTGAAGGTCTCAATTGCAAGTGGTCTGGTAGGTTTCACTCTTACTATAGCAGCGTCGCCAGTTTTTAAGAATTTTGGCTTTTCTTCTACTATTCCCCCCGTCTTCGCGTCTATCTTTGCTACAAACTCTGAAAGAGTAGCTGCTACTTGAGCTGTGTGGGCATGTAGAACAGGTGTGTATCCTGGAGCCATCGCGGTAGGGTGATGAATCACAATTATTTGTGCCTCAAATTCTCGAGCGACAGAGGGCGGCTTGTCAGTTGATCCCAATACATCTCCGCGATGTATTGATTTCCTATCAACTCCTCGAAGGTTAAAGCCTATGTTATCGCCCGCTTCGGCTGATTCCATTTGAGTATGATGAGTCTCTATTGATTTTACTTCGCCAGTCACTCCAGAGGGCATCACTATCACCTTGTCATTAGCCCGAACAACTCCTGTTTCAACTCGACCTACAGGTACCGTTCCAACTCCAGTAATGGTATACACGTCTTGAATTGGTATTCTGAGAGGTTTCCCGATTGGTTTTTCTGGAGCCTCAAACATATCGAGAGATTCTGCGAGCGTGGGACCTTTGTACCATGGCATATTTTCAGAAAGTTTAATCAAATTATCACCTTTCCAGGCAGAAACTGGGATAAATTGAACTTTGCTCGTATTATATCCTACTAACTTCAGCATTTTTTCTACCAGCTCTTTCACCTCCTTATATCTCTGTTCGGAATACGCAACGTCATCCATCTTGTTTAAAGCTACAGCTATTTGGCTCACACCTAAGGTACGGGACAAAAATGCATGTTCCCGTGCCTGACCGCCAGGATCGGTGGCAGCTTCGGTCTCACCTGGTTTCACAGAGACCACAAGAACAGCAGCATCGGCTTCAGATGCACCGGTAATCATATTCTTGATAAAATCTCTATGGCCTGGTGCATCAATAAGCGTATAAAAGAACTTTTGAGTCTCGAATTTCTGGAAAGCAAGGTCTATGGTTACGCCTCTATCCCTTTCTTCCTTAATGCTATCCAAGACCCAAGCATACTTGAAGGTGTCACCCTTTCCCGTCGCTTCAGATTCCTTCGCGTATGCGTCTATAGTTCGTTGATCAATAACCTTTAAGTCCACCATTAAATGACCAACAGTAGTCGATTTACCATTATCAACATGACCTACAACAACTAGGTTCATGTGGGGTTTCTTGCTTGCGCTCATAACGGTAGAACATTAAGAGGGCTTTATTTGTATTTCGTTGATCGTTAGTAAAGTTATGATGATCGTGGGGTGCTAGGATCGATTCTGTTAAAGTCGTCTTCAATTCGAACGATGTCGTCTTCATCAAAGTGGCCATAAGAAATCTCCAGCACTGTACAACCATTTGACAATGCTTTGATTCGGTGATGACTTTTTGAAGCAATAGAAATATCATCTCCTTCCTTTACACGAACGGTCTGGCCGTCAATCTCAACTTCTGCAGTTCCGCTTAATATCCTCCAGAATTCGTTTCTGTGGGTATGGTATTGGAGACTCAGCCGATGGTTAGAAGTGATGTAAATTAATTTAACCGTGCTCTTCTTATTTTCATGAAATTTTTCGAACCTGCCCCATGGTCTATCTTCTGAATATATCTTCATAATGATGAAAAGGGAGGTCATCTTTAAAAATTGTTAACTCGTAAGGTCATAATACTTTAATTAAAGGAATTTTCAACATAATTGAAAGTATTGGAGAGTAGATCACGAGCAGCATCCATCGTGCGATGGAATTGTTAGGGGATCTAAACCAGCCTACAACATATGGCTTTGTATGTATCCTTATGATGCCAGCAATTATCGAATTGCGGAGCTTAACATTTGTATTGAATACCCCAATGGGCATACTTGGAAATGATTCGTTGCAATAGGCCCGAATCTCACAGAAACTAAAGATCCCTCTAATAGTAGGCAGTCCTAATTTCCCAATGATTACATAACCTAGGATTTTTGAGAAAGATCTTCAATATTTTCTAGGCATTGCATCACGAGTTCACGGCTACGATGCATAACCCATGATGCAAATTTGTTTGGAGTGAAAATGTACTGCTGTTGAAAACTTGGCGGAATAAATCCACCATATACAATTACTTGTACGATAACAAAATCTTTACAGACCGTGGCGATTTCTTCCTCAGCTGAGTGCTCAGACTCTTCCATAATTTTTCTGTACAACAGAATCGGATGCCGTAATCTCCCGGCGAGTAGCGAGGTCATAGTAAGTTTATCTTGCAGTCTCTCTACGAGCCATTGATCTAAAGTGACCTGCCCGCTATCAAGAGCAATCTGCTTATTATCAATCAATGGTATATCATTGGTTATCAACCAACTTTTTGTATTTAATTTACCACGGTTACAATACTTGACCGAAAGCTAAAATTGTTCCTGATCATCACGCCTACCATTACTGAATTATCATATTGAGATCAGGATTTGCCGCCCATCCAAATCAATCGTTTTATAGTTAACACCCTCTAAGGCATCCAATGAGAAGATGATTTCCTTGACTCTTACCAGAAATTTCAGTTCATCTTTTAGCTGAGAAAGATCTTCCATTTCTGACTCGTTAAGTCTTGCCACATGAGCAATGGGCAAAATGTCAGTTGGGTTGCGCCCATGTTCCTTTCTCAGTTGTTGCAAATTCCTAGCCAAATCTCTTAGAAAACCCATCTTGATGAGATGATTCGATCGAGAGGTCGAAATAAAGACTACTAGATCATCAAGTTCTACACTTGAATAGCCGTCTAACGGGAAATACTCCATAACAAGATCATTTTCCTCTAGTTTGATTTTTTCACCAAGGACGTTAAGAGTTATCCTGCCTTCAGCATCCAAGGAACGAAGGACCTTGATTTTATCAACCTCCTCAAACTCTCGTATTAGAGGAGTTATCCTGCTCTTGACTCTTGGTGCTACGCTTTTTGTGGAAACATGCATCTCCACATTGATTGGAGCACCATTTGCTAATAATGAATTCAGTTTTGAGGTTTGAGACTTGGAAGATGGAATTTCAATGAGTCGACAGCTCTGGGCATTTATTTGGTTTCTCAAAATATCCATTAGGCCAGGGCTATTAAGGAAACGTATATCGGTGGAAAATATTAAAACTTCGTTGATGGGCCACCTTCGTTTGAGTTTAGCTTTCATTCTGGCTGCATTCGAAAGGGAAATAATGTTCTTCAAGAGATCGAATCCTGATTCCACATCACGATCCACATAGTCATTATTGGGGATTGGCCACTTCTCTAACATTACACTTTCATTATCCTTAAAGCACGCCAAGTATAGGTACTCCGTCGCAAAGGGAGAAATTGGATGAAGCATGATATCAATGCTCTTTAGTATATGATTTAGTACCGAATATACCGATATTCGCCTTGCCCATGAATCTTGATTGTCATCCCATAAATCATTTCGGACAATAGGAATATAGGTTTGACTAAGAAAGTTGATTATGAATTCATCAAGTAACTTTGCTGCTTCATGAAATCTACATTCATCAAAAGCTGCTGTAAAATCGGAAATTAGGTTTTGAAACTTTGATAGTATCCATATTTCAGAAATTGATAAAAGATTTCTACTTTTTGTCCAATCAATACTATGATTTTTTGGATCGTATTTGTCATATGTACTATTTTGATAAAAATATATGTGTAGATAGTAAAGTGTGCTAATGATCTGATGGGGTCTGCTCAACATTTCTCTGACATCGAAGTTCAAGGATTCGGCGGGGGAAGACTTCCACAAGAAGTAGTATCTAATTATGTCCACCGGATAATTGGTTAGGAACTGTACAGAGTCGATCACGTTCCCCAAACTCTTGCTCATCTTGTTACCCTTTTCATCTAACACATGACCTTGAAAAAGGAATGATTGATAGGGGGAAATAGGCGACCCAGATAGAATAATATTCTCTAGCAGCATCGTATAGGCCCATCCTCTAGTCTGATCAATTCCTTCAGTAAGGAACTGGGCTGGAATAAGTTCGTTATATTCAGAATCAGTCAGTGAAGCATACGGAGCAGCTCCACTATTGTGCCAGGTATCCAGAACAAATTGCTCCCTCTGCATTATCGACCCACATAAGTCACATTTAAGATTAATTCTATCCAACTGGGGCCTGTGCAATGGAAATTGATCTCCGTCTGGCAGACTAATTGCCCTTTCAATGACTTGCTTCCTTGAGCACAACAGATCCTTCTTTTCACAGCTTACACATGACCATATAGGAAGAGGAGTTCCCCACAATCGTTCTCTTGTGATGCACCACGGTACTTTTTCCTTAATAATCTCAATAAACCTATTCTTAGAAGAGTTGAAAAAATACCTAACACTTTGAGCCGCATCCAAGGGGTTCGACCCCATGGTATCAGTCATATAGAAATATTCACGCCTGGACAACCACACCAATTTATGATGAGAACGCCAACATGTAGGGTATTGATGCTTAATTCGTCCTGCTTTAACATAATGACTGGTAGATTTTAATTTCTGAATGACAAGAGCATCAGCATCTCTAACAAATAACTGATTGAATATACCTGCGTCCTTTGTAAATATCACTCTATCGTCAATTGGAGCAAATAGAGGAATGCCCCGCTTGGTAGCAATTTGAAAGTCCATCTCTCCATTGGCCGGAGACAAATGGACTATTCCGCTCCCAGTATTGGTATCAACAAAGCTTTCAGCGACAACTAGATGGATTTTTCCCGTCTTTCCTAACGTTTCCAACTTAGGTATCATTGCAAGGAAAGGATGTGTGTACCTTTGCCCTTCAAGCTCCTTTCCCAAGACAATTTTCACTATTTCAAATTCCCGAATATTCAAATAATCAAATAGCTCTTCTAGTCTTTCCCTCGCCAAGACCCATATCTCCTGACCTGTTTTGACGTAGGCATATTTTGCTTCAGGGTTCACAGCAACTAGTTCGTCGGTAACAAGCGTGAAGGGCATTGTTGTCCACACTACTAAAAATACATTCTGGTCTATCAACCTGACCTTGTAATATAAAGATGGATCTTCCACAATTTCATACCCCTGGTTAACTTCTGCGTTACTAAGTGAAGTTTGACACGATGGACAATATGGTACTACGCGAAAACCTTCCTTCAATATACCTTGTTCCCACGCCCTTTGGAGATATCTCCACTCTCTTTCTATATATTCATCCTTGTAGGTCCAGTATGCTTGTGAATAGTCAAATGACATTCCAAGTAACTCATCGGATTGGATCCACTTGACATTATATCTGTGAATTAGATCTATACATGCCTGCACTAACCTCTCTGCCCCCACTTTTTGTATGTTCTCAATCTTGCTACCGGTTAGACCCAGTTCCTTCTCTGCTTGTAGCTCCACTGGCAATCCTTGAGTATCCCATCCGGCGCGGAATACTACCCTGTTCTTCTGAAGAGTCTTAGTCCTGAACCATGCATCCTTTATAACACGTCCCCGTAAATGGCCTAGATGTGGGTCCCCGTTCATGGTAGGTGGACCTTCAATAAAGCCCAATAGAGGATAGTTTTGGACTTCTGATTCTTTTCGGATAAGTTGCAGTAAATTTACTTTTTCCCAATGCTCTTTTACAAATTTTTCTATAGCTTTGGCGTCGTAAGTAGGAAGCAAATCCAATTCTATGGCAGCAATCTTTCTTTAACCCTCTTTATATTTTTGGCATGACTTCAATAGAAACATAATAATGTCTCACAATGATTTGTTACCAAAATTGTCTATTGTAAATAAAATATCAGCAATGACTGAACCTCTAGGAGATATTAACGTAGTTGTAGAAATTCCTAAGGATAGCAGGATCAAGTACGAGTTAGATCACGAAACAGGAGTTTTGTTTGTAGATAGAAAACTGTACACTTCCATGGTATACCCATTCAACTATGGGTTTTTGCCTGGAACATTGGAAGAAGATGGGGACCCAGTAGATGTATTGTTGTTAGGCGAGGATAGCCTATTTCCTTTCTCAGTTGTACGTGCTACTCCTTTAGGAGTGTTGTTAACTGAAGACGAGGAAGGAAATGATTCCAAGATAATTGCTGTGCCTAGCCCAAAGGTGGATCCAGCCTATCTCAACATAAAACAAATATCCGATATTCCAGCCAGCATATTGGATAAGGTTAAACACTTTTTTGAACATTACAAGGAACTAGAACCAGGAAAGTTTGTAAAAGTGGTTGGCTATGCCAATAATCAGGTTGCAAGGGATAAAATAAAGGAGGCTGCTGACAGATATTCAGCCGGGAATAGTTAAAGCGCTTTGAATTGGTCACTCCATTTAAGGTAAGCCTTGAGCATTTCTGCACTAACACTAGGTTTTCGAACCTTAAAGATTTCCTTAAAATCGGCTACACTTATAGACCTCGGGTTTGAACTGGTATCCATAGCCATGCCACTTTCAAATAGCTCGTTAACAACCCTAAGCTGAGCAGCTTGACAAATGTCCTTAATGTCGCTGGCACTATATCCCTCACACAGTTTGGCCAATTCATCTGGTTTTAACGATTTTTCACGATTGAGAGGACGAGTATATTGACGAAATAAGTCTACTCTAGAAAGGAGAGAAGGAAGTGAAACATTGATACGTTTCTGGAACCTTCGGAGAAACCCAGACTCCAATGTCCAAGGCTTGTTTGTTGCTCCGATTACGTATAACTGAGAATCTCTCGCCTTGACATTTATACCATCCATTTCAGTAAGGAATTGATTCTTCACCCGTACTTCTCCGCCGATTTCGCTAGTTCTGGTTCCAAGTAATGAATCAATTTCATCAATAAACAAAAGAACGGGAACCCCTTCACTCTCCTGGAGCCGCCTTGCCAACATGAATAGTTTAGATACGTTTTTCTCTGCTTCTCCCAACCATTTGCTCATCATACTCGCTGCATCGACATTCAGGAAATACCCTTCAATTTCAGCAGCAGCAGCGGCAGCCAGTAAAGTTTTGCCGCAACCAGGTGGACCAAACAAGAGTATCCCACGAGGCCATCCTAGCGGAAACAGGTCAGAACGTTTAGTAGGATAGACAATTGATTCACGTATCGCGCGTTTTGCATCATCCAGACCAATCACCTCACCCCACTTTACATGCGGCTTTTCTTTCAGCACAAGATCGTCGAAATTCGGATCCGAAGACGCTGATGAGTCTGATCCGGTGCCTTGACGTGTGAAGTTCGTAGACGAATTCTTTGATTTTCTATCATCTCGCAATTCGTTAGAATCATGACCAGTAGAATCCTTTGTTAGCGGGGAAATGGTTCTGCCTGTGAGCTTCGAATTCAGTTCTGACGAAAGCTGGAGCGTACGTATTCGATTCTGGTATGCATTTGCTCGTTCTCTGTATACTCTATTTAACCTATACTCCGGATATATTTGAACTAATTTCACCAATGCGTCTATAGCTCTCTGATAGGATTGAATAGCCATTCCTCTCGAACCCTGCGAGTCAAAGCTAATAGCTTCAGCAGCGAATTTGCTAGCTGTGTTTTCCAGTTCCTGGGGAGCAAGGCTCATAATAACTATAATCGTTTGGAATTAGTGTGTCACTTTGAATTATTCGGGTGTAAATTGATATTGTGCAATAAACTAAATTAATTGAACCTGATCCCAGTTCCCAGAGTTTTGATATCTAATGTGTGCCGGTCTATGTTTGCATTTGTGCTGTTTCCATTGATGCATAGGATCGATAGAGGATAAATGTTGCCTTATCCTCAGCTCTTGAGGAATGAGGTTCAAGCCAATACCATGAAGACTTACACCGCAAAATTTAGGAATCGGTCGGAGCATGTTGTCAAGATTACACCAAGACAGATCGGTTGGATATCTCTTGCTGCTTGCAATAAGTGCGCCAACCGAAGAGCGCCCTAATTGCTCATTTGACACAGAATAACAAGAGAAGATGAGTCGTACGATTTGAAAGATATAATATTATTACCATGATTATTGTAGCAAATTAAGCCAGCTTACTAAAAGAACCGATTCTATCTTGTGATCACATTGTCTCAGATTATGCTAAACTAACTATAACACTTCATATGCGGTCGTATCGTAGTGTTTACTGATATTCTATTCGATATTCTTATATGGACTTTCTCGCACATCAATATATGAATGAAATGAGGTGTGTGCATCAGGAGTTTCATTTTTTCTTAATGCATCATTTTCTGGTTATTCCGAGATATTGGACATGGTGGATAGCTCTGCTACTCCCTAATCATTTATATCAGAATAATAATTACTATATTGGCTCTCTAATCTCGATTGTCTTGCTATGATATGAAAGAAGAGAAATAAAAAATATGGGCCGAAAGGGAGTTGAACCCTCGACCTTTCGATTATCAGTCGAACGCTCCACCAAGCTGAGCTATCGGCCCATTATTTGCTATTGATGTTCAAATCCTGCGTTATTTATTCGTGTGGGTTCCATCAGAAAACAATTTGAAACAATTTTTTCAGACACCGATGTAAATGCATTTAAGTGTATGCTCAGTGATATTTTCCATTACCTAATGTCTAAGGACATAAACAGAGTGGCCATTGTAACAAAATTGAAATGCAAGGAAGCGCATGAGACTGCTCAAGTTATCGTCAAGATCTTAGGCTCTCACGACATCAGCTCATATTCAATCCTGCCATTAACTCTTGATGGATCAATTCCAATATCGTATGCAGACCTAGAAAATGATAGTATAGATATTGCTGTTGCAATCGGCGGTGACGGGACTACGTTGAGAACGTGTAGAGGAATGCCACCCAACACGCCGATCCTACCCATGAATATTGGCGGAAATAGAGGCATTCTGTCTGAGATAGGCGCAGACATGATAGAAAAATCGATATACGATACTCTCAGCGGAGACTACCTCTTGGAGCGAAGACTCAGAATTTTTGCGACCGCTAATGGAAAACAGACTTTTCCTGCATTGAACGAGATTTTATGCGCAAGATCGAGCGTTATGAGAACCCCGTACTTCTCCATAAGTACTTTAGACGATGAAATTAATCAAAGAATGGACGGTGTTGCAGTGTCAACTCCGACCGGTTCTACAGGTCATTGTTATTCTTTCGGTGGTCCCTTATTGCAGGGAAATTTGGAATCCTTAGTAATTGTTCCAGTAGGATCAATTAATCGAATGCCCAGTATTGTTGTTCCTGTTGAAAATATCGTTATTAAAAGCAACTATGACACGAACGTAATTATAGATGGACAAGAGATATATCCAATTCATTCAAATCAGAATATTTTGATCTCGCGATATCCAATAGATGTAACGTTTGTACGCTTTAAAAAGAGAGGTCTTAAACAACTAGTAAAGCTAGGCTTTTGAATTAAAGCATGATATATTCTTGTTCCAATTATTTCAATTGACAATAGATCGTAATTGTCACCAAATCAAATTTGATTTTAAACTGTCCTTAGTGTCTGGGCGATGCAGAATTATTTCGAGTATTGATTCATATGCCGAAATATTTATGTGTCTGGGTGGCGGGATTAAGTCTGTAAGGAGTGGAAATGCGGACGGGGCAGGTATTACTGTTCTTGAATTAAGTCTCGTAGCCACAGAAGTAGATCAAGTGGACTAGCAGTAACGTGATCTGCGTTTTCAAAATCATATGCATTCCCTATTTCACTATTGGTCATCAAACATAAGATGAGACGAGCTGCAAGCTTGTTGCGAAGCACATGGGCCGCTGAATATAAAAAGCGGAGGGAACCCTCAACAGATGAGCAAATGCATAGGATGACGACCCCGGTTTTACTTCCCCATAATCTAGTTACGTAGCGCTGAAAATCGATATCGAAGAATGGATCAAGCGCACCTTCTACATTGCCAATATATCGAGTATTACAATTCTCGAAGCGAAGTGACAAATCGATAATTTTTGAATGTATAATCGCATCTTCAGAGCCACAGACAATCAGCGCAGAAATATCAGGTCTCTTCTCTCCATTGTAAATACTATACTTGACAAAATCCAATATTTCTATTAAGACACTTTGAAAGTTAATTCGCTCTGCCCTGTTGAGTCTTCCTCTGCTGTATAGTTCGCCAACAGTATTGACAGTTGGCAGGAAGACATCTGTCAGAAGCTTCAGTTTATCTGCGCCCGAGTTCATTGCGTTAATGATCAATTTCGACGATAATTCATCACTGCCGGCCAAAATTGCATTCATAAATCTCTGCTGCAAATCGTTATAATTAATTGAAGATCCAGGATAATTCATTCCGGATTCAAGAAACCATATATTGACTGTCCCGATTTTTTTCTTTCTAATCAATCCAATCGAATGCAATAGGGTCAGATACTTGGTAACCGTCATTCGATTGATACCAGTCTTATTCGCCAGTTCGACGCCAGACATTCCTGTCATCTGATACTCTAGGATACTGAAGATTTTCCTTTTGACCTCCTCAAATGTATATCTTCTATACACGATAACTTAACGACCTGCCGATGATAAATCTGTTCTGAGCTTAACTGCTATACAAGAAGGGTGCATCTGACTGAATTTGATAGGATTGACATAGCAACCAAGTATGACTGAACGTAGCTCAAAGAAGTGCAGTGTCTTACATATTCTGCGATCCCTCGTCGTCTTCCTCAACCTATTGGTTTCTCAAAGCCTCCCATTCTGGACTGATAGTAAGCAGCAATTTGCCGATGATCAGTATACCATCAGTATAACCTGAAATACCTCATGATTTCTTGATGGTCGGCCGAATAGCTTCTACAAGCCAGGAGATCATTTAAGATCAAAAAACATAAATCTAGTCATAAATCGCATGCGTTGGTAATGGTCAAGAAAAAAGTTGTTCTAGCATACTCAGGAGGTCTAGATACATCTGTATGCATAAGGTATTTGCAGAAGTTTCATGATGCTCTAGTTACGACCGTAACTGTGGATTGTGGCCAGGATGAAGACTTTAATGAAATCGAGAATAGGGCTCTTGCTGTTGGAGCTGCTAGACATATTCATATTGATTCAACTGAAGAATTTGCAAACGAGTATGTTAGCAGATCTATTAGAGCGAATGCGCTCTACCAAGGAAAGTATCCACTGGCCACTGCTTTAGCACGTCCCCTTATAGCCTCAAAATTGGTCGAAGTGGCATCCAACGAAGATGCAAAGCTAGTCGCACACGGATGTACTGGTAAAGGGAACGATCAGGTTAGATTCGATATAACCATAAAATCGCTTAATCCAGAGCTCAAAATACTAGCTCCCATAAGAGACATGAATTTGACTCGTGATGACGAGCTCAAATTTGCCATGGAAGAAAACATACCCATATCGTTGGAGGCGAAAAAGTACAGTATTGATGTTAACTTGTGGGGGAGGGCCATTGAGGGTGGAGAATTGGAGGACGCAAGCATAGAACCCCCTGAAAGTATATTTCACTTTGTCAAAAACCGTTCAAGTGAAGCAAGATACATGGAGATTGAGTTTAGATCAGGCATACCAATAGCATTGGATGGTAATCCGCTTAAGCTACAAGATTTAATTGTTGAGATGAACAAGATAGCTGGCGCACATGGGATAGGTATAGTGGACTTAATTGAGAATCGAATTGTTGGTATCAAGTCCCGAGAGGTCTATGAAGCACCTGCTGCTATTTCACTCATTGAGTGTCACAAAGATCTTGAAAATTTAGTACTTACAGATCATGAAATCAATTTCAAACGGATAATAGAAGAAAAATGGAGCTGGTTAGTTTATTCAGGTCTATGGCTTGAACCTCTGAGAAGAGATTTGGATGAATTCATAAATGCAGTTCAATCAAGAGTAAATGGAAAAGTGAATTTGAAACTTCAAAATGGTTCTTGCCGAGTCGTAGGAAGGAGCTCAAAGAATGCCATTTACGACCCAGAGGCAGCTACCTATTCAAGCAGATCAGTTTTTGACCAAAGGCTTGCAAAGGGATTCATAGAATTATGGGGAAAACAATCAGTCGTTTCTAACCAGATAGTGTCAAGCATCGAATCTTAAGCGGAAATTGCAGCGATGTGCATTGTCACTGAAATTCAGTGACTACTTGTTGTACTTGCTAACATGGGTGACATTTTAGCTTACAATGAGGGGTTACACTTCTGTAAGGAAGTGTATCCAAATAGAAATCGAAAGAAGGTATAATCTAATACATGAAAAGGAATGGACTGGCCATACTGTATCTATTATTTGTTCAAGGTATGGTGTATCCAGAAAGACTTACTATAAGTGGAAGAATAGATATAAACAGAAAGGGATAGATGGACTATCAGATGCCTCTAGAAGACCTCATAATATCAAGTACAGCAAGGCAACATCTGAAATACAGGAGACTATACTTGATCTTAGATTAACCAAGAGATTTGGATGTAATAGGATCAAGTTTAGATTAAGAAGAGCCATTGGATTGTCGTTAAGCATCAGGACTATATACAAGATACTAAAGAAACATGGTCTCAACATCCTCAAGTGTCAAGCCAGAACTAGGACATACAAACGGTTTGCAATGAAACATCCCAATGATATGCTACAGATGGATATCCTTGGACCATTCTATATCAGTAATTCCGGTGAAAGGAATTACATTATTAGCTGTTTGGATGACTGCTCAAGAAAAGTAGCAAGCAGATGGTCTGAAAGAAAGAGGTCTGTAGATGTTCTCAATGTGTTGGAAGATTGGATAATGGTTAATGGTAGGCCTGATAAGGTAATGCATGATAATGGAAAGCAGTAGTTTACATCTACAATATTCAGACATTTCCTTGTACACAATCATATCAAGGATAAACGAATTCCAAATTCTTATCCACAGCTACAGGGAAAGATAGAAGCTTACAACAAGATAGTGAAGAATGAATTTCTAGCAGTTGAAGACATACCTAATATGGACGATGGTAAGCTAAGATATGATATATTTGTTAAAGCATACAATCAAACCAGAGAGCATGGAGGAATCAATGGTCTTACTCCTTCAGAGATGTTTCTGCAAAGGTTAATTACATCCACCGTACATACTACGACTAAGCAGCAGAGTGTAACCCATGTGGGTAATCAGAAATGTAACCTATCTGGGTAAGTACAACAACTAGTTAAATGTTACGCCAAGAAAAAGTGAAGATATTCTTCATGATTTACTCTAATGGTTTCATTGCATTAATTAGAGTAACTGAGAGAGAGTGAGTGAGAGTGTTAATAACTTAAGACATTAGATATGTTACGTTCAATTGTCTCTACATTGCGACTGATTGTCAGTTCGACTAAAAAGGTAGACAATGTTTCGGTCCATGATTTGCTCAAGAATAATTGAGATAGGTGGGTCTCAACTATATCCCCCTCAACACAGGATCAAGATATAAAAATTCATAAACCGATCAAAAAGATTGTACTGATGAAAGTAGCATATGAAGGTAGGTGTTATCGGAGCATCAGGTTATGTAGGTGGTGAGCTTCTGCGGTTGCTATCTACCCACCCAAAAGTTGAAGTGAATATGATAACCTCTAGACAGAGAGCTGGCGAGCTGGTTCATCGCGTTCATCCCAGTCTTAAGGGGTTCATCGATCTAACTTTCTCAAACCTAGATACAGAAAAGCTATCTGATAAATGCGATCTAGTTTTTAGCTCACTTCCTCACGGGAAATCAAGTAGCATTGTAAAGGATCTCTATGATCGAGGTATGCGAATTATTGACCTATCAGCTGATTTTCGTCTAAAGGATCCTAAGGATTACGTCAAATGGTACGGATGGGAACATCCTTTCCCCGAAATGCTCTCTCTATCTGTATATGGAGTTCCAGAGTTCAATAGAGAAAAAATAAAGGGATCACGATTAGTTTCTTGCCCAGGATGCATGGCGGTTACGTCACTTATCTCGATAAGACCCCTGATTGAAAAAGATCTAATTGATACTGACCACATCATTGTCGATAGTAAGATCGGCTCATCGGGAGCCGGTGCAACTGAAAACGCAGGAACACATCATGCTATGCGTTACGGAGTAATACGGCCATATAAACCAGCCAAACATAGACACACGGCAGAGATACAACAAGAATTGGAAACGGTCACAAAGAGCCCTATAAAAGTCAGCATGAGCCCTCATGCGGTCAACATCGTACGGGGAATACTAACAACTAACCACATTTTTATGAAGCAAGAGGTTACGGAATTGGAGCTATGGAAAATTTATCGTGCATCGTATGGCGCCGAACCGTTCGTACGTCTAATAAGAGATAAGAAGGGACTGTACAAATTCCCGGATCCCAAGTTTCTTATTGGCTCAAACTTTTGTGATATCGGTTTTGACATCGACGAGGATAACAAGAGAATCGTTGCATTATCCGCATCAGATAATTTGATGAAGGGCGCTGCTGGGTCCGCAATTCAAAATATGAATGTGATGTTCGGGTTCAATGAAGTAGATGGATTGAGATTCACGCCAATTACTCCGGTATGATAGTAGTTAAAATTGGCGGTAGTATCGTGTCAGATAGTTTACATGCTTCTATTTTTGATGACCTAGCAACATTATTGCACAATGAAAAGATAGTTATTGTTCACGGGGGAGGGAAACAGGTTACTAGTGTTGCTAACAGGCTAGGCGTAAAGCAACAATTCATAGTGTCTCCTGGAGGCATCAAGAGTAGATACACAGATCGTGACACCGTGGAAGCATATACAATGGTCATGTCGGGCCAAGTGAACAAATCAATCGTAACAAAGTTGCTTAAACAGGGAATAAATGCAGTTGGCATTGCAGGGGTAGATGGTGGCCTCCTTAGGGCTGAGCGTAAGAAGAAACTCTTGATCATAAACGACAAAGGTAGAAAAATGTCTATAGATGGAGGTTACACTGGGAAAATCAACTACGTAAACAGTTCTCTTATTGATGTCCTGCTTGACAAGGACTTTGTACCTGTAATTTCACCAATTGCGTTAGGAGAAGAATTTGAATATCTTAATGTTGACGGGGACAGAGCAGCCGCTCATATAGCAGGGAATCTGCGAGCAGACAGAGTTATATTTCTCACTGATGTAGCAGGCCTATTAATTGATGGGAGGCTAATGGAAAATCTGACTCTAGGTGAGGCGAAAATGATGCTCCCCAGGATCGGTTTTGGAATGGAAAAGAAAATTTTAGCGTGCACAGAGGCATTGGAGCTAGGCGTCGGAGAGGCCATAGTCGGCAATGGTTCAAGGGAAAATCCCATATCCAAATTGTTGGCTCATGAAAATTGTACGGTGATCACAGCGCATGAATAGTGAGGATGACTTTCTGGGCCACCTGTACCAACGATTTCCTATAGTCATCGACCGTGGAAAGGGTGCCAAAGTATGGGATGATGCGGGAAGGGAGTATATTGATTGTATGGCTGGGTATGGGGTAGCTTTGGTGGGGCATTGTAATGACAGAGTTGTCGCCGCTATCAAAGATCAGATTGAAAAGCTGATGGTCTGTCATATGTCAACTTATAATACTGCCAGATCAATTATGCTCAAGAAACTTTCTAAAGTAGTCCCGGCTGGGCTAGACAAGGTTTTTTTCTCAAATTCTGGCGCTGAGGCGGTGGAAACAGCACTCAAGTTTTCTCGAAAGTTTAGTGGCAAACCTGGCGTAATTTCAATGAATGGAGGTTACCATGGAAAGACTTTAGGTGCTCTATCCATAACATCCAGTGAAAAATATAGGAGGCCATTTGAGCCATTATTGGACCATGTTAAATTTGTCCCTTACGGTAATGCTAGCAGACTGATAGACTCCATAGATGACAAGACTGGAACTGTTATTTTGGAACCAGTTCAAGGCGAAAGCGGAATTATAATGCCTCCACCTGGGTTTATTCAAGAGGTTAGGGAAATTTGTTCGAAGCATTCTCTTGTTTTGATTTTCGACGAGATACAATCTGGATTTGGTAGGACCGGCAAAATGTGGGCGGCTGAGAATTGGAATACCATTCCTGATGTCATCTGCGTCGCGAAAGGCGTAGCAGGAGGGTTTCCTATGGGATTAACCCTAACAAAAACTGAAATTATTGAGAGTATGAAAATTGGTGAACATTCATCTACTTTTGCAGGTAATCCACTAGCTTGTGCTGCTGCAAGTGCGTCTATAGACGCCCTGGTTCTTGACGGATTGATCGAGAACTCGGCGGAAACTGGACGCTATTTCAAGGATTTATTGATTCAGCTTAAAGAAAAACACAAAATAGTGAGAGAGGTAAGGGGGTTGGGACTGATGCTCGCATTAGAGCTCAGATTTGATGTGAGAAATATACTTATGGACGGCATTTCAAATGGTATCTTAATGTTGTATTCGGGCCGAAATATTATCAGATTGTTACCGCCTTTGTTAATTGATAGAGAATTGGTCTTGAAATTCGTTACAACCTTAGATAGGCTGTTGTCAGTGGAGGAAGAAAAAAGATCTGTTTGAGTCCATGGATCCTACGGATGTCAAGATAATCAAGATTCTTCAGTCGGATTCTAGAAGGGCCTTTGTCGAAATAGCAAATGAAATAGGTCTATCAGAGTCCGCGATTAGGAGACGGGTCAAGAACTTGACCAGACGTGAAATCATTAAGAAATTTACCGTTGAAATAAATAGTGGCGATAAAACGAGCGCCATCACATTGATTTCTGTCAGTTCAACTTCGGATACCTCATTTGTTTCTGGGAAACTAATGGGGCTAGTAGGTGTAGAAGTAATTTATGAAATAACGGGACAATATGACATAGCCGCTGTTATTTCCGCACCATCTATATCTGAGATTAACAAGTGTATCGACGAAGTTAGGAAAACTGAAGGAGTATCAGATACAAATACCGTGATTATTTTAAAGACAATTAGATGAACCTGAAATCGATATCAGGTATTATTTCCTTCGCGGTTATAGTCAACATTTCGGAATAGGTTATCGAGAATTGTCATTGTTGCTAACGTAATTAGTCGATTCAGTTGCGAAAAGATTTATAACGTGTGCGAAAGATGGACTTATTGTTAGTAGTTGTCGCTAAAATCAGAGGATCCAAATCACTTCGCGAATCTTTACAATGAATCTAAAGAGCTCAGAGTCCGAAGAATTCGAATTCTAGATTCAACGCTCAGAGAAGGTGAACAGCATCCCGGTGTATCCTTCACGATAAAACAGAGAATACAGATAGCATGGATGCTTGATTCTTTTGGCGTTGATCAGATAGAGATAAGCCCAGTTGTTTCCAACGATCACTTCGAGGCTACCAGAACCATTATTAGGCAAGGATTGAAGGCCGACATACTAGCCCATGTTCGCGCGATTAAATCTGATGTAGATCGGGCAATAGATTGTGGTGCGACATGGGTAGCCACTTATTTAGGTATATCAGATATTCACCTTGCTTCCAAATTAAAAATTTCTAGAGAAGAAGCCAAAATTCGAGCTTTAGAAGTGGCAGATTATATTAAATCGCACGGTCTGAAATCTCGGTTCACAATGGAGGATGCAAGTAGAACTGACCCAGACTTTTTGGTAGAAATGTGTGTCGAGATGAATAAGAGAGGAATTGAAAGGATAAGCCTGCCTGACACCGTAGGCATAATGAGGCCAATAGGGATGCACAAAATGGTAACGTTGATTCTTGCTCATATAGATGCAGCCAAGACTTCTCTTGACGTTCACTGCCACAACGATGTAGGACTAGCTTTGGCTAATGCATTGGCTGGTTGTGATGCGGGGGCTGATCAAATTCATACTACTATTGACGGATTTGGGGAGAGAACTGGTATCCCATCGTTGGCTGAAACTGCAGTAGCTTTAACTTTCATATATGATTGCAGGACTGACTTAAGGCTTCATATGCTAAAAGACCTTTCCAGAACGATATCCCAGTATACGCATCTGGAAACACCTGAATCGAAACCTATTGTCGGTGACAGCGCATACAAACATAAAGCTGGAACACATCTTGCCGCGATCCTAAGAAACCCTTCTGCCTATGAGATACTTGAGCCCAAATTAGTTGGGAATAGACGTAAGATAGTTTTCGGGGAATTGGCAGGGAAGAATGGTGCCGGTTACTTGTTGTCACTCTTGGGATTGAACACCGGTAGGGAAGAAGCTGAAACACTAGCTCGAGGTCTAAAGGAACTTAGGATGGGAGATGTACTCGAGTTGTACTTAGACGACAGACTGGAGAGAAAGATACTTAATGATGCTGTTGCAAAAGTTAAGACTGAGGAAAAAAAAGAAAATTGGTAAAATGTCCAGAGTGTGACGCTGAAGTAAAGATTCCAGAAGATTCGATGGAAGGAGAGATAGTGACTTGTGCAGACTGTGGTGCAAGTTACGAACTGGTAAAGCGTGAGAAAGGGTTTGACATCAAACCGGCCCAAGTTGTCGGTGAGGACTGGGGTCAGTGAACAAAGAGAAAATTAATACTACGCCTGCACCTTCTCTCACAATTCTTTACGATAACATTAGATGGGAAGAAAAGGCTCTATTCGAAGCAGCAAAGAAAAAAGGTACAAATGTCGCGATGTTAGATTGTAAAGCTTTATCTCTGAAACTAGAAGGCAGAGGAGATGATAGCATCTTATCGAACAGTACTGTTATCCAGCGCTGCGTTAGCTATTTCAGGAGTATCCACTCTACATCAATGCTAGAAGGTCTAGGATATAGAGTCATAAATTCGTTTGAAACATCAAACATTTGTGGCAACAAACTTTTCGCACACGTCACTTTGAGGAAGAACGGTGTGAAAACACCTAAGGCTATTACAGCTTTCTCCTCTGAGTCTGCTTTGTCAGCTATAGAGGAAATAGGTTACCCTGTAGTCATAAAACCTACTGTCGGAAGTTGGGGAAGATTGATAGGATTACTGCGCGACAGGGACGCTGCAGAAGCTGTTATTGAAAGCAGAGAGTATATGTTTCCACTATACCGAATTTATTTTTTTGAAGAGTTTGTAAAACGGCCACCTAGAGATATCCGAGCGATAGTAATTGGCAATCGAGTAGCAGCAGCTATATATCGATACTCAGGACACGAAGAATGGAAAACAAACATGGCTCTTGGAGGCAAGGCTGAACCATGCGCAGTTACCAATGAATTAGAAGACCTATGCTTAAAGGCATCAGATGCAGTTCAAGGAGAAATTGTTGGAGTGGATCTGATGGAGTCTGACGAGGTTGGATTAATGGTACATGAAGTTAATAGCACCACAGAATTTAAAAATACAGTACGAGTAACTGGCGTTGATATACCCAGGCTCGCTGTTGAATACTCAACAGGAGCAAGAAATAGATAGAATTGGTGTCATACGGCTATGCAGTAGAATTTCTAAAGGGTTCGCTTGAAAAGTATACGCCATCTAGGTCAGAGTCGTCACTTGCGATTTCTCTCAAAGAAAAATGTATTGATGAGCTAGGATTTGAGGAGGCCTACATAGACAGTGTCGGAAATATGATCGCAACCAAGGGCAATGGAGAACCGAGGATCCTTCTTTGTGGTCACATGGATACTGTCCCTGGAAGTATTCCAGTTAGGATGCAAGATGGATATATTTACGGTAGAGGAGCCTCTGATGCGAAGGCTCCACTAATTTCAATGTTACTCGCGGCTTCGGAATTTCCTAAACAGCGTGGAACTATAATCTTTGCTGCAGTTGTTGATGAAGAAGGAAATGCAACTGGGATAAAGCACTTAGTTTCAAAACACTTGGATGTGAATTATGCAATATTCGGCGAGCCTAGCGGTATTGACAAGATCACCATAGCATATAAAGGAAGGCTAGCAATAAGACTTGTATACGACGTAAAGAACAGCGCTCATGCTAGTGCACCTTGGCTGGCAAGGAACTCTATTGAAGAGATGTCAGCTTTGTGGAATGAATTAAGGGCTGAGTTATGTGGAGGGGAATCTCTATCAGGTGGATCCGATTCTGTGACCTGCGCTATCACACAGATAGAAGGGGGATCTAGTCACAATGTCACTCCCCAGCGATGCAAAGCAACAATTGATATCAGAATACCTGTGAAAACTACTTGTGATGAAATTTTGGCAAGAGTAGATTCTGTAGTAAACAAGATATCCAAATCTAATGGGAATGTTATAAAATATAGGACAGAAGATAGGACGGAGCCTTTTGAAGCTGAATTTAGATCGGTACTGGTTCGGGCACTTTCCCTATCAATCACGGACATATGCAAGGTAAGACCTTTACTAATTCGCAAGACCGGTACTGGAGATATGAACATTTTAGGAAATGCCCTTAAAATGCCAGCAGTGACATATGGGCCGGGCGACCCTCATTCATCCCATACTACCAACGAAAGAATAAATATTCAGGAATACATATCAAGTATCGAAATTTATACGAGGGCGCTATTCCACATATCAAGGATACATCACCTAAAGAAGGACTTGCATTAGTGAACAAGATAATTTGTAATGAAAAAGGATAGACTAGAATGCTATGGTTAATCGGACTCGGAATAGAAGGCCTTGGTGGAATGAATATGAAAGGCCGAGAAATCCTAAAAACATGCAACCTCGTCTACATTGAGAGATTTACAGGTTATTTGTCAGAAGTCGAACTAAATGAATTGAGACTCTACTGTGAGCATGATGATAATGATGTAAACGTTGTAGGAAGATTATTTGTAGAGGATGGCCGTGAAATACTTGAAAAAGCTGTTAACAATGAGGTAGCTCTGATAGTGTACGGCGAAGCTCTAATCGCTACTACTTACATGGAATTATTTATACGAGCTACAAAGAGAGGCATTAAGGTGGAGGTGATCCATTCTGCGTCCGGCATCACCTCTCTAATCGGCGAGAGCGGATTACAAATTTACAAGTTCGGTAGGACTTCAACTATAATGTCTGAACCTCAGTCAGCTATAAGTGTTTACAACACATTGCTGGACAACTTATTGCTGGGGAATCACACCCTAATCTTGACTGAATATAGTGAGACGAAGGAATCCATCTCACCTTTCTTTCTGGATCCTACTATTGCTTTGAAGATGTTAATGGACGTCGAAAAGGACCAGAGAAGTCGAGCATTCACTGAAGACACCTTTGTCCTTGTTGCGTCAAGGATAGGAAGAACTGATAAAAAGATCATTTCAGGTCAAGTTCGATCACTTATGGAAACAAATTATGGGATTGGCCCTCACTCCCTTATAGTGCCTGGACGGCTTCATTTCGTAGAAAAGGAAGCAATCTCCTGTATAACTTCGGTATTAAATGAACCAAATGAAAACTCTTCGCATGTTATGAGAATTTCTACTAGAATGGTTGAAAAGTATGTTCCCTCTGTTAAGAAGACAGTAAATGAGCTAAGAAAACGCTTGCCTACAGATTCAATACAATACAAAGGGATTATCGTAGTACTTGACAATGCGGAATATTATGTTCAAGATGCTGAGAAATTTCTAAATCAGGGAAAAAATGAATTAGCCGTGTTGAGTGTAGGCTATGCGGAAGGTCTAATTGATGCAATTTCCTTCCAAATGGGATTGGATCTTTGGTAGCTGACAGTAACTCAAAACAAACCTTATCCAAAAAGGAAAATTTTCAAGGTGCTTACCCTTCTACAAATAGTGGCGCCATTTCAGCTGAAATGGTTTTAGTAGTAGCACGACTTACTTATCCCCTAATATCCGATGAATGAACCTCGAAGGCATAGTTCTGCCACCAAACTAAACCGAATACCTGATGAATTAGAGCGCTTTGTTAGGCGCGATACTTACTCTCTTCTTATCAAGGGAAAGGCTGGCACAGGCAAAACGACTCTTTCCTTGACCATTCTCAAAACCTTAGGTCAGGCAAGCAATTTTTTCTATATTTCTACTAGAGTATCTCCTAGACAACTCTTCACGCACTATCCATGGTTGGAGCATTTTGTTCAAACAATAAAACCTCAGCCCACCTCGGATAATGAAGAACAGGTGTACAAGATGTCTATGTTCGAAGACGCACGCCTTGACGAACCTGAATCGTTGTTTGAGCGCATAACCAACGAATTGATGGATGTCAAGGCTCCCATTATAATTATCGATAGTTGGGATGCTATTGCTTCATTTATGGATAAGGAGGCTAGGCTAAATAATGAAAGAGTCCTGCAAACATGGCGTGAAAGGGCAGGCGCCAAATTAATTTTCATAAGTGAGGATACTTCGCATAGTACGCTTGATTTTTTAGTTGATGGGATCGCGGAATTAGATCAATCTGTATGCGATTCATCTAGGTTGCGACAAATAAAATTGATTAAGTTAAGAGGAGTGAAAATGCTAAACCAGATTTATTATTTTTCACTCAATAATAGTATCTTTACCAGCTTTCTAACTTACAAACCTTCTGAATATGTTCTTAGTAGGCTAGGTCCACAAAATGACTTACCTAAGCGAAACGATTATTCACTGGAGCCTTACTCTGTTAGAGGGTTTGGACGGATTCGGACAGGATATCATGAGTTGGACGCAGTATTGGAAGGTGGGTTCCCCAGAAAGGGAATTGTGATCCTCAAATTTGATCCCAGTATCCATGTAGTTGCAATAGCAACTTTTCTTGCAAAGATAATATCCAATTTCATAAAAAGAAATAATCCAGTCCTTCTCCAACCAATGAGCCAAACCAATCCACAGGCGATCATGGCGATTATGAGATCTTATTTGGGATATTTCCCTAACAACAATATTTTCAGAATATTGTGGTCTGATATCAAAAACTCAGAGCACATCGATCCTACTCAGTATTCTCTCCTGAAGAACTCTCAATTTGGCTTGATTGAGAGAAGTATAGAAATGGCTCGAAAGAGGTGTCCGGAGTCCTTGATGTTAAGTATCTTCAATTGTGAACATTTGAAATCTCTTGAAGACGAACTCAGGCAACGTCAAACAAGCGTGCCCTCGTTTCTTAGTGAAAAGACAGATCTTTCGATTTTTGTGGGGACTACTGGAGAAGCAGTCTATCCTCCTGTAGAAGCTCATGCAGATCTGAAACTTGAGGTCAATCTAATTAACGGTACCTTGTTCTTAAGGCCAGTTTCACCGGTAGGACCTATTTTCGGACTGACTCCATACAAGATGGATGGAATTCCACGTGTAAATGTTGAAGTTTTGGTGTAGATGTCATTTCGATCAACGCAGCTACTCGCCGTATTAATGTAGCGTGCTGCTAACATCTATTTTGAGCAACTCTCACAATGTTACATCAATTACTTTGTTATCGTGCTCATCAATCCTTCCATACGTATAATCCAAGTTATATAAAGACTAGGAAGCTTAATGACATTGAACCGGAAAGAAATTGAGGGGGATATGCGGGGTCCAGGGGGGGAGGTTGTGATGGTGCCTCTGTGATATTGATGGGAGTCATTTTGTACGAATTATATTTATTCTTGTCATAATCAAGTCACTGCAAATAATTGTGGATTATGGGCATAAATGGATTATGAGCATAAGATAAAAGTTTGAAAATCGACGGTTAAACTTTAGCCTGACTGGATTTTATGCCGCTAAGTCTGTTGCTTCATTATATCTCGTAGAAAGGAGGGGATCATGAAGGTATGGACATGCAATACCTATGACTACTCCTAATAGAAAATATCTCCACCAATCAGACATCATCTAGACTCTGATTAATTAGTCCCTTATCTCATCTGCTAGATTAGATATAATCTACTTCTTAGTAGGTTCACTAAATCTAGACCATGTCTTATATCCAATCTCGTTAATCTTATCTCTTATTTTCTCTTCCAGTCTAATTCTCTCAATTGTTATTTTTGCATATTCTTCCCTTGCGATCTATCTTACTCTTTCTTCAGTTAGTCATGGTCAAATCTCATTCATAGAAACTATCCATGAGATTTTTGAGGCCATGGAAAGATTGGGATGATATGGTTATGATAATGGTCTAAAATCTGAGTAGAAGTTTGAAGATGTGCATTTAACTAACAACAGATGCTTTTAGCTACTATAACAAGCCGGCCTGAACTGAGCTCATTTCAATACCAGTCTGATACAGATAATTACAATAAATAGCATGCCGATAGCACAGAATGACAGAAGATAACAAAAGCTAACTGCTTACTCCACTATTAAATAAGATAGTTACAATAAGAAGCAAAAAAGAAGCTCTCATTACAGCATCAGCTGAAAAGGACAAGGCATATAGAGGCATGTGACTGAACCTACATTCGACTAAGAGATATTGAAATAGGTATATTGACTCTGCGAAGCTGATTCCTTGATCACGATTTTGACCAAACCAGCTTCGGCCATTGTAGATTTGTTCTTGTAACTTTCCGAAGAGAGAGACCAAAGCGTTCTTTCATCAGGTCTAATCGCTCAGATACTCCTATTGCGTTTACAACTAGTGAAATAACACTGATAATAGCACAGGATAACACAAGATAGCAAGAGCTAAATCGTTGTAGATACAAAGGATAGATGTATAATGGACAGAAAACAGAAGGAGGCGCTTGTCCTGGCGTTATTAGAAAAGAGAGAGACTTACAGAGATATTGCAAGGAAAGCAGGGGTCT
>JBAUMZ010000102.1:0-1675 GCA_049578985.1 Nitrososphaeraceae archaeon
GAGTTGCATTCAGACCACGTATACCTATCTGGGCCTAAAAATAGCTTCGGGTCAGGCTATACTTTAGGCAAACAAAACCTTTACTGCTAAGACCTCGTTATGAAGTTACGCTATAGTCTTGTATATACTCATTATAAACAATAAGAGTGACAATCCACTGGATGATACCATCATATTATTTGAGTTGACCTATAAAGAATTGCCGCCCATCCTTGAGCGCTTACCGCTCTCTAAGATTATTATGAATTAGAAGGACTAAAAGGACTGCTATCGCAGAAAGCTAGTTAAGTAAAAGAAGATTTGTAAGATTTAACTCGTAGATTTTTTTCACCCAATCCAGATAAACTAATAAAAATAGTCTAGATTATAATGCAATTCCAAAAACTTGGAATTATAACAACAATAGCAGCACTGTTACTGGTGATATCTACAGTTTCAACGATAACACCGTACAGTGTGTTTGCTACGAGATATGATGACAGCAATGCTCAAACCTCTGCCGCAAATAACGACTGTCCTGCAGATTTGGTTTCGATCATTATCGGAGTACAGCAGCAGGCAAGTGCAAACTGTCTGAATGATATCAACATGGCGCAAGATAGTGATGGTGCAGCTATAAGTTCAACACCATTCAATGCAGCTCCTAGTCAGACATTAGATCTAGAACTTGAATTTGGAGATGAAAACGGCGATACAACCCCACCACCAACTACCGATACCGATGGAGATGGTATCCCGGACGAATCAGATAACTGTCCTACAGTACCCAATACAGACCAGGCTGATACAGATGGTGATGGTGTAGGAGATGCGTGTGACGAAGAGACCTGTGAAGATTGTTTCTCTCCTCTTCTCGAGATACCAGGATTAGCAATAAATTTAGCCGAACAGAATATCGCATCCCCAGGCACCCTTAGCACTGACGCGGAGGCAATAGCGGCCATTTGCGAGGCTCTCGAAAATGGGTATCCGTTGTCATCTCCTGCTGGTGGGGCTTCTCTGGAGGAAGACCTATTTTTTGCCTTGCAAGACGCATTCTTCAATGGGGAAATTGATTCGGACACATTCGATACTCTCAGATCAGTCGTAACTGAATGCCTGAATATGCTCTTTGGAGCGTAATCCGGAGAACTGGAATGCTGCCATCAGAAGAATAGAAGAGATACGATCCCTCTTTTTTATTTTTCTCGCTTTTACCACTCTGCGAATAACCGGATTAGCTGCAGACCTACCGGGATAACCGGATTGCCTGATGCATGCGGATTAGCTGTAGTTATCGAAGCGTTTCTAGCATCTTTATTTCCCGCTGGAGCTGCACTTGCGCCAAAAATATACGAGTACGATCAAAACTTGGTAGTAAAAATCTAGTCGATATTGGACTCGTAATTACAGCTTTAGTGTCAATACTGAAGTGACATTCTATACGAATCAAGTCATTATGTGAAGGTGCCTCCTTGTCTACTGCAGTTCTTAATGAAGGATTAGTAGCTTTAATTCAGAGGGAGTGGCGGCAGGCTATCAGGAACCTACCAACTTAAAACAAGTCTTTAGTATCAAAAATTAATGTCCGCATACTTGAGAAGTGTTGACGTCATATTTTGAAAACTTCCAGTAGATTGCGCATTAATTATGACTCCAACAGTAGTAGCTGCTACCAAGGCAATCACATATAGAT
>JBAUMZ010000103.1:0-11545 GCA_049578985.1 Nitrososphaeraceae archaeon
TTCTATAGGCTTTGTTCAAAACTGCAGTCGACATCAAAGCGAATACAGAGTCTATTCATAACAGAAGCTAAATTTGTATTGACCAATATCCTTAGACAGTTGTATCAAATTATGTTAGGCAGTCTATTACATCCTGGTGGAGTAGAATACAAAATGATGACATTCAATGGAACAGTTCCAGGGCCACTACTTAAGTTCAAGGAAGGCGAATCGGTGCGTATTACCCTAATCAACGACGGTGACTTGGTGCATAGTATTAATTTGCATGGAATAACGGGCCCAAGCCAAGCCTTATCGGGTCCAGTTGAGCCAGGTGAAAACAAGACATGGATATTTAATGTTAATTCAAAAGGTCCCAGTATTTTCATGTACCATTGTGATGGAGACAACCTTAATGGTATATGGGAGCATGTGGGAAGCGGCATGTACGGTAGCATTATCATTACTTCTCCTACTTATGATCAGAAGCATCCGGCTGCTGAAGAGTTCTATATTGCTTTTAATGAACTCTATAACATTGCTGACAAAGGACTCTTTAGAGGTACTAATGGTACTATCGGCTCCTTTGATTTAGAAAAGTTCCTTAAGAATAAGCCAGACCTTATATTGACTAACGGCATGGCATATAAGTACATTCCGTGGATAGGAATAGTTAGCAGAATTCCTCTAAACAATGATGCAGAAATATTCCACGTGAAACCTAATGAGCCCACTAGGTGGTATATCGTAAATGCAGGTCCAAGAAAATCAATAGATTTTAACTTCGCAGCGGCTATGATAAATGTATTATACCCTCCTTCTCTGCTGAATCAACATACGGTAAAAAATTTACAAAACAATGACTTTTCAATTTCTGCAAATAGCACTGGCGGTGTTGATGGTCAAGCCGCTGGGATGAGACATATTGTATCTATCCCACCTGGTTCAGGAGCCATAATCGAAGTAGTGTTCCCAGAAGAGGGCTTCTATTTCGGAAATGATCATGACTTGGCAAGCATCCTTTACGGCTCTGGATTTGTGGTATCTGCAATGGATACGTTCCTTCTTAACTCTACATCTTTGCAAAGTTAATGTGAAAAACTGCTATGTAGCCGTATTGTCATAGCGACTTATCCGGAGAAGCTTTATGAAACCAACTAGCATGCTGTTTATTGCCTGTTAAGAGGAGTCAGAAGAAGAAGAAGTACAAGAGGAAGGTAAACTGGAGAGAATATAATAAATCTCTGGATGGAGGAGAGCTATTATTTGATACTGATTTTTTATCGAACTGGCGAGTAGAATTAAGGGAGGTGAAAAAGATTTCTTCCATCAAAAGTATGGGCTGCTATACCAGAAAGATAGCTGTGTTACAGCAGTTAAGTGATCTTGACAAATGAAAGCATTGCGTAAGCTATGGTCGTAGGTGGGCAGCTGAAACTGTGTTTTCATCAATGAAGAGAACATTCATCATGTCCATAAAATGGAAGAACATCGTAAATGAGTTGCTTATGAAAGCACATATGTATAAGATGTTCATAAAAATAACTTCCTGAATTAATCCTGTGTGTCGATTATTAACTTACCATTTAGTCATTCGACAGAGCATTAAAAACTCTATCCATATATTGAGCTTGAGCTCGTAATTGGCTATAGAGCCACTCGTTTGCTTTTACCTCATCATAAACTGTGGACCAGCTGAACTAGATTGGATCAATTGGTAGCAGATCTCCCCCCATTCCTTATCATATGAGACAAGAAAAGGTAGCAGAAGATTAACTTTTGGAAGTCGTGTTAGCTAACAGCGCATTCAATGCTTGATCAGCTGACTGGCAGTGATCCAGCGCGTCCTCAGCGTTTCCAAGCTGCAATTGTTTAATACATTCTTCTAGATGGAGATCTACAATTAGAATAGATGTACGATCAGCGCCAATGACTGAAGATATAAGATGTGTGCCAACTCCAGCTGTTATCGCGATAATGAACCCTACGACTAGTATAATTGGGTAAGTGACGCTGCTCTTCATTGAAGTGCATAGTGAAGTGACAAGTAAATAGGGTTTTTGCCTCTATAGAAGACAACAGAATCAGATATGCAATTAGTATATTTGCAAACGTTGTTGTGCGGCTAATATGCCGCGATCTTTCATGACTCAACCCAAATCACTGCATGTAGAATTCATGATAACGATTAGATTCATAATTAATAGCCTAATGGACAAATAAAAAGATAAAGTGTAACAGCCATCAGCACTGCATTACAGTGCTGAATTTCTAGGATAATTCAGTAGTAGTTTAGCTTGCTACAATACCGTTAAGTATAGGGTTACAGTCTACCACTGCATTAACACATTTCTCATTTTGTTCAGTGTTAAATTAAATGTGCAAGAGTACCTATGCCGGTAGTATCTATGGTAAGCATAGCATGTGGAGTCTGTTCAGTGACTTTTATCGACTGAAAGGTGCAATTGAATTCCTATTAAGAATAGTACCTTCCCATGAACAAGGGATACCTTGATCCTGCCTTTAGGTATCATTAGTTACCAACAAAGATTCTTCAAACATTCTAATGCATTTGCATGCTATTCAATCAATAGAATATCTACTGTAATGTCTAAAACTCGGTAGAGAGCACACTAGACAATGCTTCGCAGAGCACTGAGATCATTTCAAAATCCCGCGGAGAAGAATAATAAACCTGCTAATAAGATAAAAATGATATACTAACGCTACCCTTGGCTCCCAATCCGAACGCGCACAAGATCTTTACCATGCGTGAAAATTTCTCGCTTTAGAACATTGTATTCAATAGAGATTCTTCCAGGGCCTGTCAATAGCAAGCTTATGGCGACAGATATCAACAAAAGCTCGAGTTCATAACCTCCAACAAATTCATCAGATATTTTTACCAAAGATATCGCACCTATCATATCAACTATAAACAGAATTGATGCTATTCTTGTTAATACTCCAATAAGGATAGCAAATCCACCGACGACTTCCAGTAGTCCGATAGGAATTGCCATTTCAGGTGGTAAACCGATATTTCCAAAAAAGCCTTGTGTCATTGCTGGATCTACAAGTTTTGGGAAACCATGTGCTATGAATATTATTCCTGCAAGTATTCTTATAGGCAATGGTCCATAATGGTAGAGCTTCTGCATATTCATAGTACAATAGAGTGTGTTTAATAGGATAAATATGTTGTACACTTTGGGATGAACGGTATCGGAAGCAGGCTTGAAAGCAATCTTGATCTTATAAATCCTTATTAGTTAGTCGACATTTACCACTATTAAATGACTACGTCGTCAGAAAAAGGTCACGATACTAAGTGCGATTGCAATGACGAAAACCATAAAAATTCTGAACAGAATCACGAACATGTTGATGATGATTGTGTCCATGATGATGGCACAAGACACAAAATACATCGAGGATAGAAAAAGAGACTTTCGCTTTTGTTAAATCCTAGTCAATATTTTCTCGGCCAAAGCCCCCCACAGGATATATGAAGATCAAGGCTACTAAGGGCGGAAAGTATGTTTAGGTAATGATCATCTTCATTTTTATCAATTGATCATGCTATATATAGGAAACACCATTGACTTCTATTTGGTGTTCATTTGGAGGAATGAAAATGTCTAACTTTATAGTCTTACCATCGCTGGTCATCTTGACATCATCATCTGGTAAACCATCCATCTTTACAATTATTTTCTGATCATCAGACATCTGGGGCAATTTCAGAGTTATGAAGCCACCGGCGGGGTTATAATGGTCAACTCCAAAAACCACACTCTTAGATCCTTCATCATACCGTAGATCAATAATTTTTGCCAAGGCCTGAAGATCGAATGGAATAAATCCACCCTTTGATGTTTTGAACGTGTTTATTGGAGCATTCAGATCAAATCCGGCACAGCTATAGTAAACTGCACTTGACATTGCCGACGCATCCGGTATGAGCTTAAATTGAGCTTTTTCTCCAGGCCGTAATATGGGAACTTTATCACTAATAACAGAGTCTACTTGTGCCTTATTGGCGTCATGTACTGAGGCATAAACGGTTGCATTGTAAAGTGGAAATGGTGCTGTGTTCTCCATCGTCCCAATTAAAGCTCTTTCATTACCAAGGGCCATATTCGAATAATTCAATTTGAGCAGATTATAACTTATCTCATCGACATGTTTTACAGCATATACAAATGGCGGACTAACCGCCTCTACTAATTTATTGTCCAGAACTATCTTGAATGGCGCTCCTGTGCCAGGATAGATTACCCTTGAAAATGTAGGACTGGTCACAGTTCTAATGCTTGTATCATTAGAACTACTCGAAGAGTTACCCGTAGTTGCTTGCATATTTTCTGTCACATTCACTGCGACTGTAGCATCTATAGGAATTTTTCCGTTATTATCAATGACTCCTATGACGTTAATTTGATCACTATTATCAACGAATGAACCTGGATCCTTTAAGACGATATCTTCGTTCAGACCATACACAGAATTAGACGGATACAGGTAAGATGAAAAAACAGTCAGCCCTAAACAACATATCAGCCCAGAAAATGTGAATACAGTAACTTGTCGATGCATCAATCAATCACGCTCAGACATAAATATCTCAATCCGCATATAAAAAGAAATATGTGCAGGATATACTGCATATAAATAAATTCAAGGCCAATAACCGTTGGCGGCACCAGCAGTACCTGACTGGCCGAATTCGAATCATAGTCCATCGGATACCTGTACTTCTCCTTCCTCATTTACTATACAGGTTGAGGGAAATAATCCCGATTCCGCCTCATTCCTAGACTCTGATACGGGTACCCGTGTAACGCTAGGAGTTGGAGAATATAGGATTACAGAATTAGATCCAGGTCCAAGAATCGTGACAACATTTACTGCAGACTGTAATGGCGTCATACAACCTGGCGACCAAAAGACATGCAAAATACCTGAATACACGAATAAATTTCATAACAACATAAGCAGACGTGGCCACCCGAAGTGTCCCAATGGGTTTCATCGAAGTCCAGACGGAGATTGTGAACGAGTCTCTTCCTAGAACGGCGGTAGTAGTTATAGTGATTCTCACTCAGAGGATGACAGAGGTGACAATGATAACGTAAGAGTGGTAGAGGAAAGAAACGATGACAACGCTGAAACTGGCAATAGTGATCAATCTGAACTTGTCGACAGTCAAACTCCACTAATCCTATCCACGGAATGCAAGGGCTCAACGAATTGTTTTAGAGGGACGGTGACGGAGATTGTAGATAGTGATACACTTGATGTTGATAATGCCCGAGTCCGTCTGTCAATGGTGAATACACCAGAAAGGGGTGACCCAGGATATGAGGAAGCAACAGATACCACAGAATCTGAATGCCCAGTGGGAAGTGAAGCATTGGTGGATGAAGATGATGGCCAGAAAGGGGTGGTTGGGCGACTGATTGGTGGTGATCGTCATTTATTGTAACGGAAATGATACTTCATTAGGGACTACCTGAGTCTAAGAATCCGATGACTAACCTATCGAGATACCCTATATCAAGATCTTTTTTTGACAGTTTAGTTATTTGGTTGGTGGCTGATATTTCAAATCTTTGATGACTGGCCACTTTTCCTTGCGTAATACGCCCATCACGCTCTTGTTCAGATTCAAGTGAGCCTGCACCAGCTCTGGTGGTGTTAAAGCCATCCACTGGTTTAGCGAGACATCTTGGAAATGTGGGCTTCTAAAAATCTCAAGAAATCGCAGAGGCGTGTTACCGATATTCTCAATATAGTGTCCAAAAGCGAATGGAACGGTGCCAACATCACCAGCTTGGTAGTTGAAAGTCCGTGCATTCCCTTCAGACGCAAACACACCCATTCTAGCGCTTCCCTCAATATAGTATTGCCACTCTTCAGCATTAGGATGCCAATGCATCTCTCGCATGCCCCCGGGTTCAATCTCAACTAGTCCTGCTGCGATCGTCGATGCAGCAGGGAATATGGTTGAATCGACTATTCGTACATTGCCTCCGCTCGTCTTCACCGACGGCTGCGTTGAGAAATGATAGCTGAAAGATCGCTGTCCGTATGAATTACTTACTATATCAGAAGGCAGAGGTGGTGGAACCTCGCCTTGAAAGATGTATCTTGTTCGATCGACGTCATCAGGAAGATCAGCAAAATCACTTTCGGAGACTCCAAAATTCTTTGCCAGCACCTCTCTTGGCGTGTGAGCAAACCAATCAGTAATTAAAAAAGTTGCGTCTTCAGAAAAAGAACCGTCGTCGAATACTAGGAGGAACTCACAGCCTTCTTCCAATCCCTGAATCGAATGTGGAACGCCAGCGGGAAAATTCCATATATCCTCTACACCAACATCATCAAGGAAATTGCGACCGTCTTGGTCAACTGCGCTGATTCGAGCACGGCCGTAGAGCATGTACGCCCATTCGGCTTGCTTATGCCAATGTAATTCACGGATCCCGCCTGGATTCAACCGCATGTTCACGCCAGCCAACGTAGTGGCGGCCGGTAACTCTCGAATAGTCACTTGACGGGCCCAGCCTGCACCCTGGAGTCGATTGTGTGCCATACCGAAGGAAAATTTCAAGTTGGGAACTGTTCCATGGTCGGTTCTTGGAGGTGTGAGTATGTCAGGATTTTGTCGATCTAATTCTATGTTGCGTGGGCCAGGATCAGTGCCGCCTACGTCACCTTGGATGGGTTCAGGTGAAGAATTCATTTCAAGAGATAACACCTAGCACAGGAAAGCATATTTATGTATGAGGTATGAATCTTGGCTATAACCCTTTCTTTGTCATTTAGTGTAATATTCTTGTATATTTCGTGGGACCATTTAAAAGATAAGTCACTACCAATTCAGATACATTTTAGGTTTCGCAAGTAACAAAAAAACTTTTGAAGGGATGAATGATGGGGTGCAGTAAGGTTTAATTAACATATTTAGAATACCTGCTCATTTAAGATGAATTATCAGAATAACGGCATATGCGTGGCTGTATTATCCATATTAGTAATAACAACACTGAGTCTATTTTCACATGATTCGTCAGTATACGCACAGAATAACTCCACAAGAACTATCGCAGAAAATGCTGATCCAATTGTCTACCATTTAAGTAGTGATGATCCCTGGAGGGCTTCTATAGCCTTATCTGATGCTACTAGTTTAAAGAACTTGGGACACAACGTGACGCTTATGCTTAGCATTGAAGGAGTGCAAGTCGGAGTAAATAATCCTCATAACTTTTTGGCTCTCAGAAATGTGATAAGTAATGTTACTGACTTTATTAATGGGGGCGGCAAAGTAGTCGTGTGTGAGATCTGCCTAGAAATCGCTGGTTACGAGAAAGACGATTTAATTAACGGAGCAATTCTTGGAACTCCTGAATTATCATCTAGAATACTTACTAACGCTACAGTAGTTGACTATTAATTATTCTAATACCTGCGTACGAGCTAAGTGAGCCGATCTTGTACATGACGACATTTTCTATTCTCTCTGTATCGACCATTCTTACGCCTACATTTTTTGTATTAGCGTAGGGTTCCAGAAGTTGCAATTTCAAGTTCAAATCTTATAGGTTCTGCAACATCTGGTGTTGGCATTTTCGTGGCTGGTTGGCTCTTGCCGTACACAGGATCAAACTTAATCGGATCGTAATCTTCAACGTACTGCTTAAATCGCTAGTTCAGCCAACACTGATGATTGGGATCATATTCATGATTGGACTAAAAGGAACATTTGCAAATGAGGCAGTAATCCTATGTGTACTTCCTTTTGCAGTCTTGCCTGTCCTTCTAGCAATACGTTATCAGATCTGTGAGTCTGAGGCATCATCAACACTGATCCTCACGTCCGTTGCAATTATTGTTACTGTCCCATTTTACGTGTGGTTGATTGGTGCTTGAAAGATGCAAGGTTGCTAAATATCTTATGGCGATGATTTACCTTTCGTAAAGCAACACTTCAATCATTTTACAGAATTCAGAAATTTTCATTTATACATGGTTATCTATTAACATATATGTTGTATTTAGGATGGTGGTGATAGTGGTTTCTACAGAGCCGGTACATCCTTCGAATAATAATGAGACTATGAAGACGTCTATGGTATGCATGACTTCAAACTATCTTCCTATGGTAACTAATACCATTATGAATTTCCAGATTGCCCATTCTCGTATAGCATCTTTACAATACGCTCATGATTTTTATGCGATGAAAGCTCAATTCTTTCATTTTCTATTTGTGCCTTCATACGTTGTAGTATTACTATTACTATTATTATTGCTAGATTGATTGGAAGTCTTGTTCTTGTTTTCGAAATGAGAATGATGTGAACCTGGAGGATAATAGTAGCCATTACTACTCCAGGAATCTGCTATTTTGATTTATGCAACAGAGCTGTAATGGCTACTACGGGGATCTGCTATTTTCTTGGAAGTGATTAAATGCTATCAATTCCGATCACCTAACTACTATTTTCGCCCGTCTGGTATATATCAAGTCATGGCCAAGAGAAAATTGACTAAGATTTATCGACTAGTGCAAAATTGGTTCTTGCACGCTAACAAGGACTAACTGCTCTTTCGATTGGGCTCGATGTATGAACCGAACAGAAAGCGGCTTGCAAAGGCAGTAACTGAAAGACTCAGCTTGTAGTTATATATTATCCATAGCGAACTGGTACGAGTAATGATTTTAGAAATTGATTTTTATGTTGTGCTAGTGCGTTATAATACTATAAGAATAGGTGTCTCAGATTTGGTAAGTATGTATAGGGTAAGTATACTGAAAATAGAACCATGATAATGAGTTCGATCTTTATACTAGAATCCTTAATACGGTGCATTAACATTTGAAATAGTGTCGAGCTAGTTGGGGAGGATTATCATTAGGCCAATTGTTATAATCGGTATTAGTATCTCAATTGTCATTGCACTTTCTATGGCTCTCTACTACTATACGCAGGGACCTAATCCTACATACGCCATCACGAGAACAATAGATGGGATACAATGTAATACGATGGAACAGGCAGTTTTCCATATCCATGCTCACCTTGACATTTTCATTAATGGTGAACCTATTATTGTACCTTCGCAGGTTGGAATAAATCCGGACGCGAGATGTCTATACTGGCTCCATACACACGACGATAGTGGTATTATTCATATCGAAGCACCTGTAAAGAGAGAATTTACCATTGGGAATTTCTTTGATATCTGGGGAAAGGTATTCAACAATACTCATTTATTCGATGAGAGAGACACAGATAGTACATTGAGTGTATATGTGAATGGTAATAAAGTACCTACAAATGCGGACTACAGAAGTATAAATCTTAATGCTCATGACGAAATCGCAATAGTCTACGGAGTGATGCCATCTGATAAAATACCTTCAAGATACGAGTTTCCGCAAGGCTTGTGACGTAGTCAGGTTTTTCATTTTAGCTATATTTGTTTATCAATCTTAGCTACGGCGATCAATCCCCCCGTCAGTACAACTCATTTGACCAATACACCTTTCTGGATTACCTCAAATAAGTACAAAAGAAGTTTGGAAAACTAATACTTTTCATAGATAGGGCACATCAGCATCATCGTTCCACGATGGTAAAAGAGTACATAAAACAATGCAATGATGTCCTTAAAGCGATATATTTTCCTAAAGGATCGCCTGAGTTTAATGCTATAGAAGAATGCTGGAGACAGGGAAAATATGATCTGCTTGTATCAAGATATTATCCAAGGTTTGAAGATTTCAGGCATGTCATAGCAAGCTACTATAGAACAAGACGTTTCAAATTAGATATAACAAAATATCTATCGAGGGATGTGAGTTAGTGAATTAATATTATTGGGTTTAGTTCTTTGGATTAATTCTATGACTGATAACCTGTAAAAACCTCACAGAGGAAGGGGTTAATCGTTGTTTTGATCATGATCAGAGCGATTGCTCGTGTCAGATGCTATTCCTGTGGTAGGCTAGACAGTGGTAGTCTAGGTATTGAATTGGAATATACACGTTAATCAAGGCTTGAAAAGCGTTACTGTCTATAACTCTGGCCTTTATTCTTTGGAAATAGGGCAGTATTCGAACCAACAAGAGATCAGTTGGGATCTCGACCAAACCTTCCTCAATTACCATATTGATAAATTGGTACCCTCTGGGGAAATGATCTAAAAGAGCTGCGAGCTAAAAGAACTACGATCCATGATCACCAGTATTCATATCGCATCATCCACTTTCCTCGTTATCTTCGTGACACCTTTGAATGTTCCCCTGCCGGAGCATCAGAACCTGCTCAAGACAATTCAACTGTAGCTGTATCAGACGGTGTAACTAGAATGGGCAAATCAGGAGGATTCGGATGTATCGAATCTAGAGAGAACATATCATTTCCCGAAAAAGATGTATCAAATTACGAGCTTCAGCGGATGATAAATGGATCGGGAGGATCCTCCAACTCGTAAGTAAGGTTGAATTGTGATGGGCCATCGCGAGGCTGACTGTTGTACGTCCCCACATAAATGACAATTTAGATTACTGCAAGCTGGCAGAATCTGCTTCCAAGTTCGATAAAATTGCATCAGTGGATGCTGTCACTAGTGACATATGATCTCAATATTATATCTAACAACGTAACCTTCAAGATCAGTAATATGATCCTTCCGAATGGGGCAGAGATTGGGATAACATCCGTGACCCCCATGTGTAAAAAAAACTTATGCAGACATAAGAGTTTATCTTATGTCCATGCATAACGAAACAGATTTTCTAGCCATTAGTTTCTACTAGTAGTAATATAATATACCTTATGGTTCATTCGTCGAATGTTCTAGTCGCAAAGTAGTAGTAATATGGTCTTGTGGCCACAAGTCGATATAGCAGACGTTCTTCTCCATGAATTATCCGAAGTGCTGAAAAATACTGGAAAACATATTGGAAGTTCATTATACCAACTGAAGTCAAGAGTATTGACATGTGTTACCCGTTAAAGCAATTGGCTTTCAGCTATTGAGGAAATTTGATTGTAGATCGAGTCAAAGTTATAGTATGCTCTGTTCGGGTGGAAAATAGTGACCAATCACTGTAATACTGTGTCAGATTCTGCAGCACTTGGAATGCTTACTGTCTGTTAGATGGAGTTATAAAAAGAAGTCGAGCCGACCGATTCCTTGATACCTTCCTGATGTCTTGTACCCATATTTCTTCTGGCATATCTATATATCGGCAATACACACCAGTGCTACTTTCACCGTCTTGAGATTTTCAATGGAGCCCTAGCTAGATCCTATATACAATATATACCTTAACAAATGTCTCCAAAGGATTTATCATCGCTGTTTTGTGCCATTCATTTTGCATTAGTTAGTAGCTCTATCATTTCATTCTAGGCAGATACTGATATTGTATGGCATAAGAGTTAAGTCTAATTTGACGATCAAACTACTACTACCCATCTACATTGTATACCTCCCTAAATTTAGAAGTAGAAAAACTTGTTTTTCTAATAGCTAAACTATTATT
>JBAUMZ010000104.1:0-3874 GCA_049578985.1 Nitrososphaeraceae archaeon
ATTCAAAAGAAATCATACCATGGTAGTTTTACTAGATTTTTTTAGTCTACAAGCTCATGAATTTATTGTAAAGCATTACTTTCAGTCCTGCTTCTACTTTCTGTGCTCTAAATTTCTTTGAAAGGAGATCTTCGCCTAATACTCTTTTGATTGAAGAGAATACTACCTCTGCAATCCATCTTCTTCCAGCATCTTTTAGTTGCTTCCATCCATCATATCCTAGCTTTCTGATAAGCAAAACCTCATCTCTTCTTAATGGACATCCTCTTGTTTCAGTAGATGCATTTTTTCTAATGCTTATTGCAGGTTCTATACTCAATTCATCTAACAGGCTGAAACTCTTTCTATTATCATGAGCCTTATCCCCATACACCTTGTCAATATTATATTCTTCAGCTACCTCTTTTATCATAGGACTTAACTTTTTGGAGTCATGAACATTACCTTTAGTTACTCTGAATGATATGATCTTTTCTGATTTAGCATCGACTGCAATATGCAGCTTGACAAACTCTTTTTTCTTCCTTATCCATTTTTGTTCTATGTAATCTCCTTTCTTTGTTATAGTAAGACCTGATGCATCGACTATCAGAGTTATCGGCTTACCATCATCATTATCAAGATTTAGATTTCTTGCGGATGGTTTAATCTTTAGAATTCTTCTTCTGATATGTGTAAAATGCATTTCCTCAATCCTGATATAATCAGATAATCCTCTAACGATTCCTTGAACAGTTCTATAAGCAATCTTAAAACCAATCTTAAGAAATGCTAAAAACTGGATATACGTATGTGAGTATTCAAATGGAGCTCCAACCTTGCCTTCATTCATCTTCTCAATCTCCATATTCCTTGATCTGAGAAACTTAATATCCATGAGTATACGCCCGCGTTCAATTAGTGATTCATTGTAATCATGCCATGATTTGTTTAACGGCATCATCTGACAAATGGATACGAGTACCTAATAACGCTACAAACTAGGTAGAATGATACAATGCTTTCCAGTATGCTGCTGTGCCCTTATCATATTCATGAATTTCAATAGCTGGGATCGTAGGATTGTGTACGCCAAATCCTAGGTAGCTCCTTAATTCCTTGTATGGATGGAGCCGATCCCTTATTTAGTAGGACAGATTGAATATCCTCTGTTAGTTATTCCTGATGAGCGGTCTAGTATTGATACTTATAAGAATCCCGGATTCCCAATCTCGCTCTAACCTGATCCCAGTTATGCGAAGGGCCCAATCCTGTTATCGCTCCCGTATAATCACCTTCAATTGCTATTACTTCTTCATGATCAGACATTCTTTTAAGTAGTTCTAAGGTAGTTTTTTGATTCGTGACATAATGAGTGCCATGATCATAGATATCAGGGGAAAATCCTGTCCTTTCCTCTATTTCATTTCTGATTTTTTGAGAATCTAGACCAGATTTGGTAAACATTTCCAGCATGTATATTGGTTCATGATGTCCCTGCCGTTGTCTATCGATAAGATCGGCGATGAATGCAGGGTTAACCTTTGGAAGGATTTCTTGACAACCTTTCTTCCACGCGAAGTGTAAATCTCTCAGACGGTCTAGATCGTCAGAGGTGGCCATAAAAGGTATTATGCAGAGGCCTAGATTAATTTTTTGCGGTTAAGGTTCAAGGATGTAATTCGTATCATTTATTGGTCCTCTATTTGTCATAGTTATGTTAGGCCCCACCGCTGCCATTGCTCAAGAAGTAAAATTAGGCTTACTCATATAATTCAGTAAATGTAGAGGCGGCAGGGGGGGGTCATATGGAGTAATGATGATAACCAAACATACTGAAACATCTGTCTCTGTCGGTAGCGCAGACTAAGATGGTGCCTCTGGCGTATTATCTTCAGGTTCTACTTTTAACTTCGTCTTTGAAAGCACAGACACATATGCCTTTTCATGTATATGATTGGAATAATCCTGGACCTGCTCTAAACCATCAACGATAAGTAAGGTCAAATTTCTTCAATACAGACCTCATGATATCGCGACTGTGTTCAGCAGCCTCATTACAAAAAGAGCTTGACGTTAGAATCATTGGACCATGTTCAGGTTCTAATAATGGCTATTTAACTGGACACTGTTGCTTGATTTGTATTGTGCTGTTGATAAAAGCGGGTGATGCCAGCCGATCCAGCTTTGAGGTTTATTAGATGTGTACGCTGGTGTAGTGATATATTCTATATCTGCCCTCGAATCTCTCCTTCAGGATTTGTCTGTGTGTGAAGATTAACATATGTGACGCCGTTACTCATTGCAGAAACTAGGTCTGATAATTCCATACCTTCCATTGGACCTTCTAAGTCTGAAGCCGAAAATGTACCGTCTGCTAGGACACCATTAATTTGATTAGTTGGTGTGTCTGACTCAAAGAGAGTCACAATGACAGGTCCATTTTCGCCCACATTGCCTGAATGGATGTGAGCAGCTGTAACACCGGATACGTCTGTAACATTCAGCTGATAATCTATAGAACTTCCATCAGAACCTAAATTAAATTTAGCTGTTCCACTGGCCATACCATCGACAGGGGGAACTTCTTCCTCTCCTGACATCTGAGATGTAAAGGTCTGTTGGTCTAGTTGCGCAAGTGCTGGTGAGATATTCTGTAACGAAACAACAATGGTAAGTGCAACAAGACTTCCTAACATGATAGTTATTTCCCAGGTCCTTGTATGCATGAATCACAGAATAACCCTGAGATATTTAAGCGCATCTGAGTGATGCGCCAGTGTTATGTGGCACACCTGTCTAGTATCTCACCGTTCCGCCTATATGCAAGCAACGTATCTATATCAGCAACTTGCTTCATCCTTCGATATCGTGCTACCTGTGCTAGAATCTAGAATCTAGGATCGATAGATTAAAATTCTCAACCCTTGTTAAGACTCAGGTAGACAATGGATAGATTGTACCTACTTCTGGTAGTAGCTGTATTGGCTACTTCGTTAACTGCAGGCACTTCACTTCATATTGGAACAGCTGAAGCTCAAGAGCAGATGGAAAGTAGTGGAGATCTTACCGTACCTGAAGGAGATAATCCTTTTGGAGGCGATAAATTCGGTACATACAGTATTGGAAACGACCGTGAAGGAATAAGAGCTCAAGTGAACGTGGACATCTCACCTACGAGCGGCATGTCATATCAAGCTTGGCTGGTAGATAGTACCACAGACACCGATCTGGCACTGGGTCAACTTGAAGATAATGGGTTAGCGACCACTTTACAGTCCACGGACACGCCGTATGACTTGATCATTGTAACAGAAGAACCTATTGATGATCCTAATCCTGCAAGAAACTCATCAGCTGTGGTCGCAGGAGCTCAATTAGCGGGTTAGCATAAGACTAAACTTTTTTTCGTAACGCATCATGTAACTGTCATCCTTTATTTCAAGCCTGACAATCCTTTTCTTTATTCTCTGTGTTTTCGGATCTCGACTCTGGTTTCATACATGATCTAATAACAGAAGTGACTATTCCCACAAATCTGGTCTTAACCATTTATAGTGTCATGTTATAGACTAGTTTTGGCAGCAAGATATAACCTATATCTGGTGTGGCCATGATGGCTGGCCAATCGTCAATATAAAGTTAACCATTAGCTGATATCATGATATCATAGGTCATTTCTTGGTCTTGATCAAATTTTGTAATGTTGGGGCAGTCTAGTTGGTGTATAAACGATTGATTAGGAGCTCCTAATGTTAGTTAGTTTAAAAATAACTTGTGAACATTCTCTTAACGAGGACACGTTCTATGAATTCCTAAAGCAAATACATTACAAATTCCCAAAATGTTACTTATTCTTAGACAAGGCTCCTCAGCACTATAAATCCTGTAAGAT